>CAWUIJ010000014.1:0-32069 GCA_963922235.1 uncultured Parvularcula sp. | reverse complement strand
CGAGTGATCAACGCATTCGGCGCCGCGACCGCGAAATAGGGAAGGTGCTCGGCATGGGTGCTTTCGCGCGAAAACGCGCGGCCGTCCGCGGCAAGGAGGGCAGGGGCAGCGTGCCGGGTTCCGTCAAGCGCCATAGCTGTCGCCCCCGTGCAGGGCGCGGTTCTTCGTCGCGCGAACAGAGCCGTAGGAGACCCGCAGCACCTCGAAGAAATGGGGCTCCTTGTCGGCGACGAACCAGAGCACCGGGTAGGCGATGATGCCGATCAGGAAGAAAACGAGGGACTTGGTCCAGATGAAAGGCAGAACGACCCCCATGGCCAGCACGACGAGATAGCCGACAGGGAGGCCGAGATATTTCGGCGGGCGTGCGAGGCCGAGAAAGAGGGGGGATCGTTCTGCCATGAAGATGCTGTCTTGCTCAGGAGAAAAAGTGTGTCTCGGAGGTGATCCGAGGCAGCGTTTGCAAAGCACAACGCGTTCGGATCACCGGAGAGACGCGATTTTGCAAGACAGTCATCAGGTGAACCCATCGACGATCGTGCCGGCGGAGAAGATCAGCACGATCCCGATGATGACCGAGGCGAACCAGCCCCAGTTCAGACGTCCCATCATGCACATGAAGCCGGTGCCGATGACCGCGAGCGTGGCGACGGCAATGCCGATCGGCCCCGTCAGCGCGGCCTCGACCGTCTCCAGCATGGTCTGGATCGGGGAGAGGTCCTGGGCGAATGCGGGGTGGGCCAGCACCGTCAGGGTTGTGGTGATGGGCAAAAGGTGTCGGAGGCGATGAAATCTCATGCTCGAATGTCCTCTGGCTCTAGTTGAGGTCGATCACGACCGGGACGCGCGTCTCGTTCCTTGTGGACACGCGAATGACGGGCTGCTCGATTGATTGCCCGGAAAGTCGACTACGGATGCTGTGGATGCGGGCGATGTAGCCGCGCGTTTCTGCGAAAGGCGGCACGCCGTCGTATTCGCGAACCCGTTCGGGACCGGCATTGTAGGCGGCAAGCGCGAGCTCGATGTCCCGGAAAGTCGACAGTTGTGCCAGCAGGTAGCGCGCGGCACCTTCGAGGTTTTGTGCTGGATCGTTGCGATCCACGCCCAGGGCACGCGCCGTCGCCGGCATGAGTTGCCCGAGCCCGTAAGCGCCCTTTGGGCTCGTCGCGTTCGGATCGTAGGCGCTTTCCGCCTCGATCATGGCCTGGAAAAGAATGTGCCACTCGGCCGGCGTCAGCCCGACTGCCGTCAGGGCGCGATTGCCGATGTGTCGGTCGGATGTGGTCCGGATTGCGGAGAGTATGCTGGCGCGATCGGCCCGGATGGGCATTTCAAGGGAGGCCGCCTGCGGCTCATCCTCGCGTCGATCGTGGAATGTCCAGTTGGAGGTCCTGACGCTGCCGTCAGTTCCGATCACCATCAGGTCCGCCATCGCCCTCCGGGGCGTTGCGGACATCGAGATCGATAGACACAGGACGACCGTCACCATAGGCCGTGTGATGGTTGACGAGTCCCGGCCAGAGCGCGAAGTGACGCACTTTCGGCCCATGTTTCTGGACCTTGGACGCGACCAGCAGGAGTTCTTCATCTCCCACTGTGTAGATGCACTGGTAGAGCGGCTTGCTGTCACCTGTGCCCCCGACGAGCTCGTACCGACAGCTGAAGTCAGCCTTCCTGGCGATCAGATCCTTCACTCCATCGAGCGTGATCAGACTGAGATTTCTCGCTATCGGCATGGTCCCTCCGTATGAGGAACCTTCTTACATTAACCAATTGACACGAGAAGACCATTTAGAGTC
Organism: uncultured Parvularcula sp.; assembly: GCA_963922235.1. Taxonomy (GTDB): domain Bacteria; phylum Pseudomonadota; class Alphaproteobacteria; order Caulobacterales; family Parvularculaceae; genus Parvularcula. The sequence continues at coordinate 30,270 of CAWUIJ010000014.1, read as the reverse complement.
AATATATATAAAACGTATAAAATAGAAAAAAGAGGAAAGTCGCCGATGGCTCCGTCAGCGCCTGCTTTCCCGAAACATAAAGGAGGCCTCCGATGCGCTTGTCCGTCCTGGGTGCCATGCTTGCGGCGACGATCTCACTCATGCCCGCCAAACCGGCGAAGGCCTATGACATGGACTGCGCGATCATGCTCTGCATGGCGGGCGGCTTCCCCCCGAGCGCGGTCTGCGCTGCGGCCTATGCCGAGATGATCCGACGCATCACACCATGGCCCTCGCGGCCGCCGTTTGGGATCTGCACCTTCGCGGCCGTTCCGGTCGAACTGGGAGGCCCCGGCGGGGAAGGGGAACTCGACATCTCCATCCCGGAATACGCCTGGCTCCGGCGAACCCGTGTGCTCTGGTTCTACGGGCGATCCTATGAGCCCCGCGACGAACCCCGCCAATGGGACTGGCACATCCGGTCCTGCGATCACGAGAACAGCAACTGTCGTTACCTGATCCGTGTCCACGGATCGCGCACGCCCTGGCCGGCGAGCTTCGTGAGCGAGAACGATCAGACCCTGGACTATCCGGGCGGCGGTCTCGTGTTTTTCCGGCGGGCCGTCATGGTCGAGTATGGTGACTACGAAGGCACCATGGGCCACTCGGAGTGGTTTCGCTACTGAGGTTTGCGGGATTTGGAGACCTTCTTGATCGGCCTGGTTTCGATGTCCTCCGGCGCAAATCTCTTCGGGTCGACAAACCAGTCTCTCCAGATCTGGCCGTTGTTCCAACGGAAATCCCGCCACACGATTACTTCCTCCGCGTTCACGCGTGCGACCCCTTCGGCTATAGGTTGTGCTCTTAGGCGAGGAGGTTTCATGGGCTGCCTACAATGAACTGTTTGGAATGCGTTTCAGGCTGCTTCCGGGCGCGCTAGTTGCGTGGCCGAAGTAGCTCTTGGGGATCCACGCTCAGCGCCGTCGCTATGCTTTCGAGGGCATCGAGCGACATGGCGTTGCGGGCGTTCTCCAGTTTGCCCATGTAGCTGCGGCTGAGGTCTGCGGCGTCGGCAAGAGCTTCCTGGCTGAGCCCCTTGGCTCGCCGGGTCTCCTGAATGTTCAATCCCACGCGCTCTTTCAAGTTCATGGCCGCAACACGGCCATGAGGGGCAAAATTTAGCCACGCAATATAGTGCGCATTCGTGTGTGAGTGATGGGGGTAGTTGAGAATTCGGCGGAAGCAAAGCTTCGGATATTGCGGGTCGAACTGTCAGCTAACCACCCTCATCAAAAAGAGGCGGCGCCGGCCAGTCCAGCGCCGCCGGTTGGTCGCCCACAGGGAGGTAAAAGGGCGAATTGTATTGTGATTACAAATCCTTACTAAAAGTCTCATAATCGTTCTTATGTGAAGCTATTACGCGCAATTCGTCTTTCCCTTTCCGGCATCGGCAGCATAAATGGTGTAGCTGTCCCATTTCCAGTTCCTTGGAAGTGCAAGCTCCGATGCCGCGGCGTCTTCCGGTGACCAGCGCGACACAGAGCATTTTTTGTTTCTGTTGGACTGCTAGGCTTCATAGCTTAGCTGTGCCCATGCGCTGTAAGATTTAGGCTGCAGCCATTTCTGAGGGCTTGTTGCATGGAAGTCGTTTTCGGGTCCTGAGGTCAATTCAAGGTTCTCTGGGTGACAAACAAATTTGGAAAGCCACGCGCTTTGAATGCTCCCCATATGCCTCGTCGGTCAATCAGCATAACCGCGATAGCCAATGCGCCGAGCCCAATGAGATACCAGGTTCCCAAATCGGCAGCGAGGTCGCGCAGCAGGAAGAACAGTATCACCCCAATGATCGGCCCCTCGATAGTACCCAGACCGCCGATTACGACGATGAAGATCACGAAGGCGGACCATTCGGTGACACTGAATGCGGCCTCTGGGGTGATGCGCAGCTTTTGGAGGAAGATGAAGGCCCCGGTCAGCGCCGTGCCGACTGCAGTGCAAACATAGACCATGAATTTCACGCGACGAATGTTGACCCCAAGGCTGGCGGCAGCGGGTTCGCTGTCTCGAATTGCAGTCAATGCCAACCCCCAACGCGATCGGAGCAAGACCCAAACCGACAAAATGGATGCGAGTGCGATAAAGAAGGCCATGTAGTACATCACCAATTCGATACCGCTACGAGAACTGGCAATGGAGCGTACGAGTGCTACTGGAAGAGAAATACCGGACCCGCCACCTAAGGCGGGGAACTGTGCTGCAATTAGCCGGAACACTTCGGCGATTACCCAGGTGCCGATGGCGAAATAGGCACCCTGCAAGCGAAACGCGATCCAGGCCGTTGGGATCGCGACAAGTCCTGCGGCCAATGCGGCCAGAGGGATTGCAAGCAGAACCGGTACGGCGGTGAACATTGCCAAAGCAAAAAAGAAATAGCCCCCCAATCCGACGTAAGCCTGTTGCCCTACGGAAATCAAACCGGTGTAGCCCGCAAGAAGATTCCACATTTGTGCCAATGCAAGGAAGCTCAGCGCTTCCATCAAAAGTCGCAAATCCGCACGCCCGGCCCAAAGCGGTGCCGAGGCGAGGGCGACGAAGCCGATGATCGCCACGCCGATTAGCGCTAGGCGTTGAACCTTCGACTGGCGGTGCAATGCGGTTTGAGAAAGACTTTTCATTTCCTCACCCTTTCGCCTTTGCAAAAAGACCCATGGGCCTGACGATCAACACTGCAAGGAACGCCAAGTGCCCTGCAAGGATCTGGTAGCCCGCGTCAATCTGTGCACCGATAGTCTGCGCCACACCTAGAATGATACCGCCGGCCAGCGTGCCCCAGATGTTCCCCATGCCACCGATGATGACGGCTTCGAAGGCAAAAAGTAGGCGTGAGGGACCGATTGTGGGGTCGAAGTTGGTTTTCATGGCCAGCATTGTGCCTGCAACGGCGACGACTGCACTGGCTAAGGCTGTTGCGATGGCAAAGACATGGCTATTGTTTGCACCCATCAATGGAATGATTTCTGGATCGTCCGATGTTGCGCGCAGCAGGCGCCCAAGTGCCGTGCGGAAAAAGATGAATTGCAGCACGCCAATGACGCCAACGGCGGCAAGAAACATCGCGAGTGGCAGCACGCCAATGGCCAGCTCATCATTAAACGTCAGGCTGGCGGTTGCAAAGTTGCCAGACGGCACGCGCTGACTGTCAGCGCTGAAAGCCTCCAGCAGGCTGTTCTGGATGATGATAGATAGACCAAATGTGACGAGAACCGGCGGCAGGATATCCTCGTCCAAGACACGGTTGAGCAGGATGCGCTGGCCCAGATACCCGACAGCGCTCATCAGGATGACCACCACCCCAATGCCGACTACTGGCGGCAGACCGAGCGTCATCACCATCACCAGTAAGAGGTAGGCTGCGACAACGATGAAATCGCCGTGGGCGATATTGATAAACCGCATGACGCCAAACATCAGCGACAGTCCGGCTGCAAACAGAGCATAGAGCCCCCCCAGCAGGATACCCTGCACGATCACATTGATCCATTCCATTAGGAGTCCTCCGTCCCGAAATAGGCTTTTGCGATCGCGTCGCGGCTTAACTCCGATGGCTGCCCCGTCAACGACACGCGCCCTTCCTGAAAGCAGTACACGCGATTGGCGACCCTTAGGGCCTGCGCGATGTCCTGCTCAATCACCACCAGTGAGGTGCCGCGCTCTCGGATCAGCGGCACGGCGGCGTATATCTCGCGGATAATCTTGGGGGCGAGGCCCAAGCTAATTTCGTCACACAGCAACAGTCGGGGATTCGACATCAGCGCGCGCCCGATGGCGACCATCTGCTGTTGACCGCCCGAAAGCTCAGTGCCCCCGTGACGCCGCCGCTCCAGCAGCGCGGGGAAGAGCTTGAAGACTTCGTCGAGGTTCCAGGGCCCGGTTCGTTTCCCCGCCGCCCCTATCTTGAGGTTTTCTTCGACACTTAGCGACGAAAACAGGCGCCGCCCTTCCGGGACCATTGCGAGGCCGAGGTGGTGGATACGATCCGCGGTCATGCCGGCAATCTGCTGGCCGTCATAGGTGATGTTTTGCCCTGTGGCCGGGCGCATACCCGTCACCGCGCGCAAAAAAGTGGATTTGCCCGCGCCGTTAGAGCCGATGATGGCAATGGTTTCGCCCTCTTCTACGCTCAGGTCGATGCCGAACAGGGCCTGAAAATCGCCGTAGTGGGCAGTGAGGTCTTGGGTTTCAAGCAGCTTGGTCATCAAGGTCGATCCCGAGGTAAATTTCCTTGACGAGCGGTAGTTTCACGACCTCGGAGGGCACACCATCTGCGATGACGCGGCCATAGTCGATTACAATCAGCCTTTCGACGACAGCTATCAGTGCGTGAACGATGTGCTCGATCCAGATGATCGACACGCCGCTGTCTCGGATATCCCGGATGGTCTGCACCAGCGATTTGCATTCGCCTTCGGTCAGCCCGCCCGCGATCTCATCCAGCAGCAACAGTTTGGGGCCTGTTGCAAGCGCGCGGGCCAATTCAAGTCGCTTGCGTTCAAGAAGTGTCAGCGCTCCTGCGGGGAGATTGGCCTTTGCCAGTAGACCCGTCTGATCGAGAATTGCGCGGCAGCGGTCCTTCGCGACATGTTTGTCGGTCGTGCCAAAGGCGTCGGCCACCAACAGGTTTTCATAGACCGTCATGCCGATAAACGGATGCGGAATCTGGAATGATCGTGCGATGCCTGAGCGGCAACGTTCGGCCGCGTTGGTTTGGGATACATCCCTACCCTCAAAGCGAATGAGACCTTTTTTAACCCGTTGGGTCCCCCCGATAAGATTGAAAAGTGTACTTTTGCCGGCGCCATTCGGTCCGATGATTCCAAGCGTACTGCCCTCGTCAAGGGTAAACGAAACGTCATCGGTGACGGTCAAAGCACCGTAGCTCTTAGAGACGTTTTCAAGTTCAAGAATTGGCATTAGAACCCTCCCTTCCTACGTCAACAATTTTAAAAACCTGTTCTCAATACCTTCAGCGGTGTCAGCCAATACCCAAAGCAGCAAGTATTGATTGCGTAGCCAACCGCCGCAGTCTCGTTCGAAATACGGATTTTCCTGAAACACAACAGGCCCCGCTGCGCGCAAGGCGAAGCGGAGCAGTTGTGGAGAATTCCCAGATCAGACGATGGGCCGGACTTCCGCGGTCAGGGGAACGTCAGGTGACCCACCGTTTTCCACGATGTCGAGGATCGGTTTGCCGTTCTCAACACGCCACTGACCACCAACAAGCGGTGTCTTGGCGATATTGGGAACCGGGCCCGCGGAGAAGTCGATGGGCCCTACGACAGAATTGTATGATGTCGCTCGGATTGCCGCTGCGATGCTGTCGGGATCGGTCGGGTCCTCAGTGCGTGTGAGCGCATCAATCGCGACCTCGAACAGCGAATGCTTGAAGCCCAGCGGCATTGTCCATGGTTTGCCCGTCTCGTCCTCGTAGGCTTTCGCCAATTCAGCAGAGCTTTGGCCGGTGAAACCAGAGGCGAAGGGATGACGCGGCGACCACCAGACCTCGACGGACAGACCATCCGCGCGGTCGCCCAGAGCGGCCATCGCTTGCGGGAATTCCGATGCCTTAGCGACATTGACAACCTTTGGGTTGAACCCTTGCTGCGCAGCCTGAGTCCAGAACGTGGTGAAATCGGGGGGAATGACAACACCGGTGACAATCTCGACGCCAGCTGCCTTGAAGGCGGAAATCTGGGCAGAGAAATCATCGGTCATGGACTGGAAACGACCGGTATCGATCAGCTCATAGCCTTTTTGGGCCATTACAGGCGGGAAGCCAAGATTGGGATCACCCCACGCGTTGCCATCAGGGTCGTTGGGCCAGAGCGCGCCGACGACCTTGTTGGTCGGAACCGCATCCCAGATGCCGCTGAACACCGAGATGATGTCTTCCAGACCCCAGAAGAAATGGAACGTATAGTCGAAGCCCACCGCCGGGTCGCCTTGACGACCGAAGAAATGTGGCTGCCATGGTGTATCATTGGTGATGCAGGGCACTCCGTTTAGTTCGGCCTGATCCGCCACCGGGTTGGTGGTGTCTGGTGTCGAAGTGGCGGTAATGATGTCGACTTCATCTTCGAAAATCAGTTCCTGTGCGACCGATGAGGCGCGGTTTGAACTCGACTGACTGTCCTTGACGACGAATTCAACCTCATGCTTTGACCCGTTGATCATTAGCCCGCCTTGGAGCTGTTTCTTGAATTGGTTCAGGACGAAGTTGTCTGGTTCGGCGAAGATCGCCAGTGGGCCAGTCTGAGGCGTGACGAAACCGATTTTGATGGGGCGGCCTTGAGCGAGTGCTGGCGCGGCAAGCCCATTGGCGAATGCAGTCGCGCCTAGCCCTTTCAGGACTGTTCTGCGCGATGGCGAGCGAAAAAAGTTTGTCATCGGTATCCTCCTCATTCTTTGGACGGAGGCTACGCATAGCGTTTCGGTTCAGGCGATGCCTAATGGAGTATCGTACGATACCGTCCTGTATCCTGAGGCATCGGTTTCAGTCGCCTAGGCCGCAGGCATTATTCCTGGTTACCTGAAGCAGCGTGAATAATCTTCACCACTAGATTGCGGAACTGTTCTTGTTGTTTTGGATCGAGGCCTGCGAGTATCTCAGTCTGTAATTCTGAAACGATCGGTAGGATATTGTCGTATGTCTTCCGGCCACTGTTTGTGAGCCGGACCTCGCGAGCGCGCCGGTCTGATTTGCTGATGGACCGCACCACAAAGCCCTTTTGTTCCAGGCGGTCGATAACGCCTCCGATTGTCGCCTTGTCGTAAGCGATCTTTGCCGCAATGCGCGCCTGGTCTAGTCCTGGATTCGCGTAAATGGCGTCGAGGGCCGCGAACTGAACCGGCGTCAGGTCAAATCCTTCTTCCTGCGTGCGATGCATGAAGACTTGCGTCGAAAGCTGGTTCAGTCGGCGGATCAGATGACCTGCCATGCCAGTGACATTCATATTTGGAGTATTCTGCATGCGCCTTCCTGTGCGGCTATCAAGTATCGTTAGAACAACATAAAAGGTATGTACACATACCTTTTATGGCTCAACATAGTAAGTATAAATACTATAAGTCATCGCGATCCAGCCCCCGGAGAAAAAATGCAGTACTATATGGACGGGTTCAGACCCGGAGATCCAGATCTCAAAGCCCCCGCCCTCGGTTGTGAGCAACCCCATGATCGCACGGTGCCTCAGACAGTAGACGTGCTGATAGCCGGCTGCGGTCCGGCCGGACTTTGCCTTGCTGCTCAGTTGTCGGGTTTCCCGGATATCACAACCATGATCGTCGAACCTAAGCACGGCCCAATGGAAAAGGGTCAGGCCGATGGAGTGAATGTGCGCTCGATGGAGATGTTCCAAGCCTTCGGCTTTGCCGACAAGGTCAAGCGCGAGGCCTACTGGGTGAACCAGACCACGTTCTGGAAGCCCGATCCGGCGAACACGAACAACATCACGCGTGTCGGAATCGCGCAGGACGTGGCAGATGACCAGTCCGAGATGCCGCATACCATCGTCAATCAGGCGCGCATTCATCAGCTTTTCCTCGACGTGATGAAGAAGTCCCCGACCCGGCTGGAGCCGCACTACGGGTTACAGGTTGCAGGTCTTGAGATCGACACAGGCACAGAAGATCATCCGGTGACCGTCACACTGGAACGTATCAATGAAGACGGCAGCGGAGGTGACATGGTGACCCTTCGCGCGAACTATGTCGTTGGCTGCGATGGCGCGCGCAGCAATGTGCGCAGGGCGATCGGCGGTAAGCTCTATGGCGACGCGGCTCATCAGGCGTGGGGTGTAATGGACATCCTGGCAAATTCCGACTTCCCCGACTTACGCCGTAAATGCCTGATTCAGTCGGCCACGGAAGGCAACGTGCTGATCATCCCGCGCGAAGGCGGCTATTTGTTTCGCATGTATGTCGAGCTCGACAAACTCAACCCTGACGAACGGGTCGCGAACCGGAACCTCACTTCTGAACATATCATAGCCGCAGCCAACCGGATCATGCGCCCCTACACAATCGATGTGAAAGAGGTGGTCTGGTGGTCGATTTACGAGATCGGCCACCGGCTGACGGACAAGTTCGATGATGTGCCCGAAGGAGAGACATCCACGCGCAATCCGCGGGTTTTCACCGCGGGAGACGCGTGCCACACCCACAGCCCGAAAGCGGGTCAGGGCATGAATGTCTCCATGGGTGATACCTTCAACCTCGGCTGGAAGCTGGCACACGTCCTGACGGGTCGGTCGGATGCGAGTCTGCTGCACAGCTATTCCGCGGAACGGCTGGAAGAGGCAAAGCGGCTGGTCGAGACCGACCACAAATGGGCGCGCATCATGAGTGCGCCGCCAGGCGAGTCCGAGCTGGACGGAACCGACATGCCACGCTTCCAGAAGCAGTTTATCGAGAACCTCGAATTCACCGGTGGTCTTGCCGTTCGATACGATCCGTCGCGCATCGTTGCGGAGTCGGCACATCAGAAGCTTGCGACCGGCCAGATCCTCGGGAAACGCTTCCATTCCGCCCCGGTTCTGCGGCTGTCGGACGCCAAACCCCTGCACCTCGGGCATGTGGCCGAGGCGGACGGACGCTGGCGTCTCTACGCCTTTGCCGGGCAAGACGACGTAGGCACCAAGGGCGACGCGATCGAAGGGCTGTGCGGTTGGTTGGAAAACGACCCCGCCTCGCCCATTCAGAGGTTCACGCGCAAGGATGAAGACATCGACGCCCTGATCGACCTGCGCGCCGTGTTCCAGCAAGACTTCAAATCTTTGAACTACGAAGACTTGCCGTCGTTTCTTCGGCCTGCAAAGGGGCGTTACGAATTGCGCGATTTCGAAAAGGTCTTCTGCGTCGATCACAAGCTGGGCGATGATATCTACGACATGCGCGGGATCGACCGAGTGCGTGGGTGTCTGATCGTTGTACGGCCTGATCAGTATGTCGCGCACATCCTGCCACTGGATGCTTTCGACGAGCTTTCCGCGTTCTTTGATGGAATCTTCAAATCCCGAGACGGCGCTTAGGCCGCCGATGAGCCCATTTGCGCCGCGCTCTTCATTGAGCGCGGCGCAATCGATTTTGCAGGTTGAGGCGAGAAACCATGATCGATGTGCTTGTATTAATGCTGCCTATTTTCACAATGATTGCCGTCGGCAGCCTATTCGTGTGGCGTGGGTGGTTTCCGGCAGAGGGTTTGCCAATCCTGAACCGGTTCGTCATGAATGCCTGCATTCCGGTCCTGCTTTTCTCAGCGATCACAAATGGAGAGTCGCTTTCGGATTTCTCGTGGCTGAACGCGTTCACCTACGCGGTCGGGTCGCTCGGATCGGTTGCCGTTCTGTGGCCCTTTCTCCGCTACGGACTGCGGGAACCTCAAGCGCAGAGCATCATTCTTGCACTGGGCGGTGCGACGGCGAATACAATCTTTTTGGGCTTTCCGATCGCCGCGGCGTTCATTCCAGAGCGCGCAACCGAAGCGTTTTCTTGGGTCGTTTTTGCCGAGGTTGCGATCATCATGCCTCTCATCACAACACTGGCGCTGCTCTTCGAAGAAAGAGATGAAGGAAACGCTTTGTCAGCCGCCCTTGCGGCGCTCTTCAGAAGCCCTGTCGTGCTGGGTTTGATCGCGGGCTTTGCGTTTCTCGCAACCGGGCTTTCCCTGCCCGACTGGGGAGACCAGGTCATCACATCAATTGTTTCAGCCGCCCCCTTTGTCGCCTTGTTTGTAATTGGCGGTAGCATCCTTCAGTTTCGAATGTCCCGTAGTGGACCGCGTGTTTTAACTGTCACACTGGCAAAACTTTTCGTACATCCACTCGCCGTGGGGGCTGCATTTTGCGTTGTTTTTGGTTGGGCAGAAACGGTCACCCGTGACGCCATTCTCTTTTCTTGTATGCCTTTGTTCTTGTCTTTCGTTGCCTTTTGTGGACGCCATGGCGTGGGAGATGTTGGTGCTTCCGCTATCGTCATGTCGACATTGTTCGGTGCCATAACCGTTCCGATCGTACTGGGCTTTCTCTTCTGAAAAGATCTGATGGGCTGGCGGTAAGCAGTAATTTGGTCTTCATCTATGTGCCAAAATGCCCACCTCAACATACGACAAACTGAAGCGAGAAGAACTCTGCCTCAATCTGTTCTGGACTACAGCGTGGATCGCCGTCTTGGGTCTGGCACGCATTTACGGCTGCGGGTTACCGTGACTGACACGGTTCTCTGCGGATCCTTTGTACGGTTTTGTTTCTCATTTGTGTGCAAAGAGTGGGTTTCCACGGCCTCAAATGCGCAAACTTCGCGCTGATAAAGCAAGGCATTTCAAACGATCTAAAACCCCAGACTGTCGGGACAGCCCAGGGCTCTATAGTTCTTTCTTTGGGAAACCCTATAGTGGGACCAAAGCCAACGTAATGAACGGGAACGCGACGAGGATCACTACGCGGACAAGATCTGAGGCGACGAAGTAAAGCACCGCCTTGTAGGTCTCCACCATGGATGTCTTCTTATCCATTGCGTTGATTACAAACAGATTCATGCCAACCGGAGGCGTGATAAGACCAACCTCGACAACGATTAGAACCAGGATCCCAAACCAGATTGCCGTGTACTCGATGTTTACTCGGTTCAGAGCGCCTTGATTGACGCCGCGAAGGCCGAGTTCCCTAGTCATTTCCCGCGTTAACTCCTGACCATTGGCAAGGATCGCCTGTGCTTCTGCCAACAGCGTTGCAGACACATCTGCACCACTTGCAGCAAGTGCCTCCAGCTTTGACGACTGCAATTCCACCATGGAAACAAGCCCGAAATCCAACTCTTGCATCACGGGCCAGAAGATCGGGATAGTCAGCAGGATCATCGACAAGCTGTCCATCAAGCAACCCAAAAGGAGGTAGAATACAAGGATGATGATCAGGATCAGCCAAGGACTCAGACCGCTCGCTCCGACCCAAGCGGCGGCTTCCTGCGGGAGTTGGGTTAAGGCGAGGAAGCCGTTGTAAAAGGCAGCACCGAGGACAATGAAGAAGATCATCGCTGACGCACGTGCAGTGACGTAGAAGCTCTCAGACAGTGTGTCTCGCGTTAGTCCTCCCGCAAGCCACGCAATCAACCCGGTGCCAAACGCTCCGACCGCTGCGCCTTCGGTCGGTGTAAACCAACCCAGATAAATGCCGCCGACCACAAGAAAAAACACCAAGAGCACTGGCCAAACGTCGAAGAGAGCTCGCAAGCGCTCAGCATATGGTATACGTTCACGGGTTTTACCGCCGTTCTCAGGATTGATGCGAACATAAACCGCAATCGCGATCATGTATCCGATAGCGGCCAAAATGCCCGGAATGAAAGCTGCTAAGAAGAGCTTGGCAATGTTCTGTTCAGTCAAAATGGCGTAGATCACCAGAACTACAGACGGGGGTATAAGAATGCCCAGGGTACCGCCCGCCGCGAGTGTTGCGGTGGAGAAACCTCCCGCGTAGCCGTAGGCTTTTAAGTCTGGAAGTGCGACACGGCTCATAGTAGCGGCTGTTGCCAGCGACGACCCACAAATCGCGCCAAACCCTGCACAGGCTCCTACGGATGCCATGGCCACGCCGCCTTTTCGATGTCCAAGCCAACTCTCAGCGGCTTTGAAAAGCGACTGGCTCATGCCCCCGAGTGTTGCGAAGTACCCCATTAAGAGGAACATCGGTACGATCGACAGTGAGTAGTTCGAGAAGGTTCCGAATGTCTCCGATTTAAGGCGTGCTAGTGGAATTGTTGTATCGCCCGTAACTATCACAAGACCCACCAAGCCGGCGAGGAACATCGCAAGACCAATTGGAACGCGCAGAAAGATAAGGAGAAGAAGGGCGGGGAAAGACATCAGCCCGATCATGAGGTCGCTCAATGGTCTGCCTCCAATTCGGGCGGCAGAACACGGTTGCCCGTTACACTCTCCAGGACCCGCATGACTGCCACATAAATTGAAACGATGGCGGCTACGACCGCAGCGAAGAGGCTGACTGCGTAGGCCCACCAGACGGGAAACTCGAGATAGAATGAAGTTTCTCCAGCGTTGCGCTTCGTTTGCAACCCCTCAAAAAGCTGCCACGCAATGATCACAAGAACGGCGGCGAAGACGACTTCTATGATCGCCCGAAGCAAACGACTAGACCGCAAATCCAGCTTCGATGTGAAGATGTCTACTGAGGCATGTGCGCCGTTCAGCTGACACAGCGGTAGAAAGGCAAAGATCGCAAAGGCCATTCCCGCTTCGACGATTTCGAAATCGCCCTTGATTGGTCCGATGCCAGTATTCAATAGCGCTGCGGAAAATCCAGGCATAATCGATTGGAATAAATCACCGTTGAGAATAGTGTTCACGGATCGACCCAGGATCGACACGCAAGTCAAGACAACGAGAAAACCAAGAACGAAACCGCCAAGGCGGGCAAAGGTTCTCGCTAATCTATCAAAGAATATATGCATGCTGCTCCTCCCCCATGCGATGGTGCACCGCCGAACACAAGCCCGGCGGCGCAATCAGGGATTAGAAGTCGGCATTCGCGCCCGCACATTCGCCGGACATGAGCCCACGCGCCTGATCAATCAGAGCCTGACCGTCGATCCCCTTGCTGTTCATGTCAGCGACCCACTCGGCGTAGACGGGCTGGACGACGTCAAGCCAAGGCTGAGTGTCGCTGACCGTGAATATCTGGTTGCCGTTATCGACAGCGATTTCGCGCGCCGGGCCATCTGCGTCGGCTTGCGTCCCACCACCGAAGACCGAGAATTCCAGTCCAGCATTGGCGTCGATCACGGCTTTCAGGTCATCAGGCAGAGAGTCATACTTGGCCTGGTTCATTGCGACAACGAATGTCAGTGTGTAAAGGCCAGGACCTTCGAATTCCGTGTGAAACTCAACCAGTTCCGGGATCTTGAGAGCAGTTGTGACTTCCCACGGGATCGTGGCACCGTCGAGCACCCCTTTGGATAGGCTTTCCGGAATTGCTGGCACCGGCATGCCAACAGGGATTGCGCCAACCTGTTCCAGCACTTTGTTGACCAGACGAGAGCCACCGCGGATTTTCATACCATTCAGGTCTTCAGGCGATTCTACGGGATCGGCGGTGTGGATCATGCCCGGGCCGTGAACCCAGGTTGCAAGGATCTTTACATCCTTAAACTCAGTATCTCTCGAGTGCTCTTCGTGGATTTTCCAGAAGGCGCAGGATGCAGCGCGTGCATCTTCCACAAAGAAAGGCAGCTCAAAGACTTCTGTCGTCGGAAAGCGGCCGGGCGTGTAGCCGACGACAGTCCAGATCACATCTGCAACACCGTCTGTGACCTGATCGATCAACTCTGGCGGCCTGCCGCCCAGTTGCATCGATGGGAACCGATCGACTTTGATCCGGCCATCGGACTCAGCCTCGATTTTATCTGCCCAAACGTCCAGAACCAGCTTCGGAACGTTCGCCTGAGCTGGCAGAAACTGGTGAAGTTTGAGCGTCACTTCCTGAGCAAAGGCACCTGTAGCAGCTATGGCTGCAAAGGCAGTTCCAGCCAAGAAAGCTCGGGTTGTTTTAATCATGGTCATGTGAATTCCTCCCTTTGACCCCTGCAGAGGCTGCTTTCAGTGTCCGCCTTTGGACAAGCGGTTGAACATGCTTTCGCGAATGCCTCCGATACCGCGAAGTATGCGGGAAACAAACACGACAGCCGAAACCTGTCACGGTCTCGGCTGATACCTTTTTTAGTAGTACCCATGATGTAATCATGCGATCTGCGGACGCGGAAAGGCTTCCAACCGATCGAGGTATCGCCGCTGTCCCAAAAAAGGGCTAAGTCATTCGACTGACGTCGTTTCTGGCGATGAGAGTAGAAGCAACGTAGCCTCGAAGCTTAGATAAGGGACAAGCAGATTGTAGTTCTGTATTGATGTGCCACCTGATTAACTCATCAATATGGTCGCGCATCACAATGTGTTTTGAGTTCAGGGCCAGGGGTTGCGACAATAATCCGGAGCTCTGTCTAATTTGGTGTTGGTCTTTTGGAACTGTTGGCAGTCGTCTTGGCGAGAGCACGCGTTGCACAGCAGGACAGCAGATCGATAAGCTCTCGCTTGGTTCAGGGGATCTCTCAACACCGCACCGGGAATATTGCATCCTAGGCGATCGGCCATCCCGTGGATCAGCGCACAGCTTCTTTCCATTTTGTCGAGGGGCATGGCATCGTCTCCAACAGGCACAGATATCATCATGCCGCGTCGCTACCATTAAATATGTATACTTACTTTGACTCAGATCAAATCATCGGCCCTTCCCGAAAACTATCGGTTTGATTTGATTTCCAGTTACTTGGGGTTGTTGTCTGCATCCGAATACTGTTTTGCGGCACGATTTAAAACGCTGCAGAATGCCCGGATCGCTGGTGTTGGAACATCATCTGCGCTTCTCATAATTCCGAAGTAACCAACGGTCGGACCTGTGTCGATTTCCAACCGAACCAACCGCCCTTCCTGAATGTCGTTAAGTACAACCACACGGCTGGTCACCTACACTGTATCTGGTTCCGCGAGCGTCCTCGTCATGCCAGTTCAGCAGGATACTCAGTCCACCACTAGCCGTCCTTTTAAGGTTGTTGGTTTTCAGTTCGTTGCGCCGCCTTGCAAAGCGAGCACCGCTTTCGTCAGAAAGTGGACAGCGATACCCACAACAACGCCCCAAAATGCGGACCCAATCCCGAACAAAGACACGCCAGACGCGGTGAACATAAAAGTCAACAAGCCGGCCTGGGAGTTATCGGATGCCAAAATAGCCTCGATGAATTTTAGGATTGGCTGCAGGAGCGCAAGCCCCGCCAGAAGAGCAATGAGTGCCGACGGCAGCAGGATCAGGATCTCTACAATGCTACCGGCGAAAATGCCTCCAAGGCAAAAGAAGACACCGCAGGAGATGCCCGCGACGTAACGGCGGCTGGCGTCTTGATGGCTATCTGGTCCCGCACAAAAGGCTGCAGTGATCGAGGCAAGGGCGGTGGTGATACCACCCAAGAAGGCGGCAGCGACAGAAACGATGCCACCGACGATCAAGACTGGATTCGCAGATATCTGGAACCCGCTGGTCCTCAGTATTGCCATGCCGGGAAGATATTGGCCACTCAGTGTCGTGATTAGCAAAGGCAAAGCCAAGCTAAGCATGGCTCCTGTTGAGAAGGTGGGGGCCGTCACCTCAAGATGTGCGAAGGATAAGCTTACGGTTCCAATAGACGCGTCGTAGAAGACCGCGCTGACAAGCAGGGCTGAGGCCAGCAAGGCAAGCATGGCATAACGAGGAACAACAACAGCGCTTACGGCAAAGACGACTATCAACAAAGCGATGGCAGCGGGATCTGTTGCCAAACCACCTGCCGCTTTCAGACCAAAACCAAAAAGGATTCCAGCCATCATTCCGTTGGTCACGGAAGGTGGCAAGAATTGGACAAGTCGTTCAAACACCCCGGATAATCCGATCAAAACTAGTAATGCGGCGACCGCCATATATGCACCGACCATCTCTGCGGGCGACAAGGATGCGCCGAGAGATATTAAAAGAACCGTGCCAGGGGCCGACCAGGCCATAGCGACGGGAACACGGAACCAGAGGCTAAGGCCAATGCTCGATAGTCCTGCTGCGACCGAGATTGCGAATACCCAAGACGAAAACACGCCCTTAGAGACCCCAATAGCTTCCGCGGCGCTGAGATAGATCAGAAGAGGACCCGAGTAGGACACAAGGACAGCAAGAAAACCGGCCCCGATGGCGGAGCCGGAAATGTCACGTAGACGTAGCCCCTGATATCCTGATCCTTCAGACAATCGCCGCCTCGGTCGCCTTGACGATACCGTCCCGGGTGACGCCATCGGCGCATTCGACGATGTGCAGACCCTTGTGCGTTACGTCCAGGACGCCAAGGTTTGTGATGATGCGGTCGACAACTCCCTTGCCGGTGAGCGGCAGGGTGCATTCCTTCAGAACCTTGCTGTCGCCGTGCTTGTTGGTGTGATCCATGACGACAACGACACGGCCGACACCTGCAACGAGGTCCATCGCACCGCCCATGCCCTTGACCAGCTTGCCCGGGATCATCCAGTTGGCGAGATCACCCTTCTCAGAGACCTCCATTGCGCCCAGGACCGCAGCGGCGATCTTGCCTCCCCGGATCATCCCGAAGGACGTGGCGCTGTCGAAATAGCTGGTGCGCGCAAGCTCCGTGATCGTCTGCTTGCCCGCATTGATCAGGTCAGGATCCTCTTCGCCCTCTAAAGGGAACGGGCCCATTCCGAGCATGCCGTTTTCGGATTGCAATGTGATGTCCTTGTCACCCACGTAGTTAGCGACAAGTGTCGGGATCCCGATCCCGAGGTTCACATACATACCGTCTTCGAGTTCCTCTGCGGCACGCGCTGCCATCTGATTGCGATCCCAGGGCATCATGCTTCCTCCCGCTTGCGTACGGTGCGCTGTTCAATCCGCTTTTCGTGTTTGCCCTGAATCAGACGGTGAACGTAGATTCCCGGCAAATGGATATGATCCGGATCGATGGAACCGCGCGGCACGATCTCCTCAACTTCGGCCACGCAGACCTTGCCGCACATTGCGGCGGGCGGATTGAAGTTACGCGCTGTCTTCCGGAAAACCAGGTTGCCAGTGTCATCGGCTTTCCACGCTTTAATGATGGAAAGATCAGCAAAGATGCCCTCCTCAAGGATGTAGTCCTTGCCTTTGAAGGTCTTGACCTCCTTGCCTTCCGCGATTTGAGTTCCCACGCCTGTCTGGGTGTAAAACCCCGGGATGCCTGCGCCGCCCGCCCGCATACGTTCGGCCAAAGTGCCTTGAGGGTTGAATTCCAGCTGAAGTTCGCCCGATAGATACTGGCGCATGAACTCTGCGTTCTCGCCTACATAGGACGACACCATTTTCTTGATTTGGCGTGTCGCAAGAAGCTTACCCAGACCGAAGTCGTCCACACCGGCGTTGTTCGACGCGACGGTCAGATTATTGACGCCACTTTCGACCAACGCGTCGATGAGCAATTCGGGAATACCGCAAAGGCCAAACCCACCCGCTGCAATCAGCATGCCATCATGCAAAAGGCCGTCCAAAGCCTCAGACGCTGTTTCATAAACCTTCTTCATGCAGCTTGTCCTCGCTGCGTATCGCCGGGCAGACGCAGGCCGAGAAGGCTACGTGCCTCCTGCCAACTCGCCACAGAGCGCTCATTCTTGTCGCAAACCTCGACCGCCCGGCGTACGAGCGCTGCGTTCGAGGGGGCCAGTGTATCGCGGTCAAGCCGGACGTTGTCCTCAAGCCCTGTGCGGGCATGGCCACCTGCAGCAATCGCCCATTCGTTCAGCTTGAGTTGGTTTGCGCCGATGCCGGCCGCGCACCATGGCGCGTCGAAACCGAAAAGGCGGTGTACGGTCCGGATATAGTAGTCGAACACATCTCGATCGACCGGCATTGCATTCTTCACACCCATGACAAACTGGACGTAAGGCGTACCCGCTAGTTGGCCTTTGTCGGCCATATCTTTTGCCTTTAGAATATGGCTCAGGTCGAAGGCCTCAATTTCCGGTTTGACATCATATGTGAGCATTTCGCTGGCCAGCCAGTCGACAAGATCTGGAGGGTTCTCATAGACCCGGGTTGGAAAGTTGTTCGATCCAACTGACAACGAAGCCATGTCGGGCCGTAGGGGTAGCATTCCTCCGCGCATTTGCCCTGCGCCTGACCGGCCACCGGTGGAGAACTGGATGATCATTCCTGGGCAGTGCTTGTTGAGTCCGTCCTTTAGGGCCTCGAACTTCTCCGGGTCCGAGGACGGAGTTTCATCATCATTTCGCACATGCGCGTGTACGATGGTCGCACCGGCCTCAAAAGCCTCGTGAGTAGACTCCAACTGTTCCGACACGCTGATCGGGACAGCCGGATTGTTGGTTTTCGTTGGCAGGCTTCCAGTGATCGCCACACAAATAATACAGGGAGTGGTCATTGTCGTCATCCGTATTGGATGCTCCAAGCAGCGTAGCGGAGCATCTGGGTTTGTAGGTACTCAGCAGTGTGCATCCACAAGCGGCTGCGTTCTGTTCGACGGCTCGATGGCGTGACGTTCTTCATCGGTGACGAACATCCAGACTGCATCCGTCTTCTTCTGTTTTTTGCATTCAGCGCATGGGTTGTCGGCGTTCTTGCACATGGCTCCTCCTCCCGTGCAGGTTTAATTGATCACGCCGCCTTCGCTGCTACAGGCGGCATCTTGTCCAAGGCCTCGGCAAAGAACGGGCGGAAACCTTCAGGGTGTTCACTCATAGGAAAGTGACCCAGTTCATCCATGACAGCCAAAGTGGCCCCAGGAATCGCTTTGGCAGTTCTTTCTGCATCCTCTGGCGTGCACGTCAGATCATAGGCACCAACGATGATATGAACCGGTGTCTGCCTCGTATCGATCGTAGGCAGGCGCGGGATAAGGCTGTCATCCTTGGTGTAGAAGCTCAGGTCACCCCTGAACACGCCGGGCCCGCTTTGCATGAACATCCAAAGCGTATTCCAACGTTCGGCATCGGGTGCGTAGGGCGATATATTGGCGGATACGAGCGCCGCTCCCATTTCGCCGCCATGGGCATCGGGGCGGTGGAACCAGTCAATATCATACCAAGCGGGCTGAAAGTCCGACGCCTCAATGGCAATGAAACCACTGAACTTTTCGGGATGCAGCGCAGCGAGTTGCAATGCGATGCGCCCACCCATTGAGCAGCCAGCCAGTACTGGCCGGTTAAGCCCCAAACCATCAATAACGGCCAGAACCGTTTCGATGTAGGCCTCGGTCGTCAGTAGGTATTCCTGCGTCTCGAAGCCTTCCGGTGGCAAGGATTTACCATGCCACGGCATGTCGAAAGCGACCAACCGGTTCGATGTGGTGATCTCGGCATCGTTCATCAGATGACGCCATTGACGGGTGTCGGCACCTGCCGTGTGGAGGCAAATGACGGGACGCCCTTGCCCGGCTTCTTCGAAGTAGATACGGTGCGGCGCGCCTGCGATGTTGACGGTTACGTAGCGGCCGGTGATAGGTTCGATACTCATGCTGCCACCTCCTCTCGCGCGCGGGCGAGGCCCAGAACTTCCTTGAAGAAACGCAGATTCTTCACCAAGCTCAGGATGTCGCCGTCGATCCGTCCGCGGCCGATCTTCACCAAGCCAAAGACGTCGTGGAAACCGGGTTCTGGGCGCGCCTGCCAGAATTTCTGCAACGCTTCTGAATCGGTCCGGAGTGCGAAGCGCCAGGGTGTCTTTCGGCTGGGACCTTCTACAACGGAAGTGATCCGGCCATTCTCGAAGGTCAAATAAATCTCTTGACCGTCAATCTCGATGAGAACCGTTTCGGAGAACAACCTACCAAGGCGTAGCAAATGTGGCATTGCCTCAAGGCGTGTTTGGATTTGCGTGAAGTTATCGATCACCTTGGCCTCCCATACGTTTATGTGCGTGCGTTGTGGTGGCATGAGTGGCGCCTTGGAGGCTATGCCAGCAGGGGTATGGGGTAATACTCTTCATCACCAAGTGAGCGCTGCTGGTGGGAATCCCGGGAAGAACGATGCAATCAGAGAGTCAGTCTTAATCTGGTATCACCTCATACCGTAGCGGGCATTGGGCGGAGAGGCGGATTACGCGATGTCTATTATATAGCGAGGCGCTGAACGCACCTCGTGACCTGATATTCAGATTGCCAGGAGGAGGAACTACCCATGGGCATCGTCAACCAAGACAACATCACCGACGTCGTGATCGACAGCCTCGGCAAGCATGGCGACATCACGGATCGTCAGCGCGAACTTGCGACTGGTTTGATCAAGCACCTGCACGGGTTCATCAAGGACGTCAAACTGCAGCATGACGAGTTTCTATTCGTATGTGATTATCTTGCCCGCGCTGGGAAGCTCTCCAATGACAATCGCCAAGAATTCATCTTGCTCGGCGACATCCTCGGTGTCGAGGTTTTGGTCGACATGATGACTAACCCGGTCGAAGGTAATGAAAGCGAGTCGACGGTGCTTGGTCCTTTCTACCGTGAGAACCCGCCGGTACTACCCAAAGGTGCCTCGACGATCCAGAAGCACTATGACAACGAAGAGACCGCATATTTCGAAGGTTACATTAAGGACGAAAACGGCAATGGCATCGCCGGCGTAACGCTTGATGTCTGGGAAGACGCCCCAAATGGTATCTATGAGAACCTCGACCCAGATCAGCCGGAGTATAACCTACGTGGGCGTTTTGAGACAGATGAGAACGGACACTACGCCTTTGTGGCAGTTCGCCCGGTCCCTTATCCGATCCCGGAGGATGAAACCGCTGGCGAACTGATTCGTTTCATGGGGCACCATCCGATGCGTCCAGGCCATATGCACTTCATTATTTCGAAAGATGGATACCGGCCGCTGATCAGTCAGATCTACGATGCGGATAGCGACTGGTTAGAAGAAGATAGCGTGTTTGCCGTAAAAGAAAGCCTGATCGGCAAGTTCACGCCCGCGGCCAAAGAGCTGGAAACGGACCTGCACTTCGAATTTGATTTCGTGCTCAAGGCAGCTGCTGATGAGGAAGCCATCGCCGCTGAGTAATCCCTGATACCTCCCTACTAACTGGCCCCCAAATTTCGGGGGCCTTTTTTATTTTTCGCAATCGCTTAGAGTGCATTAGGGGGGGAAGCCGCAGATGAACTTCAAACAACTGACCTACTTTATCGCCGTTGCTGAAGAGCTGCATTTTGGACGGGCAGCAGAGCGCCTGGATATGGCGCAGCCACCGCTCAGCCGCCAAATAAAACAGCTTGAGGACGAGCTGGAAGCCATCCTTTTCAACAGGGGGCGCAGTGCAATCACCCTGACACAAGCTGGTGAGCGACTGCTAGAGCGTGGCAAGACAATTGTTGCTCAATTGGAAGACACGAAATTGGAAGTGCGTCGACTGGGTCAGGGGGCGCAGGGACGCCTTCGGATCGGGTTCGTTGGATCAGCGACATACGGGATTCTTCCGATGATCGTCCGATCTTACCGGGCCAACTACCCAGAGGTTAATCTTAGCCTTAATCCGATGAACAATGCCGAACTCTACCGAGCGCTTGTCTCCCGCGAAATTGACGTCGCATTCGCCCGGCCAACGCTTAAAGATCCAGAATTCCTGTCCAAGCATCTCATGGAAGAGAAGCTGATCCTCGCTCTTCCCGATATCGTCGACACCGGAACACGTACAGTTGCAAAACTCGAGCGGCTCATGACCCACAACCTGATTCTTTACCCCGAGCGACCGCGACCCAGCTACGCAGATATGGTGATCAAAGCCGTCGACGATGCAGGGTTCGAAGCACCGTTGCGGATTTGGTGCATGGATCTTCAAACCGCGCTCAGCCTCGTCGCTGTAGGTGAAGGCGTTTGCATTGTTCCGCAATCGGTCGCCAACGCGCCGCGCAAAGGCATGAAATTTCTGAACATTGAACCTGAGATTGCCCGAACCGAGCTTTCGATAAATTATCGCCTCGACGAGCAAGGTGTTCACGTCAAGAATTTTGTATCCATCGCCCAAAAAGTCTCACGCAAAAGCCCGTTAAAGAAATAGCGTCAGACCCTGATGGTCAGAACTCGGCACATACTTCCAGCGCGAGAAAATGGCTGCCAACACCCAGACCCTGAAACACACCATCGGCAAGATTTGAGAGAGTTGAGAAGTTCCGCATCTAAAATTGATTGCGAATGTGGACCCCGATATAAGACCGCTCGATGCTCACCAAACGAATCTGCATCAAAGACCCCCATCTACGGACCAGGCCGCTTGGTTCATCACCAGCCCGTCAAGTTGCTGGTCAACGAGCAACCCATAGAAATCCTGTTGGCGTTTCTCGAGCCAGTACATGTTGAGCCTTAGAGTAGAAGAATGTGCGGAAGTGTTCTAATGATCATTCACGCACCCCGCCGTCGCGTTTTTGTCCGCAAGAGTCGGATTGGCTTCGACCGAAACTGGGTGAAGAGGAACGAGGTCCTTTGGAGGAAGCTCCAGTCCCTAGTTAAGTCGCCATAGCCCAAATCTTTGTGGCTGCTCGAAACAAAATCACACTAACCTAAGTCGCCGCCACCCACTGGGACGGTAACTCCAGTGATATAAGAGGCTTCGTCCGATGCAAGGAAAAGGATGGGACCTGCCTGCTCGTCGAGAGTCCCGTATCGTTTCATGAATGACGACTGAATGGTCTGGTCAACGATAGTCTTGTACCAATCTTCGGGTTGTTCTTCTTCGGCGTTCGGATTGCGAGGCACCACTCGCGGCGGGGCTTCAGTTCCACCAGGGGCGGTCGCAACTACGCGTATTCCGCGCTCTGCCACCTCCCAAGCAAGGCTGGCGGTGATCGCGTTTACGCCGCCCTTTGCTGCTGCGTAGGGCACCCGGTTGAGACCACGTGTGGCGATAGACGAGACGTTGACGATTACGCCTGCACCTTGAGGGAGCATCCTTTCTATGGCGGCACGGCAACAATAAAGCGTAGGAAAAAGAGAACGCCGCACCTCGGCGTCGATCTGCTTGGGCTCGTAGTGTTCAAACGGCTTGGCCCAGATCGTACCACCCACGTTGTTCACGAGAATGTCGATCTTCCCCCAAAGGTCGACGGCCTTTTGAATAGCCTTGTCGCAGCCGTTCCAGGTTTCAAGGTTGACAGAAATTGCCTCGGCAATTCCGCCGCCATCGTGAATCGTCGTGACAACACCTTTTCGGGCGGGCGAGCGATCGACGATTAGGACCTTCGCGCCCTCGCTGGCGGCGCGTTCGGCGACTTGGCGACCTATACCTTGCGCGGCACCAGTCACCACCATGACTTTGTCTTCGAACCGCTGGGTCATGCCGCCTCGGCCTTCTCTTCGGTCGGGTTGAATTTCTCGTAGTAGAAATTCGCAGGCTCGACGCCCAGTTTGCCAAAGTGGTCGCGAACTGCGTCCACCATCGGCGGCGGACCACAGAGATATACATCGCAATCGCCACCATTCAGATCGTCGGCGGTCACGTGATCGGTGACAAAACCCTTGCGGTCGTGTGCGTCTTCCTCGGCTGCAAGGATGGTGATCACACTGACGTTCCCGATTGCTTCGGCAAGTGCTTTGACACGGTCAAGCTCGACGAGGTCGGCAGCGCGGGTCACGGCATAGTAAAGCACAATCGGATGGTCACTGCCCTGCTCGGCCACTTGTTCCAGCATCGACAGGAACGGTGCAAGACCCGTGCCTCCAGCCAACCAAAGCTGCGCGCGCTCGATCGGACGCAGATAAAAAGCCCCCATCGGACCAGTGGCCGTCAGGCCATCGCCCGGCTTTGCTTGGTCGCCAAGATAGCTGCTCATCACACCACCTGGCAGATTGCGGATCAAGAAGGTCGCTTCGTCCGCTCCAGGCGCAGAAGAGAAGGAATAGGAACGGTGCTTGTCGGTTCCAGGAACCGTCAGGTTTACATACTGGCCTGGCAGGAAGTTGATCGGCTTGGTCAGCTTCACCCGCAGACCGAAGGAGGTCTCGGAAAGCTGGTCGACACCTTGAATTTCTGCCTCGACAGCCTCAGGCGCAGTCTTGCAAATGGCGGATGAGGTCGGAACCCGCACAACGCAATCACTTTCCGGCGTCATCTGGCAAGTGAGCGCATAGCCTTCCTCGGCCTCCTCATCGCTCATCGACTCGTCCATGTAGAATTCAAGCTCGTACTCACCCTTCTCGACGAAGCACTTGCAAGTGCCACAGACTCCGTCTCGGCAGTCCATCGGCAGGTTGATCTTCTGACGGAAGGCCGCGTCGGTCACTTTCTCATCGTCATCGCACTGAATGATACGCGTGACGCCATCTTCGAAGTTCAGGGCAACGTTGTAGGTTGTCATGGCATGCTCCTCCCTTGGCCGCGCACCTGACAGGGTGCGCGGAGGTCTTTTGGTTCCCGAATTGAACGGGATCAGGTGTGATAAACGTCGATCACATGGTGGATATGATCATTCTTCAGGACCACCTTCTTGTCGGTGATCAAAGGTTTCGTTCCACTAGCATCGAGGGTGTAGAAAGATGTGCCCCAGTGTTGGTCGGTCTTGCCGTAGCGATAGCTCAGCGTCTGCCAGTTAAAGCGCAGCTTAATCTCGCTGCCCTCACGGCTTAGCACTTCGATACCCGACAAGTAGTGGTTAGTGCGCGGCTCTGGCAGAGACGTCGCCGAAGACCGATCGGTCTTGATCCGAAATACACGATCTTCGATCCCCTGCTTGTTTGGGTAGTACATCAAAGACATCTCGTTTTGCGGATCTTCCGTCAGAGCGTCATAGTCATCCCAAGCTGGCATCCAGAATGGGCAGTCCTCGTGATAGAAAGACAGCCAGGTGTCCCACTCACGGTCGTCCAAAGCGCGTGCCTCGGCGAAAAGGAAAGCCTGGATTTCTTCGAAAGTGATACTTGCCGCAGTCGTTGGGCGTTCAAGAGTTGCAGTGCTCATTGTATTTTCTCCTCATTCCGCCGCGACGGCCGCATCGGGTGCGGTTTCGCGTTCCTTCGCGATGGCGTCTCCCATGCGTTCAGACCAGTTGCTGTGCTGGATGACGAACAGACCTTCATCTTCGGTGCGAGCACCGGACATAACAGGGTTGATGCCGAGAGCTTTGGCGTCTTCATCCGGACCTTTGATCCATTGGGTCGCACCGCGAGTCAGATCGTTCCATTGGGCGTGTGCAGCGCCAGCATAGCCGCGCTGTGTGGCCCGGAACTCTTCGGTGTCATCCGGCGTTGCCATGCCAGAGGCGTTGAAGAAGTCCTCATACTGCCGGATACGGCGGGTACGTGCTTCCTGGCTCTCTCCTTTGGGCGCGATGCAGTAGATGGTCACTTCGGTCTCGTTAACGCTGATCGGGCGGAAGACGCGGATCTGGCTAGAGAATTGGTCCATTAGGAACACGTTGGGATAAAGGCAGAGGTTGCGCAGCACGCCGACCATCCAATCTGCCTTGGTTTTGCCGAATTTATCTGTCCATTCGTCCAATCTTGGATAGCCCGGACGGTTCGTTGGGTCCGCCCATTCGGTCCAAAGCAGGATATGCCCATTTTCATAAGCGTGGAAACCGCCGCGCTGCTTGGCCCATTTCGACGCGTCGGTCGCCTTGATGTTATCTTCTTTACCGTCATCAGTGCGGTGCGCAGTGGTGGCGACATAGTTCCAGTGCACAGCAGAGACGTGGTAGCCATCCGCACCGTTTTCCGCCTGCAGTTTCCAGTTACCGTCATAGGTGTAGGTGGACGACCCGCGTAGCACTTCGAGTCCTTCGTCGGCCTGATCAACCATGACATCGATCATCTTGCGCGCTTCACCGAGGTAATCTTCCAACGGCTTCACATCTGCATTGAGCGACCCGAACAAGAAGCCTCGGTAACTTTCGAACCTTGCAACCTTGGTCAAGTCATGGCTGCCATCCTTGTTGAACTGCTCGGGGTAGCCCGCCCCTTTCGGGTCTTTGACCTTCAATAGTTTGCCAGTGTTCGAGAACGTCCAGCCGTGGAACGGGCAGGTAAACGTCTTCTGGTTGCGGCGCTTGAAACGGCAAAGCTGCGCACCACGGTGCGAACAGGCATTTACCAGCGCATGCAGCTCGCCGTCCTTGTCCCGAGTGATGACGACGGGGGTCCGGCCCATTGTCAGGGTAAAATAGTCACCCGGGTTCGGAATTTGGCTTTCATGCGCCATGTAAATCCAGTTGCCTTCGAAGATGTGCTTAACTTCAAGCTCGAACAGCTCTTCGTCGGTGAAGATGTCCCGGCGGCATCGGAAAACGCCGGTTTCCGGATCATCCTGGATCGCGCCGTCGAGCCGCGCTTCGAATGCATCGAGATTGGATTGCGTGAACATTGGGTGTCCTCCTCATAACTGCCTTCGCGTTTTTGCATGCGCTTTGGCGGGGTTTGGTATCCGTGTCGCGAGCCTATTCGCCGGCGACGGCTTTCTTGGTCCGACCGCCATCGCGGCGGAAGTAATTGATCCTGTCGGGGTCGAGCGATACGCCGATGCCGCTTCCTTTGGGGGTCTCGACACAGAAATCTCGGTATACGATTGGCTCGGCAAGTATGTCTTCGGTCAGCAAAAGCGGGCCAAACAGCTCGGTGCCCCATGCCAGGTCTTCGACGGTCGAAAAAAGCTGCAGGGCCGCAGCGGTGCTCAGACCGGTTTCCAGCATCGTGCCGCCGTAAAGGCCCAGTCCTGCCGCCTGACCGATAGCAATGACCTCAGATGCACGCTTGAGCCCGCCCGATTGCCCAATCTTAACCGCGAAGACATCCGCCCCACGCATAGATGCGGTTTCCAAGGCGTCCTCGGGGCCGTTTAGCGCCTCATCCGCCATTACGGCGATCTCATAGCCTTCGGTCAGTTCCGCCATGGCGCGGCGATAGCGGGCGGGCACCGGCTGTTCGACCAGCTCGCACCCTGCCTCTTGTAAGCCCCTCAGACCCCAGCGGGCCTCTTGCAGGGACCACGCGGTGTTGATGTCAACGCGGACACTGGCAGCGGCGCCCACAGCCTCTTTGATACTAGCCACATGCGCCACATCCTCGCGCACAGACCGCTTGCCGATCTTCAGTTTGAAAATGTTGTGACGACGGGTTTCGATCATTTCTTGGGCTTCGGCTATATCTGTCTCCGAATTTCCCGAGGCCAGGGTCCAGGCGACGGGTAACTTTTCATGCACAGCACCCCCGAACAGCTGCGATACCGACACGCCTAAACGCTTGCCCAACCCGTCCCAAAGAGCGATCTCGACAGCTGTCTTGGCGATGCGGTTGCCTTTCACCAGCTTGTCGATCAGTTGGATCGCACCATTCACATCGTCGCCGTTGCGCCCAAGCAAGGCCGGTGCGATATAGGTTTCTATCGCCGACTGGATGCCTTCAGGGCTTTCAGGTCCATAGCTCAGCCCGCCAATTGTCGTGCCCTCGCCAATGCCTTCAGAGCCGTCCGAGAACTTGACCCTGATCAGCACAGCCGTCTGCGTGCGCATCGTAGCCATCGAAAGCACGTGACCACGAATGGTGGGGATGTCGAGGATCAGGGTCTCAACTTGGTCGATCTTGGTCACTAGGGCTCACCGTGTTTGCAGGTTTTTGTCGGGTTCAGACTGCCCGCCTTAGTCGGATTCTGTCGATGATTAGGGAGGTCTTGGGTGATACCCTGGAGAGACAAAAGGATGCTTGCAGACCCTCTCAAAAGAGATCGGGTGCCCCCTATGGTGACGCCTGCAGCGGATCATTACTTGGAAGGTAACTATGTGAATAGTAACGATTACAAATCGACCTCAGTGGCGGCGCCACGCTCGAATGCCAGATCAATGAATGCCGTGGAAACAGCAAGGTCCTGCATACCAACGCCGGTACCGTCGAACAAGTTGATCTGATCTTCCAACGCGCGGCCTAGATGCTTGCCATGGACTAAAGCGCTCAGCTGAGAAATCCCGGCTTCTTTGACCATTCCATCATTAGCCGCATGCTGCGCTTCGCCAACGCTAATCGAATGCGCGACCTAATCGGCAAACATTCGGCCTTGGCCAGAAGCGCGGCCTCGACCTATTGTTTGCCTTTGGTGTCCGTGCACCTTTATACGATGTGAGTTGCTGTAAAACGCGGCGCAAAACACCAAGTGATTGTGATCATCACATCCGCCTGCTCGCCACCTTGCTCTAACGTCGCCGCTTGAAAAGATAATCCCTCCTCGGCGTCAATTTTGGTCAGCGTATCCGTCCGCGCGGGATTTCGGTTCCAGGCGATCACTTTGCCGAAGGCGCGATTTTCCAAAGTAGCTCTAGGCTGGAACGTGGCCTGATGGCCCGCTCCAATTTTGCCGATGTGTTTGCATCTTCGCAT
Organism: uncultured Parvularcula sp.; assembly: GCA_963922235.1. Lineage (GTDB taxonomy): Bacteria > Pseudomonadota > Alphaproteobacteria > Caulobacterales > Parvularculaceae > Parvularcula. The sequence continues at coordinate 2,306 of CAWUIJ010000014.1, read as the reverse complement.
GCGAGGTACTCGATCGAAACAGTTGACGCTGCGGCGGTTCACAGGGCAGTCGATAGGCCCCCGCCCACCATAGCTTTTGGTTTGTCTGTGTCGGGACCAAACAGTAAAACTGTCGACTGGTGGTAGATCAACCCACGCTTCTCCAAATTTTTGGGTTAGCAACCGCCCGTATTCAGACCAAGCGCCAAGCCTGCCCGGCCAAAGCAGCCTTTGAAGCTGTCGAGCACATGCTAGTGGCCAATTGCTTCGCGCACCACAGGAAGAGTTATAGGTCTCGCTCGAAACCATCGGGGCAAAGAACTTTTCTACTGCGTCGAAAGCCGCCTTTCAGGCCATTAATTCGCCAATTTGATCCAAACTAATGTCGGCGACTTGCTCATCGCCGGTGTGTTACCCGGCCTTCTGGGCCTTGCGCTCTACATGATCACAATCCAGTTCGTTGCCGCGCGCATTCCAGAACATGCACCCCAAGGAAAGAAGACACTTTAGCGATCATCCTGATCTTCGCGTATTTTTTGCCCAACGTTGTCGCTCAAGCATTCGACTTGGTCTGGTTTGGCATCATCGTGATTGCTATGATTGAGCTCGCACTGGTCACACCGCCCGCCGGAATTAACGACTTCGTTCTCAAAGCCGTTCTGCCCGAAGTTCCGGTGGTTCGGATCTTGAAAGGATTGGTCCCATTTATCGCCGGTGTTGTTGTTCGATTGGCTTTACCTGAGATCACTCTCTGGTTGGGCACAACGGTGGGATAGCACCGGAAAATTCCAGAAAGCGAGACGGTCGTCGATTTTGGAAATATTGTCTCCCTGCCTCGGCTAAAAACCTACCGATCAAGAGGATGATCATCATGAGCAAGACCAACCAAAGTCGGCCAGAAAACGAGAAACAGCGGAGTTCAAGTGAAGCTCCAAGCAAACCCAGCCTAATTTCGCGACTATGCTTCCGGTTCTGGAAATACACTTCTAAGACGGGCGAAATGGACACGAAACCGTTCAAAGGTATTCTATAAGCGCTTGGTAAGACATCCGGCTTGCCAAAGTACAATGGTCATCTTACTCGCTTCTCCCAAACTTTCGAACCGACAATGCGACCGTTCTCGGGTTAGCTCGTCACGCTCATTAGGTCGGGCAGGTCCCGCAAGCTTTGCAAATCGAACATTATCAAGAACGTCTCCGTCGTCACGAAGGTGTGTGGCGCCCCCGGCCGCGGTGACCGGGGCCCGCTAGCGATCAGATCCTTGGACCGCAGCCGGGCCAGCAGATCGCGGTTTACTTCCTTGCCGAAGATGTCCTTGAGACCGGCCCGATCGATGGGCTGCTGATAAGCAATGGCGCAGAGCACGCCCAACTCCATCTCGGTGAAGCCGAGCGACTGGTCGCCGAGATCCGCAGAGGCCTTAATGGCATCGGCGAACTGGGTCTTGGTGCGGAACATCCATCCGCCAGCAACCCGGGCGAGTTCGTAAGGACGACCGGTCAGCTCGACCTGAATGTCGTCGATCAGCATTTCGACCGAGGCCCCCTGCCCCACCACGCGGGATAGGTCGTCACGACTAACCGGCTTCGCACTGGCGAACAATACCGCCTCGATCCGCCCCATCCACTCGCGCCAGCGCAGCTCCTGCGGCAGGTCGTCGAGCTCCCGGTCGAAGACGCCGCCGCCTTCATCAGCTGGTTTCCGTTTCCTGGTCGCGACATTCATGACGCGATCCCGTAAAGCCGGAAGGTCGGCCGCCCGGTCAGTTCCCGCGCCACGCCCAGCTCCACCAGCCGGTCGCAGAACCGCCGCGCCGCTCGGGAAGTCATGGGGGTCGAGGTACCGCGAATATAAGGCGAGAGCATCGACGCAGGCGCCACGGCATCCTCGGTCAGAAACAGATCGACCGCGGCGTCCGATCCTTTCGCACGCAGTTTTGGGGCGACGGTGCGAAGGGCCTCGGCGCGACGAGCCAGATCCCGCGCCAACCGGATCGTCTCTAAGATGGATTCGAGGATCCGTACCTGGACTGCCAGGTCGGCCTCCTGCCCTTCTGATGTCAGGTCTCGCAGCACCGATTTTGTCAGCCGCTGCGCAGTCACCGACAGTACCTGCTTGCAGTTAAGGGCCCGCGCCAGGATGACATCGGACAGCAAGCATGCGGTGCGCTCCGCCCGGTCATCGGTCTCGAGCACGGCCTGCAGGACGGCCACGCATCCCGCCAACGGCCCGTGAGTCCGAGCATGTTCTTGGCCCGCGTCCAGCCAGACACCGACCTCGCTCGCGAAGTCCGCACCAATCAGGTCGGCGATCTCACCCGTCCCGTT
>CAWUIJ010000013.1:0-33137 GCA_963922235.1 uncultured Parvularcula sp. | reverse complement strand
CCTTCAATATCCCATTGCTCAGCATAGCTACGCTCGGGAATGCGGAAAGCGACCACGTCTTCGATCAACGTCTCCCGCATGTCGCTGATGATTTCCGCGACATCCGGCGTGTCCATGAACTCGATACGCTGCTCGAAGACGGCTTTGCGCTGGTCGTTCATCACGTCATCATATTTGAGGACGTTTTTGCGGATATCGAAGTTGCGTTGCTCGATCTTTTTCTGGGCGTTTTCAACGGCTTTGGTGAACCATGGGTGTTCGATCGACTCGTCTGGCTTAATGCCAAAACGGTTGAGCATCTTCTCCATCCCTGCACCGAAGATCCGCATCAGGTCATCTTCGAGAGAGAGGTAGAACTTGGTTGTGCCGGGGTCGCCCTGGCGGCCTGAGCGACCACGCAGCTGGTTATCGATCCGGCGGCTTTCGTGGCGTTCCGTACCGAGAACAAAAAGGCCACCAGCATCAAGGGCAACTTGCTTTTGCTCTTTGATCTTCGCTTCGATCTCTTCCCGTTTGGCGTTGATCGTTTCCGCATCATCCTCGTCTGAGAGGTGCTGCACGATCTCCATATCCACAGAGCCGCCAAGTTGAATGTCCGTACCGCGACCAGCCATGTTGGTCGCAATGGTCACGGCGCCGGGAATGCCAGCGGATGCGACGATTTCAGCTTCCTGCTCGTGGAAACGAGCATTCAGAACGTTATGCGGTACAGGGATGGGCTTGCGCGCCATACCTTCAACGTCCGCAGCCATCTTTGTCAGGCGCTCGCGCTCTTCGACTTGCTTATCTTTAAGTTCGCCCGCTCGCTTGGTGAGATCGGCAGCAACCTCTTTCCAGAACTTCTTGTCACTCAAAAGAGACGAGAGGTATTCTGACTTTTCAATCGACACCGTGCCGACCAAGACTGGCTGGCCTTTGAGGTGGCACTCAGCAATCTGAATGGCGATCGCGCGGTACTTTTCGCGCGCCGACATATAGAGCTCATCGTCAAAGTCATCGCGAGCAATGGGCCTGTTGGTGGGGATCTCATTCACCGACAGATCGTAAATGTCCTGAAACTCGCCTTCCTCCGTGATCGCTGTACCGGTCATGCCGGAGAGCTTGTCGTAGAGGCGGAAGTAGTTCTGGAACGTGATCGACGCGAGCGTCACGTTCTCCGGTTTGATCTCGGCGCCTTCCTTGGCCTCGACGGCTTGGTGCAGGCCATCTGACCAGCGGCGGCCGTCCATCATCCGGCCAGTGAACTCGTCGATGATGACGACTTTCTCGTCTTTGACGATGTAGTCTTTGTCGCGCGTGAACATTTTATGCGCACGCAGAGCGTTTTGCACGTGGTGCACGATGGAGACGTTTTCCGCCTCATAAAGGCTTTCGCCTTTGAGAAGTTCCATCTCACGGAGGAGGTCTTCGACACGCTCGTTGCCTTCGTCGGTCAGTGTCACGAGCTTCTTCTTTTCATCAATCTCGTAGCACTCATCGTCAAGCTTCGGCATCAGCTTGTCGATGGCGACGTAAAGATCAGATTTATCTTCTGTCGGTCCACTGATGATCAGCGGTGTCCGCGCCTCGTCGATCAGGATCGAGTCGACCTCGTCGATGATCGCATAGGCATGGCCCCGTTGCACCATCTCTTCCTTCGACTGCTTCATGTTATCGCGAAGGTAGTCGAAGCCGAGCTCATTGTTGGTGCCATAGGTGATATCACAGGCATAGGCTTCGCGGCGGGCTGCATCATCGATCCCGCTCGTGATCACACCAGTGGTCATGCCAAGTTTTTCGTAGACCTTGCCCATCCATTCTGCGTCACGTGCGGCGAGGTAGTCGTTCACCGTCACGATATGGACGCTTCCGCCGGTCAGGGCGTTGAGATAGGCGGGAAGGGTGGCGACGAGCGTTTTGCCTTCGCCAGTTTTCATCTCGGCGATGTTCCCGCCGTTCATGACCATGCCGCCGACAAACTGGACGTCGTAGGGACGAAGACCGATCGCGCGATCGGCCGCTTCGCGCACGAGGGCAAAGGCCTCGTTCAGAAGCTGATCGAGGGTTTCGCCTTCTTTGTAGCGGTTCTTCAGTTCTTCTGTCTTCGCGACGATGCCTTCGTCGCTAAGCGCAGCCATCTCGTCTGCCAGCTCGCCGATTTTCTTGGCGCGCTTGGTCAGCGGTTTCAGTCGGCGCTCATTGGCCGAGCCGAAGAGGCGTTGCGCGAGGGATACTTTAGCCATCAACCTGCCTTTTGAATCTCTTGCCGCATGCGAGCTCAAGCCGCGCGGGCACCCCACTTCAAGTCTCAGACCACGGAGGCGCTCCGCAGATAGGTAGCAGCCCCCTTCGGTGTCAAATTTTTGCGTGTTGGCACTGCCCTCGCAAAGGAAGATTCGTCAATTCGTTTGTAAGTCGTTAAGGGCTTCTTAACTGACTCGCTGAGCTTCCTGGGTGTGGTTGTGCAAGGTATTGAATTAAATAAGCGTTCCGTCGCTGTATCGGTCCGTGGTTTTCGGTTCACCGGCATGGTTTTCGCGCGTGCAGCGCAGGAGCTCCATGGTTCGGCGATGCTTCGGGCACTTTTTTGTGCCGCTTTGGTCACCGCGACCTCACTTGAGACGATCCGTCTCGGTGTTGTGCAGCCGCCACGGACGCTCGCTTCGGTCTCAGAAAATCTCGATCCGGTCGTAGCATCGATCGGTGATGAGGTTTTGCGGGTCTCTGACGCCTACGCCCAAGCCGCCTTTACGGGTGAGGCTGTCGATGATGCAGGCGAGCTTTTGGCATCGGGCACCGTCGATGCAGCCGCTGATCAGGTCGCTCTGGCCCAGGCGGCCCGCAGTGAAGGGATTGCTGATGCGCTGGAGATCAGGGCAGCGCTTGCTCTGGCTGAGCGCCAAATCCTGGCCGAGGCTTACCTCGACCAGATCACGCGTGGTGCTGTGAACGAGCAGGCAATCCACCAGCGTTACGAATCGGAACAGCAAGCGCTCGCCGATATGGCTGTGATGCGGATCTCGCACATTGTCGTCACCAGCCAGGACGAGGCTGCAGCCCTCGCTGCCCAGCTTCCGGCATCCAGTTTCCCGGTTCTCGCTTCGCGCCATTCCATTGACGAAGCCACTGCATCGCAAGGGGGCCGCATGGGTGAGGTGCGCGCGAGCGATTTGCATCCCATTTTGGCACAGGCTGTTGAAGGTCTTCGCGTCGGTCAGGCCTCGCGCCCTGTCGAAACTGAACAAGGCTGGCACATCGTGAAGCTGGAAGCGAAGCGTGAGCTGCGCCTCGCACCGCTGAGCGAGCGTCGCGACGCGATCGTCGAGGATCTGACTCAGGAAGCGATTGCTGCTGCGCTCGACGAGGCACGGGATGCGGCACCTATGCGGATCCGCCCGGCCGAGTCTGTCGTCGCGGCTTTGTCTGAGGACGAGGCTGTTCCGACGCTCGCGCTTGCTCGCGCTCAGTAACCCTTCTCGATGCTGATTGTTTCGGCCTGCGCTCTCATTGATCGCGATGGCCGCGTTCTCCTGACCCAACGGCCCGAGGGCAAATCGCACGCGGGGCAATGGGAGTTTCCTGGCGGCAAGATCGAAGATGGCGAAGACCCTGGCCAGGGTCTCATCCGTGAGCTGAAGGAAGAGCTCGGGGTGAACACGGAGACGAGCTGTCTCGCTCCGCTAGCGTTCAACAATGAAGGCGAGCTTCTTCTGCTCCTCTATGCATGCCGAAAGTACAAAGGCATTCCAGCGCCTTTGGAAGGCCAGGAGCTCTCTTGGTCGAAGGCGGAGGATCTTTTCTCGTATGATCTTGTGCCCGCTGACCGGCCGCTCGCCGCCGCTGTTCGAGATCTTTTGAGCTAAGCGTTGCCGTCGGTTTTGAAGGCATCGGCAAGCGACGCGGTCGCGCTTCCCGGCTTGAGAGGTTTGGGCTGGCTTGGGTGAGGGGCCCAGCCCGTCATGACCAGCATCTCAAAAACGATTTCTTCGCCCTCAAGGGCGCCGAGGACCTGCGCGAGGACATCGCGGCGAAGGGCGGACCGGCTGCCTTTGACCATCGTGGCTGTCTCGCCCATCCCGCGCAGATCTTGAAAGAGACGAAGGGGGTTCGTGTACTGAACAGTAATGGGCTGCGTATCGACCACAGGCAATGCAAAGCCTGCGCGTTGAAGAAGCGCGCCACCGTCCTTGATCGCCACAAAGGGCGGCACCCGCGGGCTCAGGCCCCCCGTGATCTGGGTCTCGGCATCGCGCAGGGCTTCACGCAAACCGCTCAGTGTGCGTTCAGCGGGGAAGCTCGCCACAAAGAGCCCGTCGGGCACCAAAACGCGGCGCGCTTCTGTGAGGGCTTTCGGTAAGTCATCCTCAGCATGCAACGACATGAGCGAGACCACGAGGTCGAAGCTCTTGTCGGGAAAGGGGAGCGCCGACGCACGCGCTTCGACGGCGCTCTCTGCTCCGGCAGCACAGAGTTGCTTCGCGCTTTCACCAGCCATCGTCAGTTCACCAACATCTGCGGCTGGGGTCAGGCTCTTCGCAAGGATCGGCGCGGCGGGACCAAAGAAGAGGGCCTTCTCAAAACGCTTTTGCACGGTCTCGAGCCGATCCAGCGCATCTGCAGCGACCCTCTGGTGCAGGAAGTCATGCTGGGCAAAGCTCGGTGCTGCGCGATCAAGGCGCATCTTTCGAAGGCGCGGTGAAAAGATCGATGGCGGAGCGGTGACGGACATAACCTCCTCTTCATGGCGGATATCGCGGCCGCGCCCAAGGGCAGCGTCGCGCTGGGCCCTACCGCTCGGCCGGCTGATCTTTCCGCCCACATGCCCCATCACGGGCGATCCCGTGGCGCAGCCAGGCTCCTTCTCCCCCCGGGGCTGGCAGCAGCTTCAGTTTGTCACCCCGCCCAGCTGCAAGCTCTGCGGTGCGCCTTTTGAGCATGACGCGGGGCTTCCGCTCTGCGCGCCCTGTACCGCGCCCAGGGGCTATGACCGCGCGCTCTGCGGGCCAGGACGGCTGGATAAGGTGCGGAGCGCTGTGACCTATGATGCACTCTCGGCTGATCTGATCCTGCAACTGAAATACGGCGATCGCCACGATCTTGCCCCAACGCTCGGAGGTCTGATGGTGCCAGCACTGGCGGCGATCGAGCCGCCTCGGAATGCAGTGCTGCAGCCCGTGCCCCTGCACCCCAAGCGCCTGCGCAGCCGCCGCTTCAACCAAGCCGCACTCTTAGCGAAAGCGCTCTCGGAGCGATCCGGCATGCGGTACCGCCTCGATCTTCTGCAGCGGGTGAAAGAGACTCCCCAGCAGCGCGGGCTAGGGTTTGCAGGGCGGCGAAGAAACCTCTCCGGTGCCTTCAAAGCGTCACCTGATGCCAAGCGGCAGGCCGTCATTCTGGTCGACGACGTTCTCACCAGTGGCGCGACGCTTCTTTCTGCTGCTAGGTCTCTGCGCAAAGCGGGGGTCAGTTTTGTGGCTGCGGTCACCGTCGCACGGGTTTTCGAAACGGCCAAAGATCCCCAAGTTCTCCTCCCAGAAGTCTAAAGGAGCCTCGTCATGGCGAAGGTCACCATCTACACCAAAGTCATGTGCCCCTATTGTGTGCGCGCGATGAGCCTTTTGAAAAAGAAGGGCGCCGAGATCGAAGAAATCCCTGCAGCCTTCGACAAAGAGAAGAAGCAGGAAATGATCAATCGGTCGGGAGGGGCGATGACCTTTCCTCAGATCTTTATCGGCGACACCCATGTGGGTGGTTCGGATGACCTTGCGGCGCTTGAGCGCGCGGGCAAACTCGACGCGATGCTGGCCGCATGAGCGTGATGCGCGCGGCCTGCGTCCAGCTTCGCACCGGTGTCGATCGCGCAGCCAATTTGGCGGCTGCTGAGGCATTGATCCGCGATGCTGCGGCTGACGGCGCGACACTGATCGTTACGCCCGAGATGACGACGCTGCTCGATCGTGATCGTCCGCGGCTTCGAACGAGCTTGGCGCAAACCGATGTCGACGAAGTTGCTGCCTTCTCGGCTCTCTCCGAAGAGCTCAGCGCCACGATCATCATCGGGTCGATGCCTGTGCCCGTCGATGGAGAGGACAAGGTCGCGAACACGCAGTTCGCTTTCAGAGGCGGCCAGCTCCTGGCGACCTATGACAAGATCCATCTCTTCGATGTCGATCTTCCCACGGGCGAGAGCTGGCGTGAATCGAGTCTCTACCGCTGCGGCGATGAAGCGGTGATCATCGAAGCTGAGGGTGCGCAGATTGGCCTTTCGATCTGTTACGACCTTCGTTTCCCGCATCTCTATCGCAGCCTGGCCCAGGAAGGAGCGGAGATCCTGACGATCCCGGCAGCATTCACGGTTCCGACGGGTGAGGCCCATTGGGAGGTGCTCTTACGGGCGCGGGCGATTGAGACGGGGAGCTTTGTCTTGGCGGCAGCCCAAGGCGGTGAGCATGAGGATGGGCGAGTGACCTATGGCCATTCGCTGATCGTCAGCCCCTGGGGCGAGGTCCTTGCGGAGAAAGCGGACGATGAACCCGGCTTTGTCGCAGCTGATCTCGATCTTGAGCGGAGCCGTGACATGAGGACCCGTATCCCTTCGCTTGGTCTTGATCGCTCCGTTGCTGTGCGTACGTTCACTGGATGATCAAATACGCTCTTCGTTGCGTCGAGGACCACCGCTTTGAAGGCTGGTTCTCATCGAGCGCTGATTTTGACCGTCAAAAAGAAGAGGGCATTCTTGAATGCCCCGTTTGCGGATCGAATGACGTTCAGAAGGCCCTGATGGCCCCGGCTGTGAGAACGGCGCGGCGTGCGGCGCGCAACGAAGCGATGGAAGTCGTCCGGAAAACCTGGAACGAGGCGGCGCGCAAAGCGCAGAACTACGTCGAGAAGAACTTCGACAATGTCGGTAAGCAGTTCCCGGAGGAAGCCCGCAAGATCCATTACGGTGAAGCGGAAGAGCGCCAGATCTTTGGGCAAGCCACGCCCGCTGAGGTCAAGGAGCTGAAGGACGAAGGCGTCTCGGTCGCGCCGGTGCCGCAGCCCATCCCAGAACCTTCTGAGGTGAAGAAGAAGCTGAACTAGCCCGAAGCTAGGTTCTTGCGGGCATGAAGTTCCGGTTGCGGAGCAAAAGGGCACTCACCAGCGACACCACCAGCCCCACTGGGAAAATCTCCGAGAAGGTCACGGGGATTCGAAAGAGGGGATTGGCGTAGTTTTTGACGATTTGCTCTTGCTGTACGGCCAAAGCAGCGAGCTCGTCTTTGGAGGCACCCGCCTGCCTCTTTGCTTCGAGAAGACCAGCGGCATAGTCGCTAATGTAGGCGTAGTCGGTCGCGGCCAGATAGATATCCCAGATGACCACATAGAAGAGGCTGGCGACAGCTGAGATGGCGAGGCCGACAAGGAAGGCCTTTCCAAACGTGATCACGCCGCCGAGCTCTTGGTCACGATAGCGCTTCACCCCGACAAAAATGAGCGAGAGAGCGACCAGCATCACCAGGTAGCCGATCAGCATACTGCCGTGCTGGCCATCGTTCAGGGCAAGCCCGATGATGGTTGTCAGGATGATACCGGTCCCGGCGATCCCGCCGAAAAGTAGGGCGATGCGCAGCATGTGATGTCTCCTCTCGTTGCAGCGTCAACGGAGCCAGAACGAGCCGAATGATGGCCTCATTGGTATCACCCAAACGGGTGAAAGCCAGGAAATACGCCGTTTTTCTGATCACGACCCGGCGAGCTGCGCGCGCGAGCTAGGGGATCAGTCCTAGTTTTCGAGCGGCATCGATGGCCTGTGTCCGACGCTGCGTCTCCAGTTTGCGATAGAGGTTCGAGAGATGCGTTTTCACCGTGTTGGGTGACACGCCGAGGTCGAGGGCAATCTCTTTGTTGGCTCTCCCGGCGGCGAGGAGCTCCAAGACCTCAAGCTCGCGAGCGGAAAGCCCCAAGGACTTCACCGCCGCTTCATTGCGTTGAAAGTCTTCGCTGCGGCTTCTTTTGCTGGTCAGATGATAGGCTGTGAAACCGCCCAAGACAGCAAAGCCCACAGCGATGATCACCACATAGGCTTCGGTCGATAAACCACGCACGGCGTTGCGGTAGTCGAGCTGTTCCAGACCAAAGGCGGCCAGGGCTAAGCCGAGGCCACAAAGACCAATCGTCAGGTAAGTTTGATGTGGCCCCGTTCCCATACTGCTCAGATAGCGGCGTTGGACCCTTTGGGTCAAAATCGCTTGGTCAGTTCAATGGGCCCATACGCCCCATCAGGATGGACAGTTGATCACTTCACCCGTGCGCTGTTGATAATCGGCACAGAGATTATGCATCTCCACATTCCGGCCAGTCACAAGGAGCAGCTCTGCGTAGCCTAAGGTCGCTTGCTCATTGAGAGGCTCATCGCGCAGCACGCGGCGGTACCAGGCTTCAGCATCATCGATACGCTCCGCATGCAGATCACGTTCCGCGATGATCACGCCCAGCGGTGCCCGCCACGGCGCGATGCGCTGGGGCTCTGCCGCGTAAGCCTCTTCCATGCCCTCATAGGCTTGGGTGAGGGTGGAATAAGCACGGGCCGGGTCGCCCTTCATGTCGAAGAGCTCGGCGAGGTTGATCTGGACCGCCCAGTTATCAGGATCATAACGCAGAGCCCGATCGTAGGCGTCAAAAGCGCCGTCGATATCGCCTTGCGCTGTACGGACCAATCCGACGATACGCCAGGCGTTGGCATCATTGGGGCGACGCCGGACAGAACGTTCCGCAAGCGTGCGAGCACGATCCAGGGTGGCCTGCGCTTCGGGCGTCTCTGTCAATCCAACGGAAAGCGCCGCCTCGAGCGAGGTCGCGCCTTCGCGATCGGAGCCCAAAACTTCTGGCCACCGGATGACCCGCTGCACCAACGCGGCGGCAAGGCCGGCTTCGGCTTCCGGATCGGGTGATGGCTGGGAAAGGGCGCGCCGATAAAGATCGATCGCCGCTTCGTTATCTGCCCGTGTAAAGAGCATATAGCGATCGTTCGCCCGCTTGATATCGAGGGCCGTTGTCTCCCCATCGCGACCCGGGGCAATGAGGACGATGAGAGCCAAGATAAGGACCATCGCCGCAGCGGCACTCGCCCAAGGGATGAACGTCTTCCACCGGTCGTTCGTCGCGGGGGCGTCCTCTTCCACGGGCTGCGCGGGCACCATCAGTCGGTAGCCGCGCTTCGGAACCGTTTCGACGAAAGAGGGCGCTTTCGGATCATCACCTAAAGCGCGCCGCAATTTGAAAATGAGCCTGGTGAGCGTGTCCTCGCCCACGGTCACGTCCGGCCAAATGGTACCGAAGAGCACGTCTCGGCTCACGACCTCGCCGGACGCGTCGATCAGGATCCGAAGAAGATCTGCGACTTTGGGTTCAAGCCGCTCGGTCTCGTCCGACGCTGACACGAGCCGGCCCGCGGAAAGGTCCACGGTCCAATGCCCAAGCTGATACGAGTGTGTCACCGACGCGCTTCCCACCTGTGCACTTTAGGCCAGTCTGGGAAAAGATGGTAGGTTTTTCAGCGTGGTCAGGTTTTCGTCAGGACAAAGGGATAGGCCCGTCATCGCTATCTTGTAGCGATTGGCGCTTGGGGAAGATGTGTGAATCAAGGCCTGAGGTGAGAATGTCTCCGAAGTTTTTATTGTCGAGCGCGATGCTTTTGATCGCTGGGTGTGCAGCCGGACCGAGCACGATGTTGCCCATCACGGATCTGGCGCCGTTACCTGAAACAGCGTTTGCCCCGGACGAGCAGTCGCTCACCCCCGACCAGCTCAAGGCCGATCTCACGAACCTTTATGAGGGTCTTCAGAGCGCCCACTACGATCTCTATGCGCGTCAATCCAAAGACGCTTACGACGCGCTCTATGATGAGCTGATGCTCGCTTTGGACGCGCCGCTTCGTCCAAGTGAAGCCCTCATCATCTTCCAGCGCTTTGCTGCTTTCGGGAACATTGCCCATGCGCGGGTCGAGGGTTCGTCAGCCATTTGGCAGCGGTATAGGGAAGCGGGCGGTAAGGCTCTTCCGATCTATCCGCGCATCCGCGGCGAGCGTGTTTTCGTGGCTGAAAGCTACGCGCCGGGCGTTGCGCCAGGAGATGAGATCGTCGCGATTAATGGGGATGAGATGTCAGCATGGCTGACGCGCCTCTACCGGAACACCTCTGCGGATAGCGATTACCTCCACGGAACGCTCCTTGAGCTGACATTCCCGCTGGACCTCTGGATTGAGACTGGATCCATCGACAACATCGGACTGACGGTCAAAGACACGTCAGGCGACACTCGCGTCGTTACTGTCGATATGATCGACCGCGAGACACTCGACGCTCGCACAAGCGAGCAGACAACCTCGTCCTTTGAGTTTGATGGCTATGCGCGGAGGGCTGAGATTTTAGAAGGTGGGATTGCGTATTTGCAGCCGGGTGTCTTCTACGGGATTGAAACACCGGAAAATCCTTGGGACCCGACAGCGTTCTGGGCCTTTATCGACGAGAGCTTTGAGAGTTTCCTCGAAGCTGATGCCAAGGCGCTGATCATTGATATGCGCCAAAACCCCGGCGGAGATAATTCGTTCTCTGATCGGATGATTGCGTGGTTTGCCGATGAACCGTTCCGCTTCTCATCTCGGTTCTTGGTCCGCTCCAGCGCGCAGTCAGAGGCGTCCAACCAAGCGCGGATCGATTTGAACCCCGCGTCCGTTGACGGCGTTTCGGGTCAGTTCGCCAAAAGCTATGCGGAAACGCCTTATGGAGAGACCTTCGATTTCGACATTCCGTTTTCCAGGCCCAGGGACGGCGCGCAGTTCGAAGGACAGGTCTACGCTATTGTCGATCGCTACAGCTATTCGAACACGGCAAGCGTCGCAGCGCTGCTTCAGGATTATGGGTTCGCGACCGTTCTTGGTGAGGAGACCTCTGATCTTCCTACAAGTTACGGCGCGATGGAGACCTTCACCCTGCCTGAGACAGGTTTGGTCGTAGGCTATCCCAAAGCCTATCTGATCCGGCCTTCAGGCGATGAAACGCCCCGCGGCGTGGTGCCCGACGTCCTGATCGAGGCGCCGGTCTTCTCCGCGAGCGATGTGATGCTCGAAGCGGTGATCGAACACGTCCGCGCGCAGCAGTAGATCGGCGAGGGGTCTTTCGCTCATGGTCAGCGCTACCCTTGGGAAAGGGGGCATGGCACACTTGTGTCATGCCCTTTGATTCGTTTGATCCCAGCTGGCCGCTACTTCTCGGTGTGGAAAACTCTGTGACCGGACGCTCCTGGCGTCAGCGGGAGGTTTGTCGCCGGTCAGCGGATCTTGCTGTGCAGAACCATGGCCTCGACACGCTCTTGGCTGAGGTTGTGCTTGGCCGTGGTGTGAGCCTTGAGGAGCTTGAGGCGCATCTTTCGCCAAGCCTTAAGCAGCACCTGCCCGACCCCTCCGTTCTCATGGAGATGGACAGAGCGGCTGAGCGCCTCGCAGATGCGATTGCGCGGGGTGAGACGATCGGAATCTTTGGTGATTACGATGTGGACGGAACGGTCTCATCAGCGCTTCTGTGCCGTTATCTGCGGTCTGTGGGCACGGATCCTGCCGTTCATCTGCCGGACCGTTTCACCGAAGGCTATGGCCCCAGCGTCGAAGGTGTCCGTGCTCTCGAGGAACGCGGTGCATCGCTGATCGTGACAGTCGATTGCGGCTCGAACCACGGCGAGGTGTTGGGAACAGCGAGCGCGGACGTCGTGGTCCTTGATCACCACCTGATGAGCGAACGCCCGGGCGTCTTTGCCTTGGTCAATCCCCATCGTCCCGGTGACACATCTGGTCTTGGCAATCTCTCCGCGGGCGGCGTGACCTTCATGACGTTGGTTGCTCTCAACCGTGAGCTTCGCCGCCGCGGCTGGTTTGAGACCCGCCCTGAGCCCAAGCTGACCCGGTATCTCGATCTGGTGGCGGTGAGCCTGATTTGCGATGTCATGCCGCTCCGCGGTCTCACCCGTTTGCTGGTCACCCAGGGTCTCAAGGTGATCGGAGATTTCGAACAGGGACAGCAGGGCAACCCTGGCCTACGGGCGCTCGCGCTGGCCGCTGGGCTGCAGGGCCAGGCAGTCGCGAGCCATATCGGTTTTCAGATCGGACCACGGATCAATGCCGCGGGCCGGATCGGTCATGCTAAGATTGCCTTTGATCTTCTGACCACAGACGAGCCAACTCAGGCTGCCGCAATCGCTCAAAAGCTCGAAGCTCTCAACAAAGAACGCCGCCGCCTCGAAGACGGCGTCCGCCGCGAAGCGATCGCCCAGGTCGAGGCACGAGGCTTAGGCGACAGCGAGCCGATCATCGCTACCGGTGAGGGCTGGCACCCCGGAGTGGTGGGGATCGTTGCTGGACGCCTGAAAGAGCGTTTTCACCGGCCCGCCTTCTGCATCTCCTTCGACGGGCACAAGGGGACCGGTTCTGGCCGCTCCGTCGAGGGCGTGGATCTCGGCGCGGCCGTGTCAGACGCTGCGGCTGCTGGTGTGATCCAGGGCGGAGGCGGCCATGCCATGGCGGCAGGGCTCTCACTGTCCCCTGACCAGGTTGAGCCGTTCCGCCAGCATCTTGCCGAGCGCCTGACCGCATCGGTGGCAGAGGCCACAGCTGTGCGTCCGCTTATCCTCGACGGTGTTGTGGGTCTCGGCGCTGTGACCGCTGCGACCTGCCGAGTGCTCGGCCCTGCAGGGCCTTTCGGCCAAGGCAATCCTGAGCCGCGCTTTGCGCTCTCTGATGTTCGCATCCGGCATGCGCGGCTTGTCGGTGACCGGCACCTTTCGATCACCATTGAAGACAGCCTGGGCAAAACGGCGCGGGGCATCGCCTTTGGCGTCAAAGACGAGCCCTTGGGCGCTCTTTTGGAAGACGAAACGCGGCCCCGTCTTCATCTTGCAGGCCGCATCACGCCTGATACGTGGCGCGGGGGCGAGGCCGCACAATTTGAGCTGGATGACGCAAGTGCCGCTTAGTCCAAAAAAGGCTTGAAAGCCTGCGCACGTTTCCGTATCTGGCCGCTTCTGGGTGCAGCCCGGCTCTGCGCTCCCTTCGTCTATCGGTTAGGACGCCAGGTTTTCAACCTGGAAAGAGGGGTTCGATTCCCCTAGGGAGTGCCAAAACTCCGCAAAATCAGGCGCTTACGTCAAAAACTGTAAAACTGCTTCTCTAGGCAGCGCCAGGGTTTCGCGTGAGCACTGTAAAACTTTTCGCCTCTTCGCTTCCCTTGCGGAGGTGTCGTCATGAACAGCGGCGTCACTCTCGAAGACATTAGCGGACAGATTTTCAGGACCGCCTATGAGGTCTCGCTTCTGAACGATGTTCTCAATATAGCTGTGGATTCCGGCCGAGCTGGTGAAGATGATCTCTTTGTGCTCGTGAACCACACAAAGGCGACTCTTATCCACGTCAACGAACGGCTCGATGCTGCTCTAAATGATCTCTCAAAAGCGATGCAAGAGAGAGAAGAACGTATCAGCTCGCCAAGCAAAGGCGGTGAGCGATGAGTGATCTAGCCACCCAACCGCTCACCAAGGTTTCTTTGGCAGGAGACAATGGTGTCATCATCGAAACCGACCTCGAACGCAAGTTTGAACGCTCGGTCGCTGATGGTGATCTACGCGACTCGCTCGAACGCCTGCGCGAGGCCTTGCTCCATAAGATCGATGCTCTGGTGTTGTGTGAGGAGGAAATCGACCTCCACATCCACTCGCTCGATAACCATGGCCCTGCCCCCTCAGCGGGCATGGTCGAACGCCTGCGGAGCTTCATCATCGATGGATATCGGGACTGGATCGTTCCCGCTCTCAAGGATGTAAGCATGGCATCCGAAGAAGCTCGCAGCCTTCAGCGCAATAGGCATGTGGAGGCTGCGTGATGAAATCGGAAATTCAGCACGCAGCCGGTCTTGTCTGTGACAAGTTTCAGACTTTGGCCTTCCACGCCCAAAGGGTCGAACAAAACAGTCGCTCAATCGCGGCTGGGCGCTCGAGGATCACACTAAACGCCCATGATGTCGAAGCCGAAGGCAAGCGGATCAAGATAGCCGCCAGCGAAGCCCTGCAAGCCTTGGCGCGCCTTCGGGACGCCGTTGAGGCCGAGGAGCTGAATCAAGGCGAGGCGGCCTAGCGCCGTCCCAGGTGGCGGGCTTCGGCCCGCGGCCTCTCTTCTTCCGTGGTCGGTTTCAAGACGGCAGCGCGGAAGTCGTACGCGGTTACTGTGGGGCTCGTCCTCAGCCGCAGCGCAGCTCGAAAGACTGAAGCGTGGACGACGGGGCGCAGGAACCGCCTCGCAAGTAGCAGTCGACTGCACAGGGCACCTGCGCCGCTGTATGGGCCAACGCGACGGGACGGCTCCGGCCAACACGCACGCTGAGGCAGTGGAGACCAGCTCGGACGGCCTTTTTGGCCCCCTGGGCTGGTCGCTCTCTGCCTTCTGCTCAAGGACTCACCAACCAACAGCCTACCCCTCAGTATGCTGTCAAAAAGAATTATGATAGGATGTGTTATGAAATTCGGTCTTGAGAATAAGTTTTTGTACGCGGGCAAGGAAGCGTATCGACAGGGGCGAACTCGAGACGTGTCAGAGCGGAAGGTCGAGGCGGACGCCGAAATACCCCTCATCACCGTTGCCTCGATCCCAACCGCCAACGATCATTGCGAGAACGATGATTGGCTTGTTGTACGTCCGCCGGAACACTCTCGCATCCGCCCTCCTTTGCGGGTCCTTCCTACCTGGTGGGGTGCGGGTATGTTCGGACCCCACCATTTAGTTAGCGTGAAGCCTGTTAAATTGCTAAACTAACAAAGTCATAGTGGAGCTTTGTGCTAATATGCTGGACACTGAGGGACGCATTTCGAAAGCAGCTTTCGCTGATCGGATCGGTGTTTCCCGCTCGCGTGTCTCACAGCTGATCAAGGATGGTTTACCCATCACCGAAGACGGAAGAGTCCCGGAAAAAGAGGCGATCAGTTGGTATAACGCGAACGTTTCAAAGAATAGGACCAAAGGACCAGCTCAGCTTTCCGCACGCGAAGAGTTAGACCGCTTGAAGGCTGAACGAGAACGACTGGCGCTCGAAAAGGCTCGGGGTGACGTAATCAATCGCCGGGAAGCAAGCCGAGCTGCATTTGAGAGGGCGCGATACGACCGGGACGCGTGGCAGACCTGGGTGAGCAGAGTTGCACCGACGCTTGCGAACGAAACTGGCGCAGATCTTCATAAGCTCTTCGCTGGTCTGGATCGCGAAGTGCGTGCTCAGCTCACAGAATTGTCTGAGCATCCTATGGGGGCGCTTAGCGATGATTGAAGCCGCGGCCTTCATCGACCGTGCTTGGCGAGAAGGCTTGGCACCGGAGCCGACGCTCACGGTATCGGAGTGGGCGGATCAGCACCGCATGCTTCCCTCGACATCGGCAGAAGGTGGGCGATGGCGAACAAGCCGCACGCCTTACCTCCAAGAAATCATGGATGCGATGAGCATCAGTTCTCTGGTGGAGCGGGTTGTCGTGATGAAGGGGGCGCAGCTCGGCGGTACCGAAATCGGATTGAATTTCTTGGGGTATGCGATCCACAATGCCCCCGGCCTCGCACTCTTGGTGATGCCGTCGGTCGACATGGTGAAGCGAAACACGCGTACACGGATCGATCCAATGATTGAAGCTTCACCGGAACTTCGATCTAGGATTGCTCCAGCGAGGTCGCGGGATAGTGGCAACACCATGTCGCAAAAGGACTTTCCTGGTGGGCACCTGGTCATGACCGGCGCGAACTCCGCTGCAGCCCTTCGATCAACCCCAGCACGATATCTTGTGCTTGACGAAGTTGATGCCTTCCCCGCGGACGTTGAAGGTGAAGGTGATCCGATTGATCTTGCTGTGAAGCGCACCGCGACTTTCCGTGGGCGCCGTAAAATCCTGCTTATTTCAACCCCAACGATCAAAGGTCTCTCGCGAATTGAGGAAGCTTACGAAGAGAGTGATCAACGTCGCTATTATGTGCCATGTCCGCAGTGTGGGCATTTCGATGTGATCCGCTGGCAGCGTGTGAGCTGGCCTGAGGGGCGCCGCGCCGAGGCTTTCCTTCGTTGTGACGAGTGCGGAGGGATCGCCGAGGAGTCCGACAAGCCTGCAATGCTGGAAAAAGGCGAGTGGAGAGCCACCGCACCTGGACCTGGTAAGGCTGCGGGCTTCCACCTATCCGCGCTCGCATCGCCTTTCGTCACGTGGGGCGAAGTGGCGGTGGAGCATGGCAAAGTCCACAAGGACCCCGCCCGCCTGCAAGTCTGGGTGAACACCGCTCTTGGCGAGTCGTGGGAGGATCGCTCAGGCGAGATTGCCGAGGGCGCAACGCTCGACAAACGTCGCGAGCCGCTCGCCGGAAACCTGCCCGAGGGGGCTGTCGTCCTGACCGCTGGCGTCGACGTTCAGGATGACCGGTTAGAGGCTCAGGTCGTAGCATGGGGGGCTGACGAAGAGGCTTGGATTATTCAGCATAGTATCCTTCGCGGCGATCCTTCTGGCTCGCTGGTCTGGTCCGAGTTAGAGCGTCTTCTCTCAGGAACATGGTCGCACAGTCTTGCTGTCCCCGCCCTGCCAATTCGTGCCGCCTGTATTGACACCGGCGGTAACCACACGGCTGCAGCCTACGCCTTCACTGCACCGCGCATGGCTCGCCGATGGTGGGGGATCAAGGGTCGCGGCGGTGTCGGAGTCCTGCCCTGGCCACGCAAGCCGTCCAAAGGCAAAGGCGGCTCGCCTGTGTTTGTGATCGGCGTTGACGCCCTCAAGGACAAGCTCGCCGCGCGTCTCAAGATCAGGGAAGCGGGACCGGGATATATTCATCTCGCCGACAGCTTGCCCACCGACTTCGCTGATCAGCTCACGTCTGAACGGCTCGTGATTCGTTACCAGAACGGCAGGCCCGTTCGGTCATGGGTTCCGAGGTCTGATCGTCCAAGAAACGAAGCACTCGATTGCTTCGTTTACGCATCAGCAGCGCTCCAGGGACTCTATGCAGCGGGGCTTCGCCTCAATTCCGAGGCCGAAGCCTTAGCGGCTATGCCAAAGCGCGGCGAACCATCGCCGAATGAACCGAAACCGACCAAACGCGCGACAATCCACAGCGCTTGGCTTGAACGATGAAAAGCAAATGACGACAGCAATTTTCAATAGCCTGAACAATGGCGTCACCGCAGCCTTCGGTGAACTTGTGACTTGGACCGATGCGGCAGGCTCAGTGCGAGAGATCAAAGGGGTGGTTTTCGATGAAAGCACCTCTTTTCGGCTTGAACAAGCTTCGGTAGACGGCCGACACCTCAGCGTCGACGTGAAGGCATCCGACGCATCTAAAATTGCACACGGCGACGCGCTGACTGTCCGTGGGGAAAGCTTTGAAGTCGAAGACGCTCTTTCCGACGGTGAGGGGATGATTCGTGTTCGGCTGGTCGAGACGACGGTCTAGGCCTAAAAAATGCGCTTCCGGACATTCTGGACCGTTTCGGACATTATTTGGGATTGAGGGGCGCATCTCACTGCCGTAGTTATCACGGTACCATCGTGACGGCATGTGAGAAGGTAAAGACTGATGAGATACAGCCCCGCTGACGTTGAGCGCATTTGTGGCGTTAACACTGATGCTTTGAGGAACTGGCGCCGCTTAACCTTGGCCGATGGCATTGGCGAGCGCAACTCGGCTGGGCGGTGGACATACGACTATCATGACCTTGTTGTGATCGCCGCCACTAAGGTCCTTGCACGGAATGGACTGCATCTTGAGGGTGCTGTTACAGTTGCTCAACGATATGCCGAACAAATTAGCCTTTGGCAAACGGATCCTGTTGGTCTCGAAAATTCAAACGTGCAGAGATTTTTGGAAGTAGAGCTAGACCTAAAGCTTGATAGTGAAGGTTTAGCCTCTGAGGCGACTGCAAAAATCCGGGAACTGCATAACCCGACCGGCCCCCGTGGCAACTCAAACGCACGACTGATCGACCTTGCGCTGGTAGCTGCTGATTGCCCGTCTGAGCTACTCAAGCTCCCCCTTCTTGAGGCGATAACAGGGTTCCTTGAACCTGGGAGTCTACCTCCAACGTATTTTGCAACGTCTATTGCAATTCCAATGATGATCGCGGCACAATTGAAGCGGTTTGGTCTTTCTACTGAAGAGATTTTCCGGCTGGGGGACAACCCCAATTACAGGCTCTTTCCTTTCAACGGTGAAAAATACGCCGACTGGCGGGCAATAAACGATACCTTCGCTGGTGATGCCTTCATCGTTATCTTTGACGCGCACAGGGGGCCAGATGGAATCTCAGAGACATTCGGTGGGCAACCTGTTCGTGAACTGAGAATAACGGTTGTCGAGCGCGCTTGCGCGTCCGCATGGCTAGCGTCTGAGGACTTCGAGGGCGTCTGCGCTGTTATGAGTTTGTCGGAAACAATCAGAAAAGTCGACGACCTAAAGCGCTCATGATCCGTCGCGCCTTATCCAAGATCTTTCAAGCTGGTACGGCTGCTGCGAACCGTCGCCGCTATGAAGGAGCAAGCGGGGGTCGCCGCTGGCACGATTCGGCTGTCTCCTTCGGGTCGAATCAAAGCGGGCTACACGGCGGTCCCCAGCTTCGCGCTAGGGCAAGACACCTCACAGCTAATAATCCGCACGCGGCAAAGGGGCTGGACACGCTCACGACTGCCTTGGTCGGGACGGGTATCAAACCGCAGAGCGCGGTCGAGGATCCAGACCTACGCCGTGCCCATAACCAAGCTTTTGAGCGCTGGACCGATAGTGCCGATATCGACGCATTAGGCGACTTTTACGCTATGACCGCGGGTGTTGCCGCCGCGATGGTGCGGGACGGAGAAGCGCTGGTCATACTGGAGACCGACCGGGACGCCGGCGCCCTTCGCCTTCGCCAGATTGCGGCAGAGCAGCTCGACGCCAGTGTCACCCGCGAGCTTCCAGACCGTGGGCGGATCATTGCCGGTGTTGAGTTTGACGCATCCGGTCGGCGGGTGGCCTACCACATCCTTCCCGATGCGCAGGACCTTCCGTTCATGCGGCAGCTCGAACCAGTTCGGGTTTTGGCGGCTGACGTGCTTCACATTTTTGAGCGGCGCTTCGCGGGGCAAGTGCGGGGCGTTTCATGGTTTGCACCCGTGCTTCTTAGGCTCGCTGAGCTGGACAAGACCGAGGACGCGCAAATTGTCCGCCAACAGATCGGCGCTCTTCTGACTGGCTTTGTGACCGATTCCGAGGGCGGCATGGCGGGCTTCACTGGTGAGCAGGACGGCAGCAATCTCGAAGGCGGTCTCGAGCCGGGGACTCTGAAGGTTCTTCGCCCTGGGCAGGACGTGCGCTTCAGCGATCCACCGGAGATCGGTGCTGAAGCAAACGAGTTCATAAGGCTTCAACTTCGCGGCATCGCCGCGGGTCTCGGCATCACCTATGAACAATTGACTGGCGACTATTCGTCTACAAACTATTCAAGCGCGCGTGCAGCTCTTATTGAGTTCCGCCGCCGCATCGAGGCGGTGCAGAACCATGTCCTCGTCTTTCAGTTCTGCCGTCCTGTGTGGCAACGCTGGTTGACCTTGGAAATGCTCGCTGGGCGCCTTAACGCCCCTGGCTTCGAGAGCGACCCTGACCGCTACCTCGTCCCCCGCTGGATCACACCGGGTTGGGCCTGGGTCGACCCTCAGAAGGAAATCAGCGCACAGAAAGAAGCGGTCGAAGCTGGCTTCATGTCTCGCCGCGAGGTGGTGGCAGGCCGCGGTCTGGATATCGAAGCTCTGGACGCCGAACGCGCCGCCGATGCTGTGCGCGAGCCTCGACCAGAAGAGGAGGCCGCATGACTTTGCCGCTCATCACTCGACGTTCGCCGATCACCTCGAGCTCCCTCGACCGAGAAGCCCGGACTTTTGAGGCCACAGCCTCGACCGGCGCTGACGTTCCCCGTCGGGATTATGCCGGACCCTTCATTGAAAGGCTCGACCTTTCTGGCTTGGACTTAACCCGGCTCGCCGGAATGACGGTTCTCAACGCGCACCGTCAGGACTCCATCGCCGATGCCCTAGGCGTGGTGGAGAGCGCAAGGATGGACGGCGGGGCGCTTATCGTTTCAGTCCGCATCGCCCGCGGTGAGGCGGGCGACCGTGCCCTCGACCTGATCGAGGACGGCGCCTTGCGTGGTGTGTCCCTTGGCTACCGCCCCAAAGAAACGACGAGAGCGGAAGAAGATGGGCGCCGCGTGCTCACCATCAAGCCGGACATCGTCGAGGTGTCGCTTGTCCCCGTCCCTGCCGATTCGGCCAGCACAGTAAGGAACCATCAAATGGAAGACGAACTTGAAATCCAACAGGCCGCGACTGAGCAGCGTGCCGTTATCAACAAAGAGATCCGCAGCATCGCCAACGTGGCGGGGCTCGACCGCTCTTGGGCCGATGATCAGATTGACGCCGGAGCGACCACGGACACAGCACGCGCCGCCGCCTTCGATGCCATGCGCCGCCGTCCCGCGCCGACCATCCGCACGGCGAGCGTGACCTCGCAGGAGAGCCTGGAGGACTATGTGAGCCGTCGAGGCGAAGCCCTCTTCGCACGGGCGAATCCCTCGCATAGTCTTAGTGATCAGGCCCGCCCTTATGCTGCCGTTTCACTGGTCGAGATCGCTCGCGACTGCCTCCAGCGTGGCGGGCAAGGCATAATCGGGCTTTCTGCTGGCGAAATCGCAACGCGGGCGCTGCATAGCACGTCAGACTTCCCCTTGATTCTCGGCGACGCTGTCAACCGGACCCTTCGGCAGGCCTACGCCTCGGCGCCGAGCGGCTTGAAAACGGTGGCCCGGCAGACGACGGCGCGCGACTTCAGGACGAAGCACCGGGTGCAGCTTGGCGAGGCCCCAACACTTGAAGAAGTGGCCGAGAACGGTGAATACACCCGCGGCAGCATGGCTGAGGCCGAAGAGACATATCGCCTAAACACTTTCGGGCGGATCATCGGGCTGAGCCGCCAGGCGATTGTGAACGATGACCTCGGAGCGTTTGCCAATCTGTCCGCACGCATCGGAGCCGCCGCCGCGGCTTTTGAGGCCAATCAGCTTGTCACGCTTCTAGAAAGCAACCCGACGATGTCGGATGGCAACGCGCTCTTCTCCTCCGCGCACGGCAACCTAGCGGGCACCGGCGCCGCTCTCTCCGAGACGACCCTTTCAGCTGCGCGCCTGGCGATGCGGAAACAGACCGGCCTTTCGTCCGACTTGATCGACGTCACCCCGCGCTACCTTGTGGTTCCGCCGGACCTGGAGACGACCGCGGAGAAGCTTCTGTCGACCGTTCAGGCGGCCAAGACGGATGACGTTAATCCGTTTGCATCTCTTTCTCTTGTGGTCGAGCCTCGCTTGTCCGACGCTGGCGCCTGGTACGTGACAGCCGATCCGGCAACGGTGGACGGCCTGGAATATGCCTATCTCGAAGGCGCACCCGGTCCGCAAATCGAAACGCGGCAGGGCTTCGACGTGGATGGTGTGGAGATCAAAGTTCGCCTCGACTTCGGAGCGGGTTTTGTCGACTGGCGACCATTCTACCTGAACCAAGGCGCCTAAGAGATGACCGAAACCGACGCCGAAAAACGCCGTAAGCGGATTGAAACTCTCGAAGAGGCCGTGGCGGTCGGCGCGGTCGAGGTCGAACATGAGGGCAAGAGAATTCGTTACCGCTCCCTCTCCGATATGCGCAGCGTGCTGACGTCTCTCCGTGAAGAGGAGAGCGGGACGCGAACCCCGTCGACCATCACCTTCGCAACCTCGAAAGGTTTGTAAAAATGAGGAACTTTATCCAACCCGGTGATAGCATCACCATCGAAGCGCCGGCAGCTTTGGAAAGCGGCGAGGGTCTTCTGGTCGGCCAGCTATTTGGCGTGGCCGCGACCAAGGTGGCTAGTGGCGCGACCGTTGCGCTCTCGACCGCAGGCGTCTTCGACCTGCCCAAAGAGGCCACCACGGACACGTTCTCATTGGGTGATCCGGTTGAGTGGGACGCTGTTAACAAGCGGGTCATCGCCCTCGACAGTGGTCACAAGATCGGCGTTGCCACCGGCGCAGCGGTCGCGACCGCTGGAACTGTGAGCGTAAGGCTCACGGCATAAGTAGGCAAAATAAACATCACGGTTTTACCGTGATACAAATTGACCTCTCATACATCACGGTGTAAGCGTGATATATGGAGATCGTTATGGCTCAGGAAGCACCGATAGCCCGTTCCATTCGTGAGTTTGCCGAGCTGGTCGGGCATCCGCCCTCAACCGTCTCGGACTTCCTCAAAAAACACCCCGACATCGGCAGGCGCACCCGATCAGGGGGCCGCGTGAGTTTTTGGCAAGAGGATCGCGACCGCTTCAACGAGCGCTTCTACCGCACCGACAATAGGGAGTGTGCCGAATGACCATCGTGATTGCCGTCAATGAAACCGACGCTGCTTCCGCTTTGGGCATTGGAAAGACAGCGTTCCGTGAGCTCGTCTCCGAAGGCCACCTTCCCAAGCCCCGGCGCGTTCCCGATAGGCGCCGCATTATCTGGGACATTGACGAGCTAAAAACAGCTTTCCGATGCTGGCAGCGGGACGATGAAGACAACGCCGATGATGATGATCAGGGGGAGGATTGGGACTAATGCCGATCCGCTTGGCCAAGCCACCGCACTTCTACGCCGTTGATCACGTTGCGCCGAAAGGTACGTGGTACAGCTACTTCGGGCGTACCCTTGGGTACAAGCCGGCGATCCGCATTCATCCGAACTACCATGACGACCCCGTGGCCTTCCGAGCGACCTATGGACGTTTGCTGGCGGAGGAAGAGCGCAACGCACCAGTGCAAAAGGTGAAGGCGGGGACCGTCGCTGCCTATGGTCACCAATTCCTAGCGAGCGCTCGTTTCAAAGGGTACGCTGATAATACTAAGAGGAACGTTCGTCAGTCTATTGACCGTCTAATTGAAGATTATGGCGACAAGTCGATGGCGAAGCTCACGCCAAAGGCGGTGCAAAGCATCATCGACAACAGCAAGCGCCCTGACACAACCGTCAATCACATGGTGAAGACCCTGGGAATGCTTGCGAAGCTGGCCATCCGGGATGGCGTGCTCACGGCGAACCCGGTGAATCGAAACGATGTGGACATCCGAAGGGTGAAAACGAAGCACACGCCGCCATGGCCGCTTGAGCAATGCGAGCGTTTTCGCGAGCGCTGGCCCATCGGCACGAAGCAGCGCACCGCCTTTGAAATCGGCTTTCACACCGCCCGGCGTGGCGTAGGCGTGTGTGCCCTGCAATGGGCGCATCTGACCGGTGACGAACTGCGCGCTGAACAGGGCAAAGTAGGCGAGGGGGCGTTCTTTTCTGTCGTCAGGTCAGGTCTTAGGGAAGCGCTTGACGCCACGCCGAAGGACTCGCTTTTCGTCATCGGCACGGCCCGCGGGCAGCGGTCTGTAAAGTCCTTTTATAATTGGTTCCGCGACGCGGCGAACGCGGCGGGCGTTGATCCACAGCTTTCCTTTCACGGGCTGCGCGCAACGGCGGCGGTCATGGCGCTTGAAGCCGGGTGCACCGAAGATGAAGCGATGGCGATCACTGGCCATCGGTCGCGCACAGAGTTCCAGCGGTACGTCCGCGATGTGCGGCAACAAGTTCTGGCCAAGGCTGGAGCGGCGAAACTGGAGAACGCGCCGCGCACGGATAGTGTAAAACTCTCCAGAAAACTGTAAAACCATCGAAGGAAATCAATATGTTGGGATGTGGCTGTTACTCCCCTAGGGAGTGCCATTTTCCTTTTGAACGATGAGACCCCGCTTTCTAGGGCTCCGTTATCTCCGGCTCTGTTGGTTTAATCACTCAGCTCAAACACCAGAGCGGTTGTGTAGCTGCGGATGTCAGTTGCTGAACCATCGGGAGCAGCCGCTATATGGCGTACAAAGACAACGTGCGGTCCCGGCTGGTCTGCGACAAAGGAAGCTTGGCCCTCTGTGTTGAGAGGATAGCTTTTACCATCACTATGATCGGTATATGCATCAAGTGAGGTGGCGAGGGTCACTGGGGCATTCGTGAGTGGCTTGCCATCGAAATGCACTGACACTTCGAGCTCTGCGTTCGGCGCAAACCCTTTTTGACTGTCCGCGTGCAGAGCTAGCGATAGTCGTCCTGACGACGTCAGTGTGTCTGGCAGTTCCACATCACCATGACGGACAAAGACTTCCGAGACCGTGGCCGTTTGTGATGACAGAATAGGGGCATCTTCTGGCAACTCTGAAGGGTCGAGGCCGTCAGGGCCGAGGCGCATATAGGCGCCATCGATGATCGCCACTTCACCCTTTCTCCCCAAGCGCTGGCCAGAGGACAGCCGATAAACGCCCTGTGTACTGAGTTTCGCTGTCAAGACCGTGAGTTGGTCATGCAAGTGGACGCTGTCAAAATCCTGCCGCTCACCATCTGGCAACAGGATGTGGAAATCTTGCGACCGCAACGGATGCTCAACGTGAGGAAAACGATCGCTGAATGAAGCAATCGCTGTCACGGTATCACCGTCTTCTGCGTGGAACGTGCTCGGATAGAGAAATCCGACGTCGGCCCGTGCGCCTTGCGGAAAGGAAACGGCCGCGAGGAGTGTAGGCAGCATCGCTGCCTGACACAATCGGTGACCCAGCATCATCCCCTACGACCTATTGCGCTTCAGCGAGCTTCGTTTTGGTCGGACGTAGGCGTTCAGTCAGCTGTCCGATATCGCTGGTGACATAGCTGGCGATCACGTCGCGTGCCTCAACCAGCGCCGTTTCCAGTGATTTGTTGCCGCTCTCAATATCCCGTGCGAGGCCAAGGAGGGGGCGATAGAGGTCTTCCGTCTCGCCCTTGATGGCAATGGCGAAGCTGTCATTGGACGCTGCGATCCGGCCCCATTCGGCCCTCACGCCAGCCCAATATTCGGATGTCGCAGCCCAATAGCTATCGGCGGCTTCGACGGGAAACTCATCAAACTGACGATAGGTGTTGATGCCAACTTCGCGGACGAGCACCTGGGGGGCGCTGCTCAGGACAAGTTTCGAATTGTCTTGCTCATGGACCCAGCCCCACGGCGTCACGACATGGCGATTGACGGCAGCGACAGCATGGTAGTCATCCCGCGTGGTCATGTCGCGGCGGGGAAGGGGGCGCCACTCCTGCGGCGGTGTCCACTGCGTGATTCCGTCATCATATGACCAAGTTCCCACGGCGCCGTAGCGCGGAGCATCGTCGACTTGATAAACAGTCTGCGACCACGCGCCTTTCCGTTCCGACCGGCTGACATCTTCCCATTCCCAGGCGTTGCCGCCGACAAACATCAGCACACGCTCGGGCTCAAATTGCCAGTCCTGGCGCCAGTGCTTGACCACAAACGGGTTGTCGTCAGGACCAACGACAAGAAGATGCTGAAGGCTGATGAAATCGCCCCGGTCCTCAACAACACGGACCACTTCGTGCCCGCCTGAGAGTTTGGGTTCTTTCAGCTCGTAACCTGCCACGAACGGGACGGTCTCCGTAAAGTCGAAGGTGACCTTGTACTCACCTGCCATCGATAGGATCGACGAGCGATCGCGCTCGAATGCCGAGATCTCTTTGGTTTCGGGTGAGGGTTTAGTGCCTTGCGTTCCTGGCGCGGTCGCGCAGGCCGTCAGTGTACTTGCGCAAAGGATAGCGGCCGCGAGGGCTTTCCGGGTTCGGACCATCATCAGTCTTCCTCGTATCAATGCTGTTCGGTGTGAAAGGGCACTATCGCAAATAATAATGACTTGCAATATCATTCTTGAGCGGCCAAAGCGCAATTGCGAGTCAATATCAAATAAGCGAGTGAGGTCAAGCGATGGCATGCAAGCGCGGGAGCGTTAGAATTCTTGGGTTAGGAACGTGGGTGTCGGTGACGGCACTGTCAGCAACCGGCGCTCTTGCCAGCACGACGCCGGCTGTTCCTGCTGTCGAAACGATCTCGGTCTACGCCACGCGGAACCCGATCCCTTCGTTTGATTATCCGGGCCAAGTCACGGTGGTCGAACGCGACGCGATCCTGGATTTCAACGCGTCGTCGATCTCGGAGGTTTTCGATGCAGTTCCGGGTGCGCAGTTTGACTCTGGACCGCGTCGAACGGGCGACTCACCCACTGTTCGGGGCCTGGGAGGAAGCGGGGTTCTCATCCTTCTCGATGGCGCACGCCAGAGCTTCGTCTCAGGCCATGACGGCCGCTTCTTTGTCGACCCCGAGCTTGTGAAGTCTATCGAAGTTGTCCGCGGTCCGACATCAGCTCTTTATGGGTCGGGCGCCCTTGGCGGTGTCATCGCCACACAGACAATCACCGCAAGCGATGTGCTGGACAGTGACGAGACCGTAGGTGTGCGGCTGAACACTGGCTATCAGTCCGCCAATGACGAGTACAGGGTCGGTGCGACTGGCGTTTTCCGTACTGAGGATGGAAAGGTCGATGTGGTGTCGCATCTCACCTATCGCGACTCGGGCTCGATCGAGTTGGGGAATGACACGACACTTCCCGCGGATGATGAGATCACGTCTTCGCTTTTGAAAACGACTTTCCGACCGCGCGATGATCTTGAACTCTTTGCGTCCTGGACACGGTTTGGAGGCAACTCAACGGACCCTCAGAATCCCCAAGGTGCCAATGTGGCGGGAGACGGCAACGACCTCGTCTTTCGGGATATTGAGAGCAACACCGTTCAAGGCGGCGTCGCTTGGAACCCAGAGGATAACAACCTTATCGACCTCAACGTTGTCGGA
The DNA here is from genome assembly GCA_963922235.1 of uncultured Parvularcula sp. Classification (GTDB taxonomy): domain Bacteria; phylum Pseudomonadota; class Alphaproteobacteria; order Caulobacterales; family Parvularculaceae; genus Parvularcula. The sequence goes on along the minus strand of CAWUIJ010000013.1, from coordinate 6,326 downwards.
TATTTTGCCAGCAACGGGGTGGAAGAAGACGAAGTCGATGATCCTCGCATCACGGATCGAACTGTTGAGACGATCGGCTTCACCATCGATAACAGATCGCGCTTGGTCTTAAGCCCATCGAGCCTTCTGACCTTCACCTATGGCGGTGAGTATTACGAAGACGAACAGACCGGTGAAGATACTGATACGGACGATGGAACGCGAGGAGGGGTCCCCGATGCCGCGACTGCCTTCGCTGGGGCCTTTGTTCAGGCTGAATTGGCGCTCACCAAACTCGGCCCCATTCCTGGCGAGCTATCGATCATTCCCGGGGTGCGTTGGGACAGTTTTGAAACGACCGAACCTGGCGGTGATTTTGATATCGACGAAGATCAGTGGTCACCCAAGGTTGGCGTGTCTTATAAGCCCATCCCACAGTTCCTTGTCTTCGCCAATTATGCTGAGGGTTTCCGCGCGCCGTCCTTCAATGAGGCGTTTGCGGATGGAACGCACTTTGCCATTCCTGATCTGACTGCACCGCCTGGACCATTTGGTCCGACCTTCGTGTCAAACCTCTTCATCGGTAATGAAGATCTCAAACCAGAAACCTCCGCAACCTGGGAGGTCGGCGCCGGTATTGATTTCGAGGATCTGTTTCAAAGAGGTGATCAGTTCACGGCCAAAGCGTCTTACTACAACTCTGACGTAGAGGACCTCATTGGCCTCGATGTTCAGACACCGCTCGGCTGCTTTTTCACCCCTGAAACCGCTCCGCCCGGGGTGCCATCCTTTGTTGTGGCCTCACAGCCTTGCGGCTCCGGAGAGGCGTTCGGGAACACCAGCCAGAACGTCAATATCGCGAACGCTGAGATTGAGGGGGTGGAGCTGGAGTTCTCCTACACGTCGACCTGGATCTATCTCCGCGGGAATCTGACGACCATCGATGGTGTTGATCAGGATACAGGCGAGTTTCTCGAGGGCGTCCTCCAACCCACAACCTTCTTTGTCGACATGGGCATCATCTGGAAAGCCGCTGGCCTTCGTCTCGGATCGCGCGTGACGCTTGCGGATAAATTTGAAGAGGTGAATGACGTCCAAGACGAGCGCGATAGCTATGCCGTGGGCGATATTTACGCAGTCTGGGAGCCTCAGATCGATAGGCTTCAAGGTGTGCGTCTCGATATCGGCGTCGACAACGTGACCGATGCTGACTACGAGGTTGTGAATGCTGGCGTCAGCCAGCAGGGTCGTAATTTCAAAGCCGCGCTGAGCTGGTCGAAAGCGTTCTAAAAACTGGCTCCGGTTCTTGCACGGCGCTCCAATGCACAAGCCAAAAAGTGATATCATCACATTTTGGCTTGTGCTTGTGTCCCAAAAATCCATGTCGCTTGTGAAGTCTACTCAGGCTGAGCGTCTTGCTTATGCAGCACGGCGCAAAACCAATAGCAGATCGATCAAGGTTCGCGGAAAAGGTATTGGGACATCATGCAAGCCACCACTGACACGCGTCTCCCCGTCACCGTCCTTTCTGGTTTTTTGGGCGCGGGGAAGACCACCCTCCTTAATCGTGTGCTGAACAATCGCGAAAACCGTAAGGTCGCCGTGATTGTCAACGATATGTCTGAGGTGAACATCGATGCGGATCTGGTCCGTGCAGGCTCGGAACTGAGCCGTACCGACGAAACATTGGTGGAGATGTCCAATGGCTGTATCTGTTGCACGTTGCGGGATGATCTTCTTGCCGAGGTGAGGCGGCTCGCTGACGAGGGACGCTTCGATTATCTGCTGATCGAGTCGACAGGAATTTCCGAGCCGCTACCTGTTGCAGCCACCTTTGATTTCCGCACAGAGGAAGGCGACAGCCTTTCCGATGTCGCCCGCATCGACACTATGGTCACGGTCGTTGATGCGGTGAACCTGCTAAAGGACTTCTCCAGCCACGACTTCCTCAAAGATCGAGGGGAGGTCATGGGCGAAGACGACGAACGGACGCTCGTCCATCTGCTCACAGACCAAATTGAGTTTGCGGATATTGTGATCTTGAATAAGGTCGATGATGCGCAGCCCGAACAGGTGGACGCTGCACGCAAGATCATCAGAAGCTTGAATGCCGATGTCCGGATCATCGAGTCGAACTATTCCGACGTACCCGTCGATGCGATCCTCGATACTGGCCTTTTTGATTTCGAAGAGGCGCATAAGCATCCCATGTGGGCGAAGGAGCTTTACGGCTTCGCCGACCATACGCCGGAGACGGAGGAGTACGGGGTCACCTCGAACACCTACCGCGCCCGGCGGCCTTTTGATCCGCAAGCTATTCATACCCTGCTGAACGGAGCATTGCCCGGCGTTATTCGGGCAAAGGGCCATCTCTGGATCGCAACGCAGCCCAATTGGGTTGTCGAGTTTTCGCTGGCAGGCGCTCTTTCGAGCATCTCGCCCTTAGGCACATGGTGGGCGAGCGTTCCTCGCGAGCGTTGGCCGGCCGGGGATCAAGTCGACTCTTATATCGCTCAGCATTGGGAAGAACCTTATGGTGACCGCCGCCAAGAAATTGTTTTCATTGGTGCGGGGATTGATTGGCCTCTTCTCAAGGCCCAGCTCGATGCTGCTTTGATCCCGGAAGAAGTCGCCTATGCGGTTGATGCGCCGCCGACTATGCCTGATCCGTTTCCCACTTGGCGTAGAGCAACGCCTGACGCCTAAACGATGTGAAAAACGGGGTCGGCCTCTCCAAGCAGACCTTGTTTTTCCCGTTCGCTCGATCAGTAACGGGCGTTGAAGTCGATGGCTTCTGAGGTGATGCGTTCCACATCATCTGTGTTCCAATCACCAGATGGTAAAGCGGACTCCTCTGCACCATAAAGGAAGTGAAGCCATACGAGCGCTGACAATTGCGTCATCATGGGTCCGGCATGACCGATATTGGCATCGGCAAAAAGTGCATCTTTCGCGGCTTCACGTTCGGCGTTGGGCGAGGGTGTTGAGCCACGTTCGCTCTGTTGGCGACGGTCCCGCAAGCGGTTGCGTATGGAGCGGCGTTCTCCTTGATCGGTGTTTCGCCCCTCTGAAGCGGTGAGCTTCGTGATGTCGTCCAGCTCATCAGCTTCGAACATTGTTCGCATCACCGACGAAACCTTTCCGTAATTGATAAAGATGATCTCCGTATCGGGATTGTTTCGACGCAAGTCGGCAACAATGTCGAAGGCTCTGTCCCCCGCCATTTCGACTTGCTGGTCAAAACGCTCAGCATCCATCTGCGGGCCTCGTGGTACCCAAGGGCTGCCGATCAAGAACACTGTGTCAGGATTATAGGAAAGGGCAAGGTCAATCCAGCGTTGATAAGCGGTCAACCCATTGCCGCCTCGATCGCTCGACGTTGTCATACCGAAGAGCTCAATATCACCGGAAGCCAACATCTTCTCGATTTGGTCCTTCCTGCGCTGATCATTCCAAAGTGATCCTGGTGAACCCTTTGCCCCGCCTGCGAACACCATTTGGCTTTCATGCTCGCTGTAACGTCCGTCGCTTGCCAGGAGGTCGAACGATTTGGCGATGGGCACGAAAAAGCTGTGACCAATAAAGAGGGAGTTGGCTCCATCTTCGAACTGTCCATCTGCCGATGAAGCTGCCGAGATGCTGGTAAGAGTGAGCAACAAAGAGATCAGTAAGCAAAGTATAACATGATTGCTCAATGAACGGACAAGCACAGACCTGACTCCAAGTGTTGATGGCTGTCGTTGTCTAGTGATTTTCTCCGCACGTCGAAAGCGTCCGGTTGCAATCAAGCCTACCATTCTGTCGCAAAACGTATTGCCCTCTCTGCCACGCCTGGCAACAATTCGTCAAAAACAGAGCGCGTTTGGTCAAACGCCGACAACAAGGATCATCCATCCTGCACTCTCAGGCCCATCGGGTATGTTTCAAGGGAGCGGTAGGGTGTTGAAAAGCAATCAAATATCGAGCGGCGAACTCCGGCGCTTCATGATAACATGGACGCCGGTCGTTGGGCTCGCTGTTGTCACAGCTTGCTCAGGGTCGTCAGGGGACGGTGGAGCTGATGAACTCCCCAACACAGCGCCTGTCTTCGGTTCTGATCATAGCATTACGATCGAAGAAAACACCTTTGTTGTCGCGACCGCTAGTGCGTCGGATGCTGACGGCGATGTATTGACCTATTCGATTTCCGGCGACGATGCCGCTGTTTTCGTCATTGATGCCAATTCAGGGGAGCTGGCGTTTGCGAGCTCTCCAGATTTTGAAGCGCCAGAAGATCACAATGCGGACAATATCCATATCGTCACCGTCCAGGCTACGGACTTCTTGGGCGCGTCCGATACGATCACGTACACGGTGACGGTTTCAGACGTGATGGAAACCCGGTATCTGGATCAAGTGTTCTCAGAAACCACGATCACTGAAGATATCGTCTATGCCACCACCGACGGACAAGACTATTTCCTTAGTGTGATTACACCCGTAGGAGACGAAGAAACGGACAGACCTTTGATTCTGTTTGCGTCTGGCGGAGCCTTTATCTTTACGGAAAAGGACCAAGTGATTCCGTTTGCCACAAACTTTGCGGAAACGGGTTAGGTCGCTGCCGTCATGGACTACCGGACATCGGGCGGGACCGCCCAGGATGCACTCGAGGCCATCAGTACGCCTGGCGCACTCGATGCCGCAGAACTCAGCATCTCGGCTGTTGATGCCCCGCATGATATGTTTGCGGCTATCCGTTTTCTGAAGGCCAATGCCGAGACTTATGGCTTCAATCCTGATTTGGTCTTTGTTGGCGGGACCTCCGGCGGCGGACTGATGTCTGCAATGGTTGCGACGATCGATCCGGATGATCCCATCGCTCCATCGATCGCGGATTATTTGGCATCGGTCGGCGGTGTGTACGGTGAGATCGGCGACAATCTCGATCAGTCACCGGACGTTAAAGGCGCACTACCGATCTCAGGGGGCATCTACGATCTCTTCACGATCGATAGCGATTCCGCACCCATTTATGGAGCCCATAACGAGTTGGATCCGGTTGCGCCTTGCTACACGGTCGCTCCACCTGACGTCGACTTTTCAGTTTCCGGAACATGTGATTTTGTGCCGTATTATCGGGCGCTTGGAGTCCCTGCCGAGTCGTTCATTGTGCTGGGTGATACTGGTCATGTCGATTTTACGAACGAAGAGTACGCGCAGATCTTTGCGGAATCTCGACAATTGTTCTTCACGACGGGGATCGAGCCTGAACAACAGTGATCTGCGGCCCCGTGCAACCAAGACAAGGGTCTGCTAGAAAACCAAGATGAACCCTTTAAGCGGCATTCCGTCGATTTTGGTGGTTGATGATGACCCTGATATTCGGGAGCTGACCGCGGACTTTCTGGCGCGTAATGAAATGAGCGCCAGTGTTGCACGTGACACCTCAGAGGCTGACCGGATCCTGTCCGGTCAGCGCATCGATTTGGTCGTGCTCGATCTCATGATGCCGGGTGAGGATGGCCGGCAGTTTTTTCAGAGAATCCGCCTACGTTCCAATATACCCATCATTATACTGACGGCACTTGGCGAAGATATCGAAAGAATCATTGGTTTGGAGATGGGTGCTGATGATTATATGGCGAAGCCATTTCACCCAAGAGAGCTTGTTGCGCGGATAAAATCGATCCTCCGGCGTACTCCCCCAGCGATGCCGGGAGAAAGCCGCAGTGCAACGAAGCGCTTTACATTCGGTGACTTCACCTTGGATATGGATGAACGTCAGTTGCGCAATTGTGATGGAAGTCTGGTTGACCTCACATCTGGCGAGTTTGCCTTGCTGCTTGCCTTGGTCGGGCACAGCCCGCGGGTCTTAAGCCGCGATCAGCTTCTGGAGCTGACGCGAGGTGCGGCGGCCAATCTCTTTGACCGAAGTATTGATTCCAAAATCAGCCGTCTACGGTGCAAAGACGAAGCCAACCCGCGCCGAGCAGAGTTCATCAAGACGGTTCGGAACATCGGGTACGCATTTGCTGGGGCCGTGAAACAAACGGGGCGGGATCCCAGGTTCTCATGACGGCAGTGTTATTGGCGTGGAGAAAACGCTTTAGCGGCTCACTATTCATCCGTATAAAGCTGATCACCACCTTTGCGCTGGTCGGTTTTCTGGTGGTTTTCTTTGCAGCCTTTCGTAGCGCGCTGCCCTTTCAATTGAATCCGGCTGTGTTCGCAGAGATCGCGCAGCCTATCTCTGATTTGGTATCATTGGTCGAAGAAACGCCTGCTGATGAGTAGGCTGCTATCTTGGCCGTTTACTCGGGGCCGACGAGGGCAGCGATCATTGTGCAGGACTTTCATACTGATGC
>CAWUIJ010000012.1:0-33325 GCA_963922235.1 uncultured Parvularcula sp. | reverse complement strand
AGGCCGAAGACCGGATCGACTACATCCAAAAAGGCGCAGGCCATTACGGCGTCTTTAGCGGCTCCAAGTGGCGTGAAGAGATCCAGCCTCGGCTGGCTCAATTCATCCTTGAGCGCTTCGACCCAGCAGAAGAACGGGCCTTCGCTAAAAGCCATGGCCTGAAAGTCGTCTCTGCGGCGTAGATTGCAAACGCTTGCCTGGTCGCTGGCTAAACAACCCTACTGATCGCGTTGGAAAACCTGTGTGAACCACTTCAACATTGTTCCCAGCGCTTGGACGGCCCATTCGTGACCAAATTTTTTCGCTAAATTGAGAAGCACGACGAGTTGGAAAAAGAACAATAGCGAGAAGACACCGAAACTCTCAACCGAATGATGAATCGTAATGTTGAGCGGAATAAATATTCCCAGCAACCAATAAAGTCGTTCCTCATTTCGATTGTCTTTTTCGGTAGTTAGATCATTTTCCAAGCGGCCAATATTTTCTGAGAGAACCTGAATCGTACGCTGAAGGTCACCGCCACCTTCAGGGGTGGAGAAAGCATCGGCCTCTTCAGGCTGCGGTACTTGATTCGGCTGGAGAGGTTCTCGCTCGGTACTCATCGATCATATCTTTAGTCGGAATTTTAATGCCGCGGGCGCCAGGCCGATAGTTCTTCGCCCAAGCACCACCAGACCAATGAGTATTTTCAACAAGCTGTCCGGCACTCTTCTCCTTCAGTGCAGCCAACGCTCTATCTAAGATCTTGGCTTCGGCTGATCCTGTAATCGAGATGCTATTCCAAAAAATATCTGTGACTGGTTTCGCACCAAAAATCTTCATGGAATGATATAGGCTTGGTACGACTGGTCCATAATCCCAAGCCTCAAAAAACTCATCAATGAGCCGACTTCCCGTCTGACCCACGAAATTCATGTCGGCTAAGTATAATATTTTGTGGATCTGTAAGTTAGACAATTTCCAATGTGCGCTGCGGGCGAGATAGGCAGCGGCATTTTGAGCTGTCACCGGCATATTCTTAAACCCTAACGACTTTCACCCCAGAGTCTCACAACGGAGTCAAGGAAAGTTTGTACTGAACACAATATAAGATGAACCCAAGACACGGAATAGGGGGTCAGTCAATTTTTTGCTGGCATACCGATCGAGTCATCACGCGGAATCTTTAAGGCTTCTAACTTTTGGTGTTCTCCGAACCAATGGCCTAAGCCGCGCTCATGCCGAAGACGACGCCCCTCTCCTCCGATAGCCGCCTCTACCTGGTCGATGGATCAGCCTATATCTTTCGCGCGTTCCATGCGCTGCCGCCGCTGACGCGGAAATCCGACGGCATGCCGATCGGCGCGGTCTCCGGCTTCTGCAACATGCTGTGGAAGCTGCTCTCCGACGCCTCGAATGACGCGGTCGAGCATATCGGCACGCCGACCCACTTTGCAGTGATCTTTGACCACTCGGGCTATTCGTTCCGGAATGATCTCTACCCCGATTACAAGGCCAACCGCGACGAGCCGCCAGAAGACCTACGCCCACAATTCTCTGTCATCCGCGATGCGACCCGCGCTTTCGGTCTTCCTTGCCTCGAGGAAGAGGGGTTCGAAGCCGACGACCTGATCGCGACCTTTGCCCGCCAGGCCGAAGAGCAGGGTGCGGAGGTTGTGATCGTCTCCTCCGATAAAGACCTCACCCAGCTTGTGACAGACAAGGTGGTGATGTTCGACCCGATGAAGAACAAGGTCATCGACACAGACGGCGTGATCGAGAAATTTGGCGTCGGCCCGGAGAAGATGATCGATCTGCAAGCGCTGATGGGCGACTCCACGGACAACGTGCCAGGTGTTCCCGGCATTGGCCCCAAAACGGCTGCGACACTTCTTGATGAGTACGGAACACTCGAAGAACTGCTCGAGCGTGCTGGCGAGATCAAACAGAAGAAGCGCCGCGAAACGATTATGGAGAACACGGAAGAAGCCAGACTCTCCAAGGAGCTGGTGACGCTCCGGACCGATGTGGGCGACCTCGATGACCCGGCTGAGTTCGGCCTCGCCGACTTCGATCACGCCCAGCTGATCGCCTTCCTCGAAGACATGGAGTTCACCACCCTCACCCGGCGGATCCGTGAGGCTGGCGGGATTGAGGCGGAGGCGAAACCTGCAGGTGCATCATCTGCCGACGGGCCTATCGATACGGCGAATTACAAGACCATCCTCGAGATGAACGATCTCCACGCCTTTATCGAGCGAGCTTATGAATTCGGCACCCTTGCCGTTGATACGGAGACAGACAGTCTCAATGCCATGAGGGCCCGGCTTGTGGGGATCAGTCTCGCCGCGGCGCCGGGGGATGCGTGCTACATCCCCCTTCTTCATGGCGGGGACGGCCTAGATCTTGAAGGTCAAGCCACGGAGCCTCAATTGGCCACGGGCGAGGTCCTTGAAGCCCTGGAAGAGATCTTCACCGATCCTTCCGTGGTCAAAGTGGGGCAGAACCTCAAATTCGATCTTGTGATCCTCGCCAATCACGGCGCCACACTGTCCCCCGTCGATGACACCATGCTGATGTCTTATGTCATCGAATGCGGTGCCGAGAGCCACGGCATGGACGAGCTCTCCAAACGCTATCTCGACCACGAACCCATTCCGTTCACGGAGCTCGCAGGCAAGGGCAAGAACGCGAAGACCTTTGATCAAATCCCCATCAAAGAAGCGGCAGCTTACGCAGCAGAAGACGCTGATGTGACCCAGCGCCTGGGGCTCAAGCTGAAGAAGCGCCTGGTCGAGGAGGTCATGGTCTCCGTCTACGAACGGATTGAGCGACCTCTTGTTCCTGTCATCGCCAATATGGAGCGCGAAGGCATCAAGGTCGACAAAGCGGAGCTGGCACGCTTGTCGTCCGAGTTCGCACAAAAAATGGCTGCTTTTGAGGATGAAGCCTTTGAAGCCGCGGGCGAGAAGTTCAACCTTGGCTCCCCCAAACAGATCGGTGAGATCCTGTTTGGCAATCTAGGCCTTCCCGGCGGCAAGAAAACCAAGACCGGAGCCTGGGCCACGGGCGCGGAGATTCTTGAAGAGCTTGCCGAGCAAGGCCACGAGGTGCCCCGGGCCATCCTTGGTTGGCGTCAAATGTCGAAGCTCAAATCGACCTATACGGACGCTCTTGCAGCAGCCATTCACCCCGAGACGGGCCGCGTGCACACAAGCTTCTCCCTCGCCTCGACGCATACGGGCCGGTTGTCATCGAATGATCCCAACCTTCAAAACATCCCGATACGGACAGAAGAGGGGAGGAAGATTCGCAAGGCCTTCATCCCTGAAAAGGGCAATGTGATCGTCTCGGCTGACTACAGCCAGATTGAGCTTCGTCTCTTAGCCCATATCGGTGATGTGCCCGAGCTGAAACGTGCCTTTGCCGATGATATCGATGTCCATTCGCTGACCGCCTCGGAAGTGTTCGGTGTCCCGCTCGAAGAGGTGGACACCGACCTCCGCCGTTCGGCGAAGACCATCAATTTCGGGATCATCTACGGGATCTCAGCTTTCGGCCTCTCCTCACGTCTAGGGATCGAGCGTGGACGTGCGGCCGATTATATCAACAGCTATTTTGAGAAGTTCCCCGGTATCCGTCAGTATATGGATGACACAAAGGCCCTCGCGAAAGAGCAAGGCTATGTTGAAACGATCTTTGGCCGGCGCTCCTACATTACCGGGATCAAGGCAAGCAATCCGAACATGCGCGGATTTGCAGAGCGTCAAGCCATCAATGCGCCGATCCAAGGCACGGCGGCTGATATTGTCAAACGCGCGATGATCCGTGTGCCGCCCGCGCTCGAAGAAGCGGGTCTTCGGGCGAAAATGCTTCTGCAGGTGCATGACGAGCTGGTGCTTGAATGCCCAGCAAAAGAAGCCGACGCGACCTGCGCCCTGGTCCGCGATGTGATGGAGAAAGCACCCCTCCCGGCACGCGAAGTGTCTGTCCCGCTCAAGGTCGAGGCCAATGCCGCCAAGAACTGGGACGAAGCCCACTAGCTTCGTGTTTGATCGCGTTTGCGAACCGCGACACCGGCTCCACCTGGGCCGCAACCGCTCCAATTCGTCATCGGAAGGTGACTTCACCCTTTGCCTGTGACCCGCTAGCGCGGAACGGAGGCATCGTGGAGATCAATCGTGACAGAACTTGTCGGGCGGTTTTTGAGCTTTGAAGACAAAATGGGCCGGGGGCTTGTGACCTTTGGCTATTACTTCCTTCTCTTTTTGCTGGTTGTCACCACACTGTACGATATGGTCTTAGCGTTCGCTGGGTTCTTCGGTTCAGGGTTCTTCCGCAATCTCGGCAAGTTCTTCATCCTCATCCCGGTCCAATTCATTGTCATGCTCATTGGCCTCAGGGTCGCGACGGAGTTTGTCTTGGCGGTCTTAGGGATCGAAGAAGGCTTGAAACGGGAACCCCTAGACACGGACGTTCTCTCGTCCGGGCTCAACCCGGTGCGCCAGGCGAGCCAAATGGCAAGCGCGCCGCCCGCTGAGCGTTCAGCGCCTGACCCCGCCGAGGACGAAGCGCCGGAGCCTACGGTCAAGACCACCAAGAAGCGGACAAGGAAAGCGGCTAAAAAGACCAGCGCAAAGGCAGCCACCAAAAAGGCAACGCCGGAACCGGCCAACGATCCCGCGCCTGAAAAGGACACACCGTCGTCAGACGACGCTTAAGTTAGCCCCAGGGACCCCGGCGTTGGGGCGCTGGCGCTGAGCCGCCCATCGCGTTGAGCCGGCGGATGCGCTCCTCCATCGGCGGGTGGGTGGAGAAGAGGCTCTTCGCTTTGCTCCGTGCCGAGAGCGGGTTGACGATCATCAGCTGACCTGATGCAGGGTGACGCTCGGCCACAGGGTTCGGGGTCTTGGCTGCCACGCCAGAAATCTTGGCCAGCGCCGATGAGAGCCAGGCCGGATTGCCGCAGATCTCAGCACCAACTTTGTCCGCCTCATATTCTCGAGTTCGGCTGATCGCGAGCTGGACAAGGCTGGCTGCCAAAGGCGCGATGAGCATGACGATGATGAGAGCGAAGGCATTGCCCTGATTGCCGCGGTTGCCGCCAAAGAAGAAGGCGAAGTTGGCAAGCGCCGTAATCGCCCCGGCAAGAGTGGCTGTCATGGTCATGGTCAGTGTGTCGCGGTTTCTCACGTGAGCGAGCTCGTGGGCCATAACACCCATGACCTCTTCCTCCGTGAGGCGATCAAGCAAACCCCGCGTGGCCGCCACAGCTGCATGGGAAGGATCGCGACCCGTCGCAAAAGCGTTCGGCTGGTCCTGCTCGATCACATAGACCTTGGGCATGGGCATATCGGCCCGGTTTGCGAGGCCAGCGACGCCTTCTGCAAACCGGCGAAGACGGGGATCACGCTCATTCGGCTCAATCTCCCGCGCTTTGTACATGCTCAGGACGATCTTATCGGCATTCCAAAAGGCGAAGAGATTGCTCAGGCCGGCGAACCCGAGGGCCAAGATCATCCCGCCTCGGCCACCAATCACGGTCCCGATGACGCCGAAAAGGGCGGTCATCGCTGCCATAAGAAGAAAAGTTCGGAAATTTGCGTTCATGTGTCTGATGCTACACCGATGATAAGTTGCTTAGAGAAGATGGGCAGAATGCCCGACGATGCAACGAGGAGCGTGATGAGATGAACGATCAAAGCTCATCGTCAGACGACCAAGAGCCGGTCCCGACGACAGAGGACGGAATCCCTCTTTTTGCGAATGGCCGCAAACTCACAGAACAAGAAATCGGCATCTTGCGCGAAGCCAAAGCGCGCCGGGATGAGATCGATGCCCGCGCGGACGTCCCCAAAGAAATCAACGGCGGCAAGCGGAAGGCTGAGCCGACGCGTTATGGCGATTGGGAAAAAGACGGCCGCACCTATGACTTCAGCTAGTGCCGTTTAAACTTTACCAACCACGTTCAGGCACGCCATGGGCCAAGCATCAGTCGGGGGGCGAGAGAGCCCGGCGCAAAAGGAACGAACCATCATGACAATCTTGAAGAAGCTCACAGCTTCCGTCGCGGTCCTTGCTTTGGTGGCTTGTGAAAGCCCTGAAGAAAAAGCAGCCAAGTTTGCAGCGAACGCGCAAGAGTATTTGGAAGAGGGTGAGCTTCAACGCGCACGTCTTCAGTTCGCCAACGCCCTTCAAAATGATCCCGACAATATCGAGGCACTGCGCGGCGCAGCTGCAGTCGCCGAACAACGCGAAAGCTATGGCGAGCAGTTGCGCTACCTCTCAAGGGTCGTTGAGCTTGCCCCCGACGATATCGAGACGAGCGCCGAGCTTGCACGCCTTCAGTTGCTAGCGGGCGACATCAAGAACGCGACGGATCGCGCCAACAGCGTTCTCGCGATCGATCCAGAGAACGTCCGCGCATTGACCGTGAAAGGCGCCGCCCTCGTTCTCGAAAACGACCTGGACAGCGCAGCCCGCGTCCTTGATCAAGCTCTTGCTCTCGACCCGACCAACGCGGAAGCGCGCAACCTCTTGGCCGCGCGCTTTGTTCGCGATGAAAACTTCGCAGAAGCCAACCGGATTATCGAAGAAGGCCTTGAAGCTGATCCCGACGCGGAAGAGCTCCTCGCCGTCAAACTGATCCTCGCCCAGCGGCAGCAAGACATCGATACGATGGATGAAACGTTCCAGCGCCTCATTGAGGTGAACCAAGAGAACGGTCTGTATCGAGAGCGCTATGGTGAGTTCTTGCTCCGTGGTCGCCAAGATCTGGAAGGCGCGTTGAGCCAATTCCGGGCAGCGCTTCCTCTCGTCGAAGACAAAACCGACCTCGTGTCGCGTCAGATTGGTGTCGTGAGAGCCGCCGAGGGTGACGAAGTTGCTGAGACCGAACTCCGTCAGATCGTTATTGATTATCCTGAATCTGGCCTGGATTTCGCAGTTTCCGATTTCCTTTGCCAGGTGGGCAACGCTGAGGGCTGTGTTGAAGAGCTTATGCGCCTTTCCGGCGAAGACATTGAAGACATTGAAATTCGCAATGAAGCGAAAGTGCGGCTTGGGGAGCGTGAATTCTCCGACCGCAACCTTGCTGGTGCACTGAGCTATGCAGAGAGCGCGCTTGAGCTCGACGCAACCAATCCCAATGCCTTGACATTGAAGGGTAAAGTTCAGCTTGCCAGCGAAGACATCGAACCCGCGATTGAAACGCTCCGTGAAGCGCTGGTTGGCGATCCCGATAAAGAAAGCGCGCTTATTCTCCTCGGCCTGGCTTACGAGGCAGACGGACGAGCGTCCTTCGGCCAAGCACAACTTGCCCAAGCGATTGATCGGCTAGGACTGACACCGACCCTCTACCAAGCCTATCGCGGCATGCTGACACGAGCGGGGCAGACGGACGATGTGTCTGACCTGACACTGCGTTTCTCGCAAGGCGAGTACTCGACCCCAGAGGTCCGCCGCGAAAGCGCTGCACTTTTGATCAATGAGGAACGCTTCGATGAGGCCGAGGCCATTTTGCGCAGCCTCATCCGGTTCAATCCGAGCGACGACGCAGCGCGCGAGCTTCTCATCGCCAACCTTCTCCAGCAAACGCGCACAGAGGAAGCGCTTGAGGCGACCAACTATCTTTCCGACAGCCGCAAACGCACCACGAACGTTCTTCGCCTCAAGGTCGAAGCCCTGAGCCGCTTGGAGCGTTTCGATGACGCGCGAGCGTACCTCCGCGAAGAGGCAGCGATGGGCGAAAATCCGGTCGCCTACGGACTTTTGACACAGTTCGAGCTATCCCAAGGTCAGCAGGACAATGCCTTGGCGGCGGCCGATGACGGCATCGCAGCTTTCCCGACAAACGAAAGCCTGCACCTTGCGCGATACAATGCCCTTCTCGCTTCAGGCGATCGTGACGCTGCACGCGCTGCGCTCAGCCGGGGGATTGAAGAAGCCAGCGGCACCGTCAATCTGCGGACCCTGCAATCGAATGAGTTCATGCAAGACGGCATGCGTGAAGAGGCCCTCGCAATCCTCACAAGCCTTTATGAGGATGAGGCCTTGAGCGATCTCACGGCCAACAACTTCACCTCGCTGACCATCGACCTTGGAGGAGACGCAGCTCTTGCTCTCGAAGTCGCGCAGCGCTTTGAAGGAACGCGGCAGCCCTTCTTTGCCGACACGTTGGCTTGGGCTTACTACAACAATGGCAACGTCGAGAAAGCAGCGGAATATGCAGCAATTGCTGCGGAAGCGGAGATCAACAACGCTGAGATTCATTATCACCGAGGTGTGATCGAAGCCGCTCAGGGCAATAATGACGCCGCTCGCGAAGCGTTCACTATAGCTTTGGATGCGCCTGGTAAAACCGACTCTGTTAGTGACGAAACCATTCGGGCGGCACTCGAAGCCCTGTAAAAGCATAACCTCCGCGCTGAGTTCGCACGTGCGGTTCAACCAAGGAAAGCCATGTACGAAAAGCATTTCCGGCTGAACCGCAAACCGTTCGCCACGCACCCTGAACCGGACATGTTGTTTTGGTCCGACGGCCACAAAATGGCCCGGACAATGCTGGCTTATGGCCTGACGTCAGGGAACGGCACCGTCGTGATCACCGGCGAGATCGGTAGCGGCAAAACGACACTGCTTCATGATCTCGCCCGGCGTCACAAAGACGGAAACCGGTTTGGCGCTCTCACAGGCGACATCGGTTACGAGAACGATGTGGCGACCTGGATCCTTTACGGCTTCGGGATCGAGTCCAAAGCCTCATCCGCCAGCCAATCACTCGCCCATCTCGATAAGTTCCTGCACCAAAACCGCAGCGCCGGTCGCAAAGCGATCCTCTTCATTGATGAGGCTCAACTGCTCGAACCAAGGCTTCTGGAACGTGTGCGCGTGCTGGCTGAGCGGCAGTCCGGTGGGCGTCCCGTTTTGCAGCTCGTGCTGTTCGGACAGCCTGAGCTCGGTGCCCTTCTCAACATGCCTCAGCTGGCGCAATTCCGGCAGCGGGTGGTGGCGCACTATCACTTGCGAGCTTTCAGCCTCCAAGAAACGGCAGATTATGTCGCCTCGCGCTTGAGCCTTGCTGGCGCCCGGACAGAGATCTTCACACCTGGTGCCATCGACCGGATTTTCGAGGCCTCGGGCGGCATTCCGCGTCAGATCAACATCGTGGCCGATACAGCACTGGTCTACGCCTTTGCGTCGGAAGCGCGCGAAGTAACGGCAGACATCGTGATGCGAGTCCTGCAAGACAGGCGCGACCACGGCATCCTCAAGGTCGACCCGCCCGGGAAAGCCTAAGCGGCACCCGCCTCTTTGAGCCAAAGAGGGGTTCCCAACTCTTCGATAAAGGCGCGATGGGCCTCTTGCTCCTCTTCGGTGATGAACGATGGAAGCGGCTTGGGCCGCTGGCGCGCAGGCATGGTTTTTCCTGATGACCGGCCTTGAGAACCCGAAGCCTCGTTCAACGAAAGCCCGCCCTGGGCGCCGCCTGTCAGCTCAATATAGACCCGGGCCAGAAGCTCGGAGTCCAAGAGGGCGCCGTGGCCCTTGGCTTCCCGCTCGTCCTTGCTGATCCCAAACCGGCCACACAGCGCATCAAGCGAAGCAGGTGATCCGGGGAACATCTTACGCGCCATGGGCACGGTGTCCGTCACACGGTTCTTGAGCCTCGGGAGCCCCGCGTTCTCCATCTCCCAATTGATGAAGCGCATGTCGAAGGGCGCGTTATGGGCGACAAGCTCAGCGCCTTGCACGAACTGAGCGAAGGCGGGGCCAATGCTTGGATCGGAGAAGACGGGTTTATCCTTCAGCATCGCTTCGGAAATCTTGTGGATGCGATAAGCTTCATCCGGCATGTCCCGCTCGGGGTTCACATAGACGTGGAAATTCTCGCCGGTGAGAACTCCGTCAACCATCTCAATCGCGCCAAGCTCGACAAGGCGGTGACCCTCATCGGGCGACAATCCAGTTGTTTCGGTATCGAAAATAATGACGCGATGCATGAGCAGACGTCACTCCTATTCGGAAGGCTTGTCGAGCGGTTCACCTGTTCGAAGCTTGCCCAAGATTTCCCGAACCTGCGCCCGCGCCGGCTCCAAGCCTTTGTCGGTGCGAACGACAAAGTTCGCGATCGCAAGGCGCTCTTCCTCACTGGCTTGGCGATCGAGAATGCCGTCCAGTTTTTCAGGCGTCATTCCAGGACGCTCGAGCACACGCTTCCGGCGCGCTTCGGGATCAGCGGTGACGACCACGATCGCATGGAAAAGTGACGCCATTTTGCTTTCGGCCAAGAGAGGTATGTCGAGGACGACCATGTCCGCGCCGGCATCTTGCTGGGCCGCGATGAACGCGCCCTGATCCTCGCGAACCAGCGGATGAACAATGCCTTCAAGCTGTGACAGCGCCTCGCGATTGCCGATTGTCTCTTTCGCGAGTTTTTCCCGATCGATGCCCCCATCCTGGGATTGAACGCCAGGGAAAGCGGCCAGAACCGGTTCAACCGCTGGGCCATGAGGCGCATATAGGCGATGCACAGCAGCATCAGCATCCCAGACGGCGATGCCTTCATCGGCAAAAATCTGGGCCGTGGTGCTTTTGCCCATCCCGATCGAACCTGTCAGACCGATCAATTTCATAGGTCAGCCCTCAATTCCGTGAGCGTCCGATCGGCATCAGGAAAGCATCCCGTCCATGCCTCAAAGCTCGGTGCTGCTTGATAGACCAGCATCGCCAACCCATCGATGAGCCTCTCAACACCCGCGTCTTTGGCTTGGGTCAGAAAAGGTGTCGGTTCTTGGCCATAGACAATATCAACGGCCGCGCCAGGGACACGGCCTGCAAAAGACAACTCCAGCGGAGGCTGACCCTTCATTCCCAGGCTGGTGGTGTTGATCAGAACGTCCGGCGCTATCGCAACCAGGGCATCGCGCTCGTCCCAGTCCCTCACATCCACATTGTTAAATCGGCTCGCCAGCGCATCAGCACGTTCGCGTGTTCGGTTGAGAAGCGTCACCCGGTCTGCGCCTCGAAGACTGTGGAGAACTGCTCCGGACGATCCACCGGCACCGAGCACCACCGCGTGGCTCATAGCCTTGCTGAGGCCAATATGTTCAAGCGCCATTTCGAAACCGAACACATCGGTATTGTCCGCGATAATCTCTCCATCACGGAAGATCAGCAGGTTCGCAGCACCAACAGCTTCAGCAGCCGCGGATCGTTCCTGGGCGATCTCCAGAGCAGCGGCCTTATGCGGGATCGTGATGTTGAGGCCCGCCCATCCTTCATCGACACATTCCATCACCGAAGCCTCGAAAGCCTTTGGCGCCACATCAAGCGCCTCATAATGGCCCTCGATCCCCACATCCTCGAACCATTGGTTATGGATGCGCGGAGACAAAGAATGGCTGATAGGGTGGCCGACAACCCCTGCGCGGATCACCAGGGAATGGCGCCTTCGCGCCGTAAGCAGGCCAGCACCGGGAAGAGCGGGAGCCCAAGAATTGAGAAAAAGTCGCCTTCGACCTTTTCGAAGAGGCGCGATCCCAGGCTCTCGAGGGCATAACCGCCCACCGTGGCCAGAACATCCTCGCCCGCTGTTTCCACGTAGTCCTCGATCTCAGCGGACGAAAGCTCGCGCATTGTTAAGGTGGACGTTTCTTGGATCGTCTCGAGCACATCGCCGTCACGATGGATCACCACGCCCCCGCGCAAATGGTGGGGACGGCCAGACATCTGGGCGATGCGCTCCTTCAACTCGTCTTGGCTTTTCGGTTTGTCAAACGCGAAGCCATCGAACTCCATCACCTGGTCGGCACCGATGACAATCGCGCCAGGAATGGAGACGGATAGGGCCTTTGCTTTGGCAAGAGCGAGAGCGAGGGCGCGTGGTGCAAGATCAGAAAATTCGGGTTTCAACGCTTCCTCATCGACCTGCGGGCGCTCGATCCGGATGGGGATTCCAGCGCCTTCCAGGATCGCTCGACGCGAGTCGCTGCCCGATGCCAAAACAATCTCTGTCACCCTTCGCCTCCTCGCCGGATGGATAGGAGTGTAAGGATTTTCGCGGCCGTTTCTTCAACGGAACGTTTTGTCACATCGATCATGGGCCACTCGTTTTTGACGAAATAGCGCTTGGCCTTGGTGACCTCATCCTTCACCGCCGTGGCATCTGTATAGTTCTGAGCCCGGTCTTCTGAATCCAGATTGGAAAGACGGGACGTGCGGATCTGCGCCAGCCGATCCGGGCTCGCGGTCAGACCCACAACCATCGGCTTGCGCAATGTCTCTAGCTCAGCAGGTGGCTCGACACCGGGAACGAGCGGCACGTTCGCCGCGCGGATCCCTTTGTTTGCCAGATACATGCAGGTCGGGGTTTTCGAGGTCCGGCTCACACCGACCAAAACGACGTCCGCTCCCTCCAAATCCCAGGACATTTGTCCGTCATCGTGGGCGAGCGTGTAATCAATCGCGCCGATCCGGCGGAAGTAGTCCTCATCGAGCTCATGCTGAGCGCCTGCTTGGGCCGTCTGTTCGAGCCCTAGATACTCAGCGAACGCGTTCAGGAAGGGATCGAGAACCGAAATGGCTGGAACCTGGAGCTCTGCACATTTCACTTCGAGGCGCCGGCGCATGGCTCGATCGACCACGGTGTACATGACAAGACCTGGCGCTTGTTCGATCCGCGCAAGAACGCGGTCGAGCTGAGCATTGCTCCGGACAAGGGAGGCGACGTGCTCCAGCGGTTTGGCGCTCGGGAATCGCGCGGCCACGGACTTGAGAACCGTGCTCAGGGTCTCACCGGTGGAATCGGAAACCAGATGGACATGGAAGAATGTCCGGGATTTGGGTGCGTGTCGCTGCGTCCGGGTCGCCTGATCCATGCGTTTACCAGCTGTTAAGAACGTTCGGGGTAGGGCCATAGATGACGTTGGTCCCACCAGTCATCCTCTCTTCTCCCAGATTTTCCGGAAATCCCAGCTGGATAAGGTTTCCCCCTTCGCATGGGCACGCAAGCGTGAGGAACTTTCCGAAAGAAAAGGCTTGCCAGGTATGGCCTAGGGTAGCACCGGTGGAAATCGGTTTTCCTCAGCGTTGGGGAGGCCTGTGAATTGTGTGAACAAGAGGTTAACGCCTGCGTTTCCCACAGTTTTCACCGGCTATAGACTCTGATTCAGATTTTTGGATTCTCTATGAGTAAGTGGGACGATCCCCTCACATCGGTGCTCCGCGGTGAAACCTTAAGCACCCCCCCGTTATGGTTTATGAGGCAAGCGGGTCGGTACTTACCCGAATATCGCGCTGTGCGAGCGAAACATCCGAGCTTCGTTGAGTTTTGTCTTCATCCTGAAGATGCAGCCGAAGTGACCCTTCAGCCGATCCGCAGGTTCGATGTCGACGCCGCTATTCTTTTTGCCGATATCCTTCTGATTCCCCATGCTCTTGGTCAGGGCGTGCGGTTTGCCACTGGCGAAGGCCCTCTTTTGGAGCCCGTCGTTTCAGACGACCTCTTGGCGAGGCTTGATCCCTCCCAAGTGCTTCCCATCTTGTCGCCGGTTTTTGAAACGGTGGAACGCGTGCGGGCCGCTTTGCCGAAAGAGAAAGCGCTGATTGGCTTTGCTGGCGCGCCATGGACGGTGGCGACCTATATGATCAACGGCCAAGGGACCAAAGACCCAGCCGCCTCGCGTCGCCTTGTTTATTCGCATCCCGAAATGATTGATCGGCTGATGCGCATGCTCGTCGATGCAACGACGGAGTATCTGATTGCCCAAGCCAAAGCTGGCGCCAACGCGCTGAAGCTTTTCGATAGCTGGTCGGGAGGATTGCCGGAGCCACTTTTCCAAAAGCTTTGTCTCGAACCGAGCGCCGAGATTGCCCGCCGCGTGCGCGCGGAAGTGGATGTACCGATCATCTACCTGCCGAAAGGCGCAGGCCCCCTCTACGCGCTTGCAGCCCAGAATGAGGCCTTTGACGGGATTGCTCTCGATTATGCTCTGCCGCCCCTATGGGCTCGGGACGCCCTCGGATCAGCCACGGCTCTTCAAGGCGGGCTCGATCCCCTCCTCGTGGTCCAAGGCGGCCAGGCCATGGAAACTGCGGCGAAAACGCTGATCGAGACCTTTGAAAACCGCCCCTACATCTTCAACTGCGGACATGGTTTCGTGCCCGAAACACCGCCAGAGCATGTCGCGGAGCTGGTCAGAATCGTTCGGGCCGCTTAAGGCGCTTCGCTATGGATTGGCTCGCACCCGCTTACAACTGGATCAAAGCCCTGCATCTCCTGGCGGTCGTCGCTTGGATGGCGGGCATGCTCTATCTGCCTCGGCTCTTCGTCTATCAATTCGCGGCAGCTGAAGGCGGAGAAGCGGAAAAGATGCTGATCAACGCTCAGCACCTCCTCCTGAAGCGGATCATCAATCCAGCGATGGTTGCGACATGGATCTTTGGGCTTCTTCTGATCGCCGTGGCGCCAGCCTGGGCGAATGATGGGTGGTTCTTGATCAAGTTCGCCGCTGTGATCGCCCTCACCGGTGTGCACGGTTTTTACTCGGCCAATCGAAAGAAATTCGCTGCCGGAGAACGACCACGGACAGAGAAATTCTGGCGCCTGATGAACGAAGTGCCCTTCGGCCTTCTCGCGATCATCGTCTTTATGGTGATCCTCAAACCGCTGGTTCAATAGAGGCCACCAGACCTCCCGACATCTCAGGCGCTATTGACGCGCGACGGCCAGGATCCTACTTGCCTCACGTGCCGGTCCCGGCGCGTTGTTTCCCCATTCTTTCGTCCATAGCGCCGTCCTGGCCGCTCCACCCTTGGACCTATTATGCTTCCCGAACGCATCACCCTTGACGAGCTCAAGGAGAAAACCCCTCAGGATCTCGTCAGCTTCGCTGAGACCGTCGGTGTCGATAACGCCTCGGCCCTGCGGAAACAGGATCTCTTGTTCGCGATCCTCCGTGAGCTTGCGGACGAAGATGTGGAGATCATGGGTTCGGGTGTTCTCGAGATTTTGCCCGACGGCTTCGGTTTCTTGCGCTCAGCCGACGCGAACTACCTCGCAGGACCTGACGATATTTACTGCTCGCCGCAGATGATCCGGAAGTTCACCCTGAAAACCGGTGACACAGTTTCAGGCGAAATCCGCAGCCCCAAAGATGGCGAGCGCTACTTCGCGCTCACAAGCCTCGACACAATCAATTTCGAGGAGCCAGAAAAAGCGCGCCTCAAGGTCCACTTTGATAACCTCACTCCTCTCTATCCGGATGAACGCCTCCGGATGGAAGTGATCTCGAAGGAGTCGATGGATCTCAAAGAGAAAAAAGATCTCTCGAACCGCGTGATCGATATTGTGGCGCCGATCGGTAAAGGACAGCGCTCCTTGATCGTGGCGCCGCCGCGGACCGGTAAGACTGTCCTTCTACAGAATATCGCGCACGCGATCACAGCCAATCACCCTGAGTGCTACCTCATCGTTCTTCTGATCGACGAGCGGCCGGAAGAGGTGACGGATATGCAGCGTTCTGTGCGCGGAGAGGTCGTCTCGTCTACGTTTGATGAACCAGCGACGCGCCACGTGCAAGTCTCTGAAATGGTGATCGAAAAAGCGAAACGTCTGGTCGAGCATGGGCGCGACGTGGTCATTCTGCTCGACTCGATCACACGTCTTGGCCGCGCTTACAACGCGACGGTGCCAAGTTCGGGCAAGGTCCTGACCGGCGGTGTGGATGCGAACGCGCTCCAGCGGCCGAAGCGTTTCTTCGGTGCCGCTCGGAACATCGAAGAAGGCGGTTCACTGACGATCATCGCGACGGCCCTGATCGATACGGGCAGCCGGATGGACGAAGTTGTCTTTGAAGAGTTCAAAGGCACAGGTAACTCTGAAGTCGTCCTTGATCGGAAGGTTGCTGATAAGCGCGTCTTCCCGGCGATGGATATCGGCAAGTCCGGCACCAGGAATGAAGATCGCCTCATTCCGAAAGATGAGTTGGCCAAGATCTTCGTTCTTCGCCGGATCCTTTCACCGATGAACCCGCAGGATTCGATCGACTTCCTTCTCGACAAACTGCGTCAGGTGAAGACGAACAAGGACTTCTTTGATTCTATGAATACATAGGTTCTGGACGAAAGCCTGACTCTTCGCGAAGCTTCCGGCGCTGATGGTTAGGGAGCAGCACCATGTTGAATTTTCTTTCGCGGCCTTGGATACTTGTTGGGCTTTTGATCGCGAACCTTGCCGTTGGAGCATCGTTTCGGCCAGTGATGGAAGCGGCCGGCGGCGCATTGCTCGACATGCAGATGAACGGTGCTGATGCGCTTGACCTCCTACGCTCAATGACTGCTGATCAAAAGGCGGCTCATCTTCGGGGCACGCTTCTCAACGACACAGCTTATCCGGTGACCTATGGCGCGCTTTTGGCGGGCCTCCTTTGGCGGTTCGGCGGATCTTTGCGCACCTACCTGGTGGGCTTGCCCATTGCTGGCGCCGCACTGGATCTCACCGAGAACACAATTCAGGTTGTGGCGCTGATGGGGAATGAGGCTTTTCTTGGCCTCAAAGATGTTGTGACACCTCTGAAATTTGGTCTGATCATGATGTCATTCTTGCTCGTTGTTGTTTTCATGGCGTTAGGAGCCATTCGGAAAATACGGACACAGAGCAATTAGAGCCGGCCAACCATCCGGACGTTACAGATGAGCTCCTTGACACTCGGCGAGCGGGGGCGTTTGCCTTAGACTTATGAAAATCACCGTGAACATCGACTGCACTCCTGAAGAAGCACGCACCATGATGGGCCTTCCGGATGTCACCGCCGTGAACAAGGTCTTCACGGATGCGCTGACAGAACGGGCGAAGGACAACATCGATACGCTTTCCGATCCCGTGAAGTTTTTTGAACGGGCTATGTCCACGGGCGGGCAGTCCCTCGACATGCTTCAGGCGGCTTTTGCTCAAGCCACCAAGGGCTCTGGCAAAGGTTGAGCTCGACCACGATCTTTGCGCGGGCGAGCGGCGGTGGCCGAGCCGGTGTCTCTGTTTACCGTCTTTCGGGGCCTGACGCGGGCGACCTTCTGGTAAGGTTAACCGGTAAGCGCGGTGAACCACGCTTGGCGCGTCGTGTTTTGGTCAAAGATGACGATGGGCTGATCGACGATGGTCTCGCGCTCTGGTTTCCTGGTCCTCAAAGCTTCACCGGTGAAGATGTGGTGGAGCTCCATCTCCATGGGTCTTTGGCGGTGGAGCGCCGACTTGCCGAGGCGCTCCAAAATCTAGGAGCCATACCTGCTGGTCCGGGCGAGTTCACCCTCCGCGCTTTTGCCAATGGAAAGATGGATCTGACGCAAGCCGAGGGTTTGGCTGATCTTCTCGAAGCCGAAACGATCCTTCAACATAAACAAGCCATGGCCCAAATGCGGGGCGCACTGCGTGAAGCGGCTGATGAATGGCGCCGCGACCTGATCCAGGCGATGGCCATGCTCGATGCGGCCGTCGATTTTCCTGACGAGGAGGATGTGCCGGGAGCGATTGCCGAACAAGCGCGGCCTGCGGTGGATCGGGTTCGACGCTCGCTTTCCGAGGTTCTCGCGGGATCCGCCGGCGCTCGACGCGTTCAGGAGGGCATCCGCGTCGCTATCATTGGCCCTCCAAACGCAGGAAAGTCCACGTTATTCAATAAGATAGTGGACTCAGAGCGAGCCATCGTGTCTGCTGAGGCAGGGACGACACGGGATACGATCTCGGAACGGTTGGACATCGCTGGTCACCTCGTGACGCTCATTGACACCGCCGGTATCCGGTCGGAGGGGCAATCAGCGATCGAATTAGAGGGAATCAAGCGCGCTGAGCAGGCTGCCGCATCAGCTGATCTTCGCCTGATTGCTTGGCCCGCTGGCGCTGGTCCCCTCCCTCAATGGCTCTCCAAACTCGAAGAGCCGGGAGACCTGCGGCTGGCAACACGGGCTGACGAAGCGCCTTCTGAGAGTGATGCGTTGGCGATCGCGTCATCCAATCCTTCGAGCATCGCTGGTTTGCTGACAGCGCTGACTGAAAGGCTCGACGACATGGCTTCCCCAGGCCTGGCGGCGACAGAACGACAACGAACGCTTTTGTCGGCAGCGCGCGATCTGCTTGACGGTTTCGGGGCTGAGGGCGCGGAACCAGAGGTGCTATCGGAGAAGTTGCGCGCGGCGTCGCGGCGCCTGGAAGAGTTGACGGGACGCATTGCGCCGGACGATATCCTGGACGATATCTTCTCGTCCTTCTGCATTGGAAAATAGGCGTTTCACGTGAAACACGAAAGTCGCAATCGGCGAATGATTGTTGTGGGTGGTGGCCATGCTGGTTGCGAGGCTGCATCAGCGGCTGGGCGCATGGGCGCCGAGACGATCCTGATCACGCATAAGGCCTCAACGATCGGAGAAATGTCGTGCAATCCCGCCATCGGTGGGGTGGGGAAGGGCCATTTGGTTCGAGAGATCGATGCGCTCGACGGCTTGATGGGCCGAGCCATCGATCAATCTGGCATTCAGTTCCGCCTTCTCAATAGATCCAAAGGTCCCGCTGTTCGCGGCCCCCGGGCTCAAGCTGATCGGAAGCTCTATCGGGAGGCTATGCAGCGGTTGATTGCTGAACAGACCGATCTTTCTGTGGTTGAGGGCGCGGTCGGCGACCTCATTGTGCGCGATGGCGAATGTTGTGGAGTGGTGTTGGAAGATGGTCGGACGTTAGAGGCCGACGCCGTCGTTTTGACGTCTGGGACATTTCTCCGCGGGATGATTCACCGAGGCGAGCAGAGGGTTCCTGCGGGTCGGCAGGGTGAGAAGCCTGCCAATGCCCTGGGAGAGCGACTTGAGGCGCTTGATTTGCCGATGGGTCGGCTGAAAACCGGGACGCCTGCTCGACTCGATGGACGGACGATCCATTGGGATGCGCTGGAGATGCAGCCAGCGGATGCTGAACCCCTGCCCTTTTCGTTTCTGACGGAAACGATTGAAGTTCCTCAAATTTCTTGCGGAATCACAGAGACATCAGCAGACGCGCACGCCATCATCCGAGATAACCTTCACCGATCGGCCGTTTATGGCGGAGCCATTGCGGGCAAAGGTCCGCGTTATTGCCCGTCTATCGAGGATAAGATCGTTCGCTTCGCTGCCAAGGAAAGCCATCAAATCTTTCTCGAGCCAGAAGGTCTCGACGATCATACGGTTTATCCCAACGGGATCTCGACCTCCCTTCCCGCTGAGGTGCAAGATCTGTTCGTTCGAACCATTCGCGGTCTCGAGGACGTGGCGATCCTCCAATATGGCTATGCGATTGAGTACGACTACGTGGATCCGCGAGCGCTCGATCGTCGTTTAGAGCTACGTACTCTCCCCGGTTTGTATTTGGCTGGGCAAATCAATGGCACAACGGGCTACGAAGAAGCGGGCGCACAGGGCCTTGTGGCCGGCACAAATGCTGCGCTCAGTCCTGGCGATGCTCCCTTTTCCATTGATCGGAGTGAGGGATATATAGGCGTTTTGATTGATGATTTGGTGACGAGGGGCGTGTCTGAGCCCTATCGTATGTTTACTTCACGTGCAGAGTACCGCCTGAGCCTTCGTGCGGATAACGCTGATGATAGGCTGACCCAAAAAGGCTTGGATGTCGGCTTGGTTGGTGAGCAGCGTGGTGAGCTGTTTCACGTGAAACACCAACGATGGACGGATCTACGTGGTTGGGCTGATCAGACCAAGGTCACACCGAACGAAGCGTCGAAATGGGGGATCATGGTGAAGCAGGACGGCAGACGCCGCTCCGTTCTTGATCTCTTGTCCCTCCCCGGCGTCACGCTGGACGATCTCGCGGCGCGTTTTCCAGAGCTGTCGGCCCTCAACGCCGACGATCGGGCGAAACTCGAAGCCGATGCCACCTATTCTGGCTTTCTGGAACGCCAAGAGGCTGACATGGCGAGCTTTCGCCGGGAGGAGTCCTTGGAAATTCCGTCAGATTTCGACTTCAGAGCTCTCAAAGGTCTTTCCAACGAAGTGGCAGAGAAACTGGCTCAGGCGCGTCCGTCGACTTTGGGCCAGGCATCGCGTGTCGAAGGCGTGACGCCCGCCGCCCTCTCCCTCCTTTTGGTTCACGTGAAAAACCTGTCCCGTGCAGCTTAAGGACGCCGACGACTTCTATAGCTCCATCAACGCTAGCGAGCCTGAACGCGCGGCACTGGCTGCGATCGATGCCTGTTTCGTGGAAACCGCGGCCCATACCAACCTGGTTGCGCGGTCAACGCTTCCGGAGCGTTGGCTTCGCCACTACGCCGATAGCGCGCAATTGTGGCCCCTCATCCCTGCTCAAACGCGGGCTTTACTGGATATTGGATCCGGCGGAGGCTTTCCGGGGCTGGTCCTGGGCACCTTTGCAGAATTTCGCCGAGAGGACCTGCGCTGCACTTTATGTGAGAGCATTCAAAAAAAGGCTGCATTTCTCCGTGACGCAGCTCAGGCGGCCAGGTTGACGAAGACCTCCATTGCTGCACTTCGCGTCGAGGCCCTACCAAAAGTGCAGCACTTCGACGTCATCACGGCGCGCGCGGTCACGGCCCTACCGAAATTGCTCGATTTGGCCGTTCCCAAATTGGCCGAAGGCGGAACCTTGCTCTTTCCTAAGGGACGACGTGCAGAACAAGAGCTGGACGAGGCCAGGGAACAGTGGTCACTAGAGGTTGATCTGGTGCCCAGCGCCACTGACCCCGACGCGTCGATCCTTGTGATCCGCTCACCAAAGAGGATCTTATGACCAAGCCTCGTGTTCTCGCTGTTGCTAACCAAAAAGGCGGCGTGGGGAAGACGACGACGGCGATTAACCTTGCCACGGCACTGGCCGCGGTGGGCGAGCACGTCGCCATCCTCGATCTCGATCCGCAGGGCAATGCGTCGACGGGTTTGGGTCTTCCAAGCGCTGAGCGGTCGGGCACAACCTATGATGTGTGGATGGGAGACGCGTCGATTGCGGAGATCATGCGTCTCACCACGGTGCCGAGGCTGGCAGTTGCTCCGGCGGGCATGGCTTTGGCCGGGGTTGAGATTGAGCTTCTCGACGACAAAAACCGGCATTTCCGGCTGAAGCAAGCCATCGAAGAGCTAGGGCATGAAAAGCCCGACCTGACATATGTCCTGATCGACTGCCCCCCTTCCCTCGGTCTACTGACTGTCGGTGCCATGACGGCTTCTGATGCTGTTCTTATTCCACTGCAATGTGAGTTTTTCGCGCTCGAGGGTCTCAGCCAGATTATGCGAACCATCGAAACAGTCCGTACACGCCTTAATCCGAGTCTCGAGCTTCAGGGCGTGGTGCTGACGATGTACGACAAGCGCAACAATTTGAGCGCAGATGTCGAAGCCGACGTGAGAACGCATTTGGGCGATAAAGTCTATCGCACGGCGATCCCGCGGAACGTCCGAATTTCTGAAGCGCCGTCCCATGGGAAACCGGCGCTTCTCTATGACCTCAAATGTGCGGGCAGCCAGGCTTATGTGCGGCTGGCCAGTGAAGTGATTGGCCGGGAGAGGGCGGCGTAATGGGTAAAAAGGGTTTGGGTCGTGGCCTCGAGGCCATCTTGGGGGATATGCCGCCACCAGCGGTGGAGCCGCGCGGCGACACCCTAGAGTTACCAATTGCAGAGATCGTTCCCGACAAGGATCAACCGAGGAAAGCGTTCAGCGACGATGAGATCGAGGCCTTATCGCTATCGATCAAAGCGCGGGGCGTTCTCCAACCCATTTTGGTTCGGCCGAAAGGGCCTTCTGGCAACCATGCGATCATCGCGGGCGAGCGGCGCTGGCGTGCTGCCCAACGAGCTGGTCTTCACAAGATCCCTGCTCTGATCAAAGATGTTGAACCTGATGTCAGCGCGGAAATCGCTCTGATTGAGAACGTCCAGCGCGTCGACCTCAACCCGATCGAAGAAGCGGACGCCTACGAACGCCTCCGCGAGCAGCACGGCCGTAAGCCAGGCGAGATAGCTGAGGCGGTTGGGAAAAGCCGCAGCCACGTCGCCAATATGCTGCGCTTGACTCAGTTGCCTGGAGAAGTTCGCGGCATGGTGGTTGCGGGTGAGCTGACGATGGGTCACGCGCGCGCTCTTCTGGGGGCGGAGGACCCGCTTGCCGTTGCGAAGTCGGTGGTGAAAGGCGAGCTTTCCGTTCGTGAAACGGAGAAGCTCATCAGTGCACGCCGTAAGGTGGCGGCAACGCCAGAGAAAGTCGCGAAGGCTGTCACAAAAGCGACAAAGGACGCTGATACGCGCGCGCTCGAGCAAGACTTGCGCGAGGCCCTTGGGCTGGAGGTTGATATCGCCCGCCATGGCAAAACCAGCGCCGGCACTGTCACACTCAGCTACCAGGATCTTGATCAGTTGGATGACATTTGCCGTCGGCTGATGGGTGCGGCAATCTGAGAGCATGCTTTTCACCTCGGACAATTGGGGCGGGGTGCACCCCGCCGTTATGCAGGCGATCAATGATGCCCAGGGAGGTTTTGCGCCCGCCTATGGCAATGACGATCTGACAGCGAAGACGAAGGCTCTTTTTGAAGACGTGTTTGAGCACGAGCTCGCACTTGCCTTTGTGCCCACAGGGTCTGCGGCCAATGGCGTGGCGCTCGCGCTTTTGTCACCGCCTTACGGTTCGATTTTTTGCCATGAGAGCGCGCATGTTCTGATCGATGAATGCGGAGCGCCGGAGTTTTACACGGGCGGCGCAAAACTTATTCCGTCAACGGGCGATTTTGGGAAGATCACGCCCGAGACCTTAGGGGCCGCTACGGCGCCTTATCTTCCGATCATGGCCCATCGCGCGGTGCCGTCCGCCATCAGTCTGACGCAAGCCACGGAGTGGGGGACAGTTTATACTGTCCAAGAACTCCGCGCACTTACTGATATGGCCAAGTCGAATAACCTCCGTGTTCATATGGATGGTGCTCGGTTTGCAGGGGCGCTCAATGCAACGGACGCAACACCGGCAGAGCTCACGTGGAAGGCGGGCGTTGATATTCTTTGCCTGGGCGGGACCAAGAATGGCTGTTTGTCTGCGGAGGCCGTGGTGGTGTTTGATCCAAGCCGTCAGGATGAGCTGACCGCACGCTGCAAAAGGGCAGGGCTCGGCACGTCCAAGCAGCGCTTTTTCTCAGCCCAATGGGAGGCCTATTTTGCCAACCATCTGTGGACAGATCTCGCAGCGCAGTCGCATGCACGATGTCTAGCGCTCGCTGATGCATTCCGCGCAACGGATGATTGCGACGTGCTTGTTGAGCCTGCGATCAATGAGCTTTTCGTGCGAATGTCTGATGAGCGGGCCGAGGCGCTTCGGTCTTGCGGCGCTAATTTTTATGATTGGGTTCAACCCAATGACTCCTTTGCAGGGGAAGCCCGCCGGTTCGTGACCTCTTGGGAAACAACGGATGATCAGGTCGCGGCTTTAAAAGCTGCTCTCTAAAATCCGTAGACCTCTTTTGCGACCTCATAGGTTCCTGCATAGGCCTGAACAGTCGGTTCGATCGGGTTGGCATAGCCTCCGCCGATCGCCATCGAGCAGGGGATGCCTCGCCGACGGCATCCGTCGAGGACGAGATGGTCCCTCGCGCGAAGGCCTTCGAAACTGATATCGAGCCGACCCAGCTTGTCGTGAATGAGGGGATCGACACCAGCCTGGAAGAGAACAAGATCCGGTGCGAATTGCCAGACTTCAGGAAGGCGTTCCTCGATCGCCGAAAGGAAGGCACTGTCTTCGGTGTGGTCAGGGAGCGGAACGTTGATATCTGCTGGGACTTTCCTGAAGGGGAAGTTCTTTTCTCCGTAGACGTCCAGGATCAAGAGGTCTGAGCGACCCGCGAGGATAGCTGCGTTGCCGTCGCCTTGATGCACGTCGAGGTCAATAATGGCGACTCGGTCGACAGCGCCTTCGTTCAGGAGCGTTGTCGCCACAGCAGCTTGATCGTTGAAGATGCAGAAACCCGCCCCGAACTCCGCGTGGGCATGGTGGGTGCCGCCAGCGAGTTGGCCTGACAGTCCCGTTCGCAAAGCTTCGCGGGCGGCGGCCAGGGCGCCCCCTAAGGTTCGTCGGCCACGAAGAGGAATAGCCTCCGACCACGGAAAACCTATTCGCCGCATAGCTCGCGGATCGATCGAGCCGTCCTCAAGGCTCGTAAGATAGTCTTCTGTGTGCACGCTGAGGACAGTCTCGCGATCCGCTAAGGGTGAGACCAGAAGTTGCTCTGGCCGAAGCGTTCCATCGGCCAGCAGCTTGCGATGAAGCATACCGTATTTTTGGCCGGGAAAGCGGTGCCCCTCGGGAAGGGCCAGATTGAAATCCTGCGACGAGAAGAACCTCATTTAGGCGAGCCAACCGCCAAGCTCTCGTTTGATCAGCTTGGTCAGTGCTGCGATGAAAGCGTCACTGCTGTTGAGGCACGGAATAGCGGTGAGGGTTTCGCCGCCGTGCTCTTCAAAAGTTTCTGCAAGGCCGATGCCGACTTCTTCAAGGGTTTCAATGCAATCAGAAACAAACCCTGGCGTGACCACAGCGATGTTCTTGAGGCCCTCCTCGCCAGCAGCCTCCACCAGGCTTTCCGTCGATGGTCCAAGCCAGGTCTCCGGCCCAAACTTTGACTGAAAGGCGAGGGGCGCGAAGGTATCGTCCCAGCCTAGTGCTTCGCGCATGAGCCGCGCCGTTTTCTGGCAATGACAGTGATAGGGATCGCCGTTCTTGAAATAGCGCTCTGGTAATCCGTGAAAGGAGAGAATGACGCGTTCCGTCTTCTCGTCCGTATGCTTGCGACAAAGATCCGCCAGCGCCTCGATCACGTCGGGGTCATCGTGATGGGCAGGCAGCACCCGGAACGCTGGCTGCCAGGGTTTGCCCATCGCCCACTTGAACGCCGCATCGCAGGCGGTGCCGGTCGTTGTGGCTGAGTACTGAGGATAGAGCGGAACGAGAAGGATCCGGTCGCAGCCCTCGGCCTGAAGCGCGTCGAGCCGAGATGCGACGCTCGGATTGCCATAGCGCATCGCCCAGTCGACCTTCAGCTCTGAGGGGAGGGCTGCGCGCACGCCGTCGGCTTGCTCCCGCGTGTATCGGCGAAGAGGGCTCTCATTCGTGTCTTGGTCCCAGATCTTCGCATAGGCATCGCGCGTCTTGCGAGGGCGGGTGCTGAGAATGATGCCGCGCAGGATCGGTTGCCACAACCATGCCGGGTAATCGACGACCCGCTTATCGCTCAAAAACTCAGCCAAGTATCGCCGGACCGCGCCCGTGGAGAGCTCGTCAGGCGTCCCTAAGTTAATGAGCAGCACGCCAACTTTACCGAATAAGACCTTCGGATGGTTGGTTAGCGGTGTCTCTGTCACGGGATTAGACGCATCCATGGTTCGGCCTTTGCCATTTGCTTAGAGGGGAAAAGTGGTGTTTCCGGTGACTTTCAAGTAACGCTGCATCCAGATGCGGCCATGCTACGAAGGAAATTCTATGCGGAAATTTCTCTCTCTTCTCGTTGTTGCTGTGGTGGCAGCTTGCGCCACACCAACGCCTTTTGAACCGGCAGATAGTCGCGGGTATGGCTTTGCTGACCAGCGGATCGAGGCCAATCGCTATCGGATTTCCTTTGCTGGAAACTCCCTCACATCGCGGGAGCAGGTGGAGAACGCACTCCTTCTGAGGGCGGCACAGGTCACGCTGGAAAACGGCTATGACCACTTCATCATGGTGTCAGATGACACGGAGACCGAGCGTGAGGTTCGGGTGACAGATCTAGGGCCGGCTTATGGGTATTACGGCTATTATGGCTTTGGTCGCCCCTTCCCCTACTATGGGTATGGCTACCCTTGGGGCCCGGCATTCGGTGTGAACGATACGCGGGTGACTGAATCGCGGCGCTATTCAGCCGTGGCTTACATCGTTCTCGGCACTGGGCCGAAGCCTGCGGGTCAAATCACCGCGTATAACGCTCGCGAAGTTACGCAAAATCTGGAAGGGGTGGTTTTCCGTAAGGAGAGCTAACCCATGACGCCATTAACGTTAGGCGCTGTCGCCGCCGCTGCAGCATCCTCGCTGTTAACCATGGCGGCTGCCCAGCAAGAAGCGAGCACGCCCATGACCCAAGACCCCTTCCTTTGGCTTGAAGAGGTGGAGGGCGACCGCGCCCTTGATTGGGTGAGGGGCGAAAACGAGCGGAGCTTGGCAGCCTTGAAGAGCCAGGCGCTCTATGGCTCGCTGCTTGAAGAGGCGACGGCTATTCTGACGTCGGAGGATCGCGTCCCCTCTGTCGCCCTAAGGGGCGGATTTGCTTATAATTTCTGGCAAGACGCCGATCATGTGCGCGGGATTTGGCGGCGCATGCCCCAGGCTGACTATGTCGCGGGCAAAACCGATTGGGAGCTGATCCTCGACGTCGATGCACTGGCCGAAGCCGAAGACGAAAACTGGGTCTATGAGGGCGTGGAATGCCTCGCCCCGGACTATGCTCGCTGCCTGATCACTCTCTCTCGCGGCGGTTCCGACGCGGCCGTCGTGCGCGAGTACGATGTCCCCTCGCGCAGCTTTGTCGAGGGCGGGTTCGAGCTTCCTGAGGCGAAGTCGAGCGTGGCTTGGCTTGATCAAGACACAGTCCTTGTGGGCACAGATTTCGGCCCCGAAACAATGACCGACAGCGGTTACGCACGCCAGGTGCGCCGATGGTCCCGCGGAACGCCTTTGGCTGACGCAAAGGTCCTCTTTGAAGCGGCCCAAGACGACATCTGGTCCTTCGCCATGTCGTTCTATGATGGAAAGGGCTATCGCGGCGGCGTTTTCCACGGCGAGACCTTTTACGACTTCAATTGGCTTGTCCTGGAGGGTGATGAGCTTGTCCGCCTTCCCATCCCCAAAAAGGCACGAGTCGAAGGCTTCGCCAGCAACGCCTTCATCGTCGGTTTGCGCGAGGATTTTGAAGGCTTCAGTGCAGGTTCGGTGATCACGCTCGACGCCAAATCCAAGAAAACGGCGCTTCTTTATGCGCCGACGGCCGTTTCCGCTGTTGAGAATGTTCGGACATCGGACGATTCCGTCGTCATCGGGCTCTTGGATGATATCCAAGGTCGCGCTGTGCGGTACACGAAGGGTTGGCGGGGATGGCGCGGCAGGGACGTTGCGCTTCCTGAGGGCGGCGTTCTTTCGCTCGGTTCGATGGACGAGAGCACAGGCGCGCTTCTTGCGACCTTTGAAGACCCTTTGACACCTGAGACGCATTACCTTGTGGAAGGGGTGAAGGCGGAGGAATTCCGTCAGGCGCCGTCGTTCTTTGACAGCGAAGGCATGGTGTCGCGCCGCTATGAGGCCACGTCGTCCGACGGAACGAAAATTCCGTACACGTTGACAGCGCTTGAAAGCACGCTCGCTGCTGGTCCAGCACCGACCATTCAATACGGCTATGGCGGGTTCGAGATCTCGATCTTGCCCAATTATCTGACCACGGCTGGAAAGCTCTGGGTTGGGCGAGGGGGTGTCTATGTCACCACCAATATCCGGGGAGGCGGCGAGTATGGGCCGGCTTGGCACCAGGCAGGTCTCAAGACCAAACGCCAGCTCATCTATGACGACTTCCAAGCGATCTCTGAGGATTTGATCGAACGTGGGATCACGACGCCTCAGCAACTCGGGGTCTATGGCGGTTCGAATGGCGGTCTTCTCACCGGCGTGACAATGACCCAGCGTCCAGAGCTTTATGCGGCCGTTGGGATCGCGGTCCCGCTTCTTGATATGCTCCGTTTTGACCAGCTTCTGGCGGGCGCGTCTTGGGTCGGTGAATACGGGGACCCTGACAATCCCGAAGAACGTGCGTTCCTCGAGACCATTTCGCCTTATCACAATCTCGATCCGAAGGCGGACTATCCAGAGCCTTTCATCTTCACATCGACCAAGGACGACCGCGTGCATCCAGGGCACGCCCGGAAATTCGCGCGCCAGATGCAAGAGAACGGTCAGGACTTCCTTTATTACGAGAATATCGAGGGCGGCCACAGCGCGGCTGCAAACCTCAACCAGTTCGCGCAGCGGACCGCACTTCTTTATGCTTACTTTGCGGAGGCACTGGGTCTCTCAGGTGAGGCAGCGGCCAGCGAAGAGTAGGAGTTCCCATGGTTTTGTTTTTCTGGCTGATCGTTTTGGCCGCGTTTGGCGGACTCTTTGTCTTGGGACGGATGGGATTGCCGCTCTGGGCACGGGTCTTTGCTGGTCTCATAGCAGGGGGCCTTGCGGGCCTTCTGTTTGGCGAAACGGCTGGAACGGCAAAGCCCATTGGTGACGGGTTCATCAACCTCATCCGAATGCTCATTATCCCGCTGATTGTCACGACGTTGACCAGCGGCATGATTGCCCTTGGCGATCCCAAACGACTTGGATCGCTCGGTGTCCGGACCATATCGCTCTACCTCATGACCACGGTCTTTGCGGTCATGCTCGGCATGGTGATGGGCGTTCTGTTTCAGCCAGGGAAGGGCGTCGACTATCAGAGCGTCGATACAAGTTCAGCAGGCGCAGTGACGGAGCGGTTGGAGCGTGCAGCGGCCGCTGAGCGGACGGCGGTTCAGCAGATCCTGGACATCATCCCGACAAACCCCCTCGCCGCCATGGTCAATGGCGATATCCTGCCCGTGATCTTTTTCTCCATCTTGCTTGGTATTGCTATCCTCGCTGCTGGCGAGAAGGGCGCGCCCTTTGGCAAGGTCATGGAGAGTGCGGCTGAGGTGATCCTTAAGCTGACGGGCGGCGTGATGGCGCTGGCGCCTTACGGCGTTTTTGCGCTCATGGCGTGGGTGCTGGGGACGCAAGGCTTGGCGGTCCTGGCCAATCTCGGGAAGCTGGCGATCGCGCTTTATCTCGCCTGCGCGCTGCACATTGCTTTTGTCTATGGAGGCTTGGTGCGGTTTGTCGCTGGCCTGCCCTTCCCCAAATTCCTCCGCGGGATCTTGGATGCGATGACCACGGCCTATTCGACGGCCAGTTCGTCAGCGACCCTGCCCGTCACCATCGCCAACCTGACGCAAAATGTCGGGGTCGGAAAACCTGTAGCGAGTTCGGTTTTGCCGCTCGGTGCCACGATCAACATGGATGGCACCTCGATCTATCTCGGTATCGTCGCGCTCTTCGCTGCCCAAGCGGTGGGGCTTGATCTTTCGTTCCCGGACTATATCGCCATTGCGGTCACGGCGACTGCAGCGTCGGTCGGCGCAGCGGGCATTCCTTCGGCGAGCCTTTTCTTGGCGATCGCTGTTCTCACCTCCATCGGTGTCGATGAGAAGGCAGGTATCCTTATTATTGCGCTCATCTTCCCGTTTGATCGGCTTCTCGATATGATGCGAACCCTGACGAACGTCACTGGCGACGCGACGGTGGCAACCACGGTAGCGCGTTGGGAGGGTGAGCTCGACGACAAGGTTTTGGCCAGCGAGGTCGCGTGAAACCGGTTCGCATCCTCACCACCGGCGGGACTCTCGATAAGGTCCATGACTGGCGTGCGGAGACCATCAGCTTTGCGGGCGCTGGGAAAAGCCAGGTGCCAGAGATCTTGGAGCACGGTCGTTGCTACACCCACACGGTGGAGCAGCTCTTTCAGATCGATAGCCTCGAAATGAATGAGACGTACCGCAACCTTCTCGCCGAACGCGCGCGGGCGGCCGAGGAAGAGGCGTTGGTCGTCACCCACGGAACATCGACCTTGGGTGAGACGGCGCAGTTTCTAGACGGCTTGCGCTTGCCCAAGACGATCGTGGTGACCGGCGCGATGCGTCCCTACTCGCTTTTTGTCTCAGACGCGTCGTTCAATCTCGGCGGTGCTGTGATCGCTGCGCAAACCCTGCCCCACGGTGTCTATGGCGTGATGAATGGCTGTGTTTTTGAGGCTGGCGAGATCAAGAAGAACGAAAAACTGGGCCGTTTTGATGCTTAAGCCGATCCTCCCGCCGCCCCTTTGGGCCCTGATCTTTTTGATCGCCGGCTACTTGATCACGGAGCCTTTCGAGGTGGCATCGCTGGATTACGGCCAGGCCTTTGCGGTGGAACTCGCGCTCCTTTTCGTTGCTGCGGGTTTCATATTGCCCATGATCGCAGTCCGGCAGTTCCGAAAACATCAGACCACTGTGCTTCCCATGAAACCGAGTAAGGCCAGCAGCCTGGTCACCGACGGTGTCTTCAAATACACAAGGAACCCGATGTATGTCGGGATGCTCTTTGTGCTGCTCGGTTTCACATTCTTGGGCCACAACTACTTAGGCTTTGTGATGCCGGCGCTCTTTGTGTTGGTGATCACGTTCACGCAGATCCTGCCGGAAGAGCGCGCGTTGGAAGCGAATTTCGGAGAAGATTTCCTCACCTATAAACGCCAAGCGCCACGCTGGATTCTCTTCTTTTGACCACCCGAAGGCGAGGTTAGGTGGAAGGTTTTCTCCATACAGAGATATGACTGCCACTCTCCTTGGTGAACGGGCGCCGGTCCCAGTCGGCCCATCGGTGCTCGAGTTGGAGCCCAGCGATGCGCGCCATGAGATCGAGTTCACTTGGCCAGACATAACGGAACGGAAGAGAAAAGCGACGCATTCCCTCCTCGTCTATCCAGATATGATGCGACGTACACCGCTGGGTGGTCACATCGATATCATCGACACCCCAATGGCTTTCTGAGCGATCAAATACCCTCTGGGTCTCACCAACCGGTAGCTGCTGGAGAGGCGGAACAGAGGTTTCGATAAGAAACCGGCCGCCGGGCTTTAGGTGCGCTGCTGCGTTTTGAAAGCATGCGGTTTGGCCGTCCTGGGTCGTCAGGTTGGTGATCGTGTTGAAGACGAGGAAGACAAGGTTGAAGGTTCCCGGAACTCTGGTGGTCGCCATGTCGCCAATGGTGACCGGAACATTCTTGCCGCCCTCTTTTTTGCGCAGCTCCGCCACCATCTCTTCGGAGAGTTCAATGCCGGTGATGGGGATGCCAGCGTTCACGAGCGGCAGTGCGATCCGGCCGGTGCCAATCGCAAATTCCAGAGCAGGCTCGCCATTTGCGAGTTCTTGTAGGACCTCGACGGCTGCTTTGGCTTGTTGCGGCTCGTCGTGCCCATGGTTCTCATCGTAATGCTCGGCGACCTCGCGCCCAAAATGGTTCTCAATCATTAATTTCGTCCGTATCATGATGGTGTGATGCAAGATGCGTGATGATCTTCGCGGCCACCTTTTCTGGAGCTTCTCGTGACGTGTCGAGCTGAAGATCAGGCCAGGTGTTGCCGCTCATCTGTTCGGCAAGCTCTTTGGCGCGGGCTTCATGCCAGAGGAGGCTTTCGCCGCTCTCGCGACCTCGAACCCTTGTCATGAGCGTGGGGACATCGGCCATCAATTGGACCACGAACCACGCATCTATGGCTAAGGCCTGAGCCATCTGATCGGCTTCGGCACGGGTTTCGATGACGCTGGCAACGATCAGCGTTGTGGCGCCAGCGTCTTTGGCATTGGCCCAAACGGCTCCCAGATTCTTGAGACCAAGACGCATGCCGAAGCGATCATCCTTCGGGCGCGGATAGGTGTACCGCAGGCCATCAAGATCAACCAAGCAGTGGGGCCTGCTTTGCGCATTGAACGCGTCGCTCAGCGCTGATGCTGTCGTGGTTTTGCCAACACCGACGGGCCCGCTGATCAGGATGAGTTTGTGGATCATGCCTGTCTCGTTTCGACCTGCAATGCAGGCTTTAGCCCGGTAAAGAGGCTCGGTCATTGACTTATCCCGAGTGAACGGGCACTTCGCCGCTTCAAATTCGGTTCAGCGCTGTTGTTCTGCGCGTCTACCGGCACGACCCCCTCAGTCATACATGAGGGACGAGGCCGGGGATGTACCGCCGCCGGGGTAACGCCCTCGCGGCGGCAAACGGCGTTTGATCATGAGGAATGGCTATGTTCGACACGCTTTCTGAGCGACTGGGCGGGGTTTTTGACCGCCTCCGCGGCCGCGGCGCCCTCACCGAGGAAGAGGTGACGGATGCGCTGCGCGAGGTGCGTGTGGCATTGATCGAGGCTGACGTCGCCCTGCCCGTGGCTCGAAAGTTCGTGTCGAAGATCAAAGAGCGGGCCGTTGGACGTGAGGTCCTGAAATCCATCACACCGGGCCAACAGGTCGTTAAAATCGTCAATGACGTCTTGATTGAGACCCTTGGCGGCGGCGCGGGGGATCATGAGCTGAACCTCAACCGCCCTGCCCCGGTGCCGATCTTGATGGTGGGCCTCCAGGGTTCGGGTAAAACGACCTCGACCGCGAAGATCGCTCTCCGGCTCCAGACGCGTGAGAAGAAGAAGGTCCTGATGGCCTCGCTCGACACGCGCCGTCCGGCGGCGATGGAGCAGCTGGCGGTCTTGGGTGAGCAGGCGGGCGTGAAGACCCTCCCGATCGTGCAAGGTCAGTCCCCAGTGCAAATCGCTCAGCGCGCGATGGAAGCGGGCCGGCTTCAGGGCTTTGATATTGTCATGCTCGACACCGCCGGTCGGTTGTCGATCGACGAGCAGCTCATGGCCGAAGTCGGTGAGATTTATCAAAAGACCGATCCTGCCGAGACGCTCTTGGTCCTTGATGCCCTCACCGGTCAGGACGCTGTTCAGACAGCGGAGAAATTCAAAGAGCGCGTGCCGGTTTCCGGTGTCGTCCTGACCCGGCTTGATGGTGACGGGCGAGGCGGTGCTGCGCTTTCGATGCGTGAAGTCACCGGCGCGCCGATCAAGTTCGCCGGTGTGGGTGAAAAGATCGACGCGCTGGATGTCTTTGATCCGGAGCGCATGGCTGGCCGTATTCTTGGCATGGGCGACATTGTCGGCCTGGTTGAAAAAGCCAGTGTCGAGATTGACCAAGAAAAGGCCGAGAAACAGGCCAAGAAGCTCGCGAAAGGCCAGTTCGACCTCGACGATCTTGCCGAACAGTTTGCCCAGATGCGCAAGATGGGCGGCATGGGCGCCATCATGGGCATGATGCCCGGCATGGGTAAGTTCAAAGATGCGGCCGAGGCAGGCCTTGGTAACAATGAACTGGCCCGGCAAGAAGCTATCATCCGTTCCATGACGAAAAAGGAACGGAAGAACCCTAAGCTGATGAATGCGTCGCGTAAGAAGCGCGTGGCGGCGGGATCTGGCGTTCAGGTGCAGGACGTGAACCGTTTGCTCAAATCCTATCAGGGCATGAGCACACTGATGAAAAAGATGGGTAAGGGCGGTAAGCGCGGGATGGCGCAACAGCTGGCCCAGGCCCTTGGCGGCGGTATGGGCGGTCCTGGCGGAGGTGCGATGCCGCCAGCGGGTGGCGGCCTTCCTGGAT
>CAWUIJ010000011.1:0-35773 GCA_963922235.1 uncultured Parvularcula sp. | reverse complement strand
GCTATGAGCCAGGCGACGGGATCGTCTTCCTCTCCATGCGCGGCGCCTGCGCAGGTTGCCCATCCTCGACCATGACCCTGAAGTCCGGCGTCGAGAACCTCCTCAAACACTACGTCCCCGAAGTGACGTCGGTGGAGGCTGTGCTTTAACATCGATTTAACCATTGATTCGCACGGTAAACATACGTAATCAAACGATTCGTTTTTGGAGAAATGCTCGTGACTTATGTCCTTGGCGATCCGCTTGGCGATATGATCTAACGTAAAAGTGGACTGACGCCCGTCTTAACGCTAACCCATCCGACTAAGGGTGGGTTTTTTATGGATGGAGTTTTGGTCATTATCGCTTCGATCTGCGGTGTTGCCTTAACTGCTATTCTGGTTGCCTTCTTCACAACCATTCAGTTTCGAAACATTGGTCTTTGGAGATTTCTTCGCCGCCGCTCTACGGTAAGGTTGATCGTCGGAGTGGCGGCTCTGTTTGCTATCGTAATTGTATTCTTTGGCGTGACTGAGTTTGTAGCACCCGGTGCGACAAGTCTGATGCTCCCCAGTGCAGACAGTGAGGGCAACCTCAACGCCCTGATCCTCGTCGTTTCGGCTGTTTTGGCGTCCATTGGCTGGCTTTTCACTACTTATCAGCAAGAGCGTAACGTCGCAAAAGACATCGCCGTCCGATTCGTCAATCAAATTGTCCATGATCCAGCAATGGAGCGACATAAACTCAATGTATCTACACGTTTTCCTGAGGGTATTAAAGTTGAAGAAAGTAATATTAAGGAATTAAAGAAAGAATTTCGACGGGGTGAGGGGTATATAGATAATCGTATCCCGGTGTATTACTCAATAGCCCAAATATTGAATGCGTATGAACAGATATCCACGGGTGTTCTTGAGGACCATCTCGATGAAAGTGTGATCAAGGACTTCTTGGGTCCGCGAATGAAGAGGGCAGTGACGTCCAAGTTTCGAGCAATAATCGTTGATATCCGCAAAGCAAACGATTTTGGCGAGCGCCCGACCTCGTTTGAGGCGATCGTTGCACTCATGAAACGTTGGTACGATATTGATTTGGACAAATAGCCTTCAAACAGTTTTGCGCTGACCGGGGGCTGTGCGGATCGCTCGGTCCCGCTATCTCGCCCCTCATGGCATACGACACTCCTCTCCCCGCTTCCGCCCATGAGCAAATCTTCACCGAGGCGCGCACGCGCAATGGCTGGCTCGATAAGCCGGTCACGGATGAACAGATCGAGGCGATCTACGACCTCATGAAGTGGGGTCCGACCTCGGCGAATTGCCAGCCAGCGCGGATCCTGTTCCTTCGCTCGCAAGAGGCGAAAGAGAAGCTGAAGCCTTTCCTGATGGACGCGAACCAGCCCAAGGCGATGGAAGCGCCAGTGGTGGCGATCATCGGCCACGATATGGAATTCTACGAAGAGCTGCCTGAGCAATTCCCGCACACTGACGCCAAGGCTTGGTTTGTCGGCAATGATGCGCTGATCGAAGAGACCGCTTTCCGGAACGGCACGCTGCAGGGCGCCTACTTGATGGTGGCCGCGCGGATGATGGGCCTCGATTGCGGACCGATGTCCGGCTTTGACAAAGCGGGCGTCGACGAAGCGTTCTTTGCGGGCACGACGATCAAGTCGAACTGGATCTGCAATATCGGCTATGGCAGTGACAAAGATCTGTTCCCGCGCAGCCCTCGGCTGGCGTTTGAGAAAGCGGCGACGCTCCTATAGCCACCTTTGCCCTTGATACCTGCTTGAGCGCTTTGACCCTCGCCGTTGAGACAGGCGAGGGCGAGGTCGTTTCGCTCACGGAAGAGATTGGTGTGGGCCACGCTGAAAGGGTGGCTCCAGCCTGCGCGCGCCTCTTTGAAGAGGCGGGCATCACGGCGGGCGACCTCACAAGGATCGGCGTCACGGTTGGCCCTGGCTCCTTCATGGGCCAGCGCGTAGGGATCGCTTTTGCCAAGGGCCTCGCCATGGGATCGGGCGCCGAGACGGTGCCGATCACCACGCTGGAAGCCCTCGCCCACGGGCATGAGGGGCCGTCTCTCGTTCTGATCGATGCGCGCCGGGGCCAGGTTTATGCCCAGCAGTTCGGCGCGGGCGAAAGCGCTGGTCCCGCGTTGCTTTCTTACGATGAAGCGGCAGGCCTGCTCGCAGATGCGGGCCTAGCGCTGGGTTCAGGTGTGCAGGCTGTCGACCCCGATCATGCCCCGCCAGGGGTCGTCTATCCGACCGCGGAAGCTCTTCTGGCCATCACCAAAGCAAGACCGCCAGCGCCTCTCCAGACGCTTTACTTGCGGGCCCCTGATGCCAAGCCGCCATCCCAGGCGCCGCTATGACCGTTCGCGCTGCTCAGGCCGCTGACGCCCCCCTTTTAGAGGAGCTGCACCGGACGCTTTTCCCCACGGGTCCTTGGGAGGCATCCTTTTGGTTAGAAGCGATAGGGCGACCTTCCGATGCTGTGTTGGTGATGGGTTCGCCGGTGCGGGGCTTTGCCATGATCAGAGCCGCAGCCGATGAGGCAGAGCTTCTCACCATTGGGACGACCCGCCCGCGCCAGGGCGATGGCCGGGCCCTTCTGGCCGCTTCAGCCCAAGCAGCCCTCGACTTGGGGGCAGAACGCTTGTTTCTAGAGGTCAGCGCGCGCAATAGGGGCGCCCGAGGGCTCTACAGAGACATGGGTTTTGTTCGCCTGGCGCTGCGCCAGAGCTATTATCACGACGGGTCCGACGCCGAAGTCATGGCGCTCGACCTTTGTCCGCAGGAGGATTGATCCATGGATCGCTTAGAGAAAATCTGCGCCGAAAAAGGCTTACGGATGACAGAGCAGCGCCGGGTCATCACGCGGGTGATCTCGGTCGCTGACGATCACCCTGATGTGGAAGAGATCCACCGCCGCGCTGTGGAGATCGATAGCCGGATCTCCATCGCCACGGTCTACCGCACCATGCGCTTGCTTGAGGACTATGACGTCGTTCAGCGCCATGACTTCCAAGATGGCCATGGCCGCTCGCGTTATGAAGAAGCGGGCGCCGATCACCACGATCACCTGATCAACGTGAAGAGCGGCGAAGTGATCGAGTTCGTCAACGAAGAGATCGAGAAGCTGCAAGAGAAGATCGCCCGTGAGCACGGCTTCCGCCTCGTGGATCATCGGCTCGAGCTTTATGGCGTGCCCCTCAGCGACGAAAGCTGAATATTTCTCAGACGACCAGCATTGAGATCATGGGTGTCTATGTCTAACCCGGAGGGAGAACTCCGGGGGGAGCTGGTGTTATGGGTATCAACGCTTTCATCCAGGGCTTCGTGACTGTCGCGATTGCCGTCATTGGTCTTTACTTCAGCTGGGAATCGAGACGCGCAGACAACTATCAAGCGGTCGCTGATCTTGCTCTTAGTGGTGATCCCAATGTGGCGGCTACTGCTGCTGAGACGATGGAGCTCATGACTGTCGATTGCCGCGGTGAAGCGGCCACAGATCTTCAGGCGCAGCGCATTCGCGATATCTTTTGCCCCCTCAGCACCCATCACCGTTTCATCTTGAACAACATGATTGCAGCCATTCGCGAAGCGGAGCGGGCGGAGATGATGGCGACCCTTGAGGCAGTGGCGGAGGAAGCCGCCCCGGTCGATGTGGCGAGCGAAACGTCAGCATCATTCCGGACCTCATCAAGCGAGCCGCAGGATGACGTCTGTGACCCAGCCGAAGGTGTTTGCGTCACGATGGATCCGATACCGGTCGAGGACACTGGCCCTGATCCGCGCATTCAGACGCTCTTGGCCGATATCAACGACAGCAGCAGGACGACGCGCCGCTCTGCAACGGCCGCGTTTGAGCGGGAGTTTGTGACCAGTCCTGATGGCGTCGAGGCGCTCGTCGATCAAATCGCTGAGCTTGAAAACCTTGAGGGGCTCTCTGCGCAGGGCCGCTTCAACGTCCTCTATTTGTTAAACCGTGTTCCTGCTGAGGTCTGGCGAGAGAACCCTGCCACCCTGGAACGGGCCCTCTCGTCGATTGGCCAAATCAGAGAGCGAGAAAAACGAGGCATCGCCGTGGGTGACCAGACCCGTGCTGTGATGCAGGAGCTCGAAGCCAGGCTTCGAGACAACCTTTCCGAGGATCAAGCCTCCGAGGGTTGAGCGAGGCTTTCGATAAGCAGTTCGAACCGGTCTTGGCCCCAGAAGCGCTGCTTCCTTTTCCCCTCGAGATGGAGCGTCGCGAAGGGCACACCGAAGACGCCATCGGCATCGATCAACGCTTCGTCGGCCTCCAATTCACTCGGAGCTTTCGAGCGTGTTGCGTCGCCTTGAACGCCGACATCTGCCGCTAATGTCTTCATCAATTCCGGATCCGAAATGTCCTTACCTTCGCCCCATCGCGCGTCCGAAACAGCCAGCGCGAAATCAAGGCCAAGGCCCTCAGACCGCGCCACGGCAAAGGCGTTGAGGGCTGGATCGTAGTCAGCTTCCATCGGTCGAGGGGCGGCAGAGGGAAGGCCCATCCGCGCGGCCATGCGCGGCGCATCTTCCAAGATGTAGCGGAGCTTCGGCATGCTGTCGGTCGGGTTCAAAAACGCGGCACCGCCGGCTGGTTTGGTGAAGGGGATGAGGAGGGTGTCGATCTTAAGGTTAAGTGAGGCCCTCTTCACCACGTGCAGACCCAGCCGAGAGTAGGGGCTCCGAAAGTGAAAATAGATCCGCAGCTGATCCATGGCGTCGCTCCTTTGGCTTGGGCGTGTGTCTACACATGACCGGAGACGAGACCACCGCCAGATGACGCGGACGGCTTTGATTGTGGATGAGGCGTGGCCTGTTGGGGCGTCAGCAGCGGCTGGCCATACCGCTCATGTTAGCTGGTATGGCCAAAGGAGTAGGC
Organism: uncultured Parvularcula sp.; assembly: GCA_963922235.1. Lineage (GTDB taxonomy): Bacteria > Pseudomonadota > Alphaproteobacteria > Caulobacterales > Parvularculaceae > Parvularcula. Next base: position 30,881 of record CAWUIJ010000011.1, on the reverse strand, counting down.
CATGAATGCCTTTGCAATTCAGTGGCTTGCATGGCCATACCGCCAGTTGGCTGACTAGCTGTTGAGCGCAACCGCGCCCACAGCCGAAGCATCGCCGTCGCCACTGAGGGACTTCACAACCGCGCCCATTGAGTGGCGGTTCACGGTCCAAGACGGCGCAGGAATTTCGATCACGGTGCCCACATGGCCGCCGCCCCACGAGGAGCTGCTCACCGGATCGTAGGGCAAACGGATGTTGATGCCGGACTCGACCTTAACGTTACCGATCGCCGCCTGGCGTGCTTTTGACGACGCGATATAGGCAACGAGTCCGAGAATGCCGCCGCCGACAACCGTTGCCGCCGTTGTCACCGCTGCGCGCGCTCCGGTGCTTGACCAGCTGGCTGCCATATTGGTGGCCATCGGCGGAGCATTGAAGGAAATGAACGGTACGTCTTCGTAGCCGAGAATTTGGCACAGAGCGCCGCCGAGCGAGTGACCCGTCATCATCACGGGGCGGCCGCCTTCATAGGCTTTGAAAAGGAGTTCGCGCGCGTCCTTTTCCTGCTCAGGGAGCCAACCGGTCGCTAGCTGAACATCACTGACGAGCGCATCACGAAGAGAGTTGGTACCGGCGAACGCCACGACCCGAAAACCAGGGACGTCATAGACCGCACCGCTGAAGTCTGTTGTCGGATTATTCTTGTAGTGGAGCCGTTTGAACGCGACCTTGCTGTCGGTGTTGTAAACGTCATCGGCAATCTGAGCGATGTCATAAATGGTCGTAGGCAACGTGTCGTCCTCCAGCGCGCGAAGCTACATTGTCTCAAGATTTCGCGCTCGAGGGAATGGCCCTCCTCAGTTCTGCGCTCGAAAAACCCGTCCCAAACGCTTATGGCCGAATAGACCGTGTGCGTTGCATCACATACTCTTCGTCTGCATGATTGCCGACCATGAAGTGATAATCATGTATTTTTTCAAATCCATAGCGCTCATAAAGCCGTTGCGCACCGTGGTTCTCGGAATAGACGCTGAGATAGATGTGATCGAAAGCGGCCTCGAGATAGTCGAGCACACTTTCGAGCATGCGAATGCCCAAGCCGGCGCCTTGATGACTCTTGAGCACGTAAAGGCGGATCAATTCGCCGGCTTGAGGCGGCATATCCGGGACCGGTAGGTGGCAAGGGCCCGCTGAGGCGAAACCAACAGCACGGCCATCATCTGAGCGTGCAATCCAGACCCGCAGCTCAGGGTTGCTGAGCACCACTCTGTACGCGTCATGGCTATGTTGGTCAGCGAGGAAGGCTTCAAGATCTTCGCGCGCATACAGATGACCAAAGGCCTCTGTGAACGTATCGCTTCCGAGGCGAGCAAGGTCAGCCGTGTCGTCGATCGTTGCTATACGGATGACCACCTCATTTTCGACCATCATCTCTCGTCCTCATTGGCCCTCAGTTTTGCCGCAAAAGAGAGCCACTGAGCTTCTCCTGCGACATGCGGGCATCCTCTTATTGTGGGCCGGGGCTAAGCTCCCTACCCTCTCTCTTGGGCAATGGAGCATCGACGGGCGATGGACAACGAAGTCGACGAGAGAATTCCGCAAGGTGGCCACACTGTGGTTGCTGTTTTTGGCGTGCCGGGAGCTCTGTTCGGGCTGCTGGGTTATCTCGCTTACAAGCTTGTTGAGCAGGAGGTCCTGTCGTCATCCCACGGCATGGCCTTGACCTTTGGCCTTCTTTTTGGATCCGGAACGTATTTTCTGACGGTGCTGCGGGGCCAGGTCGTCTCGAGTGCGATGGCTGCGATCATGATTGGACTGCTGACCGGCGGTCTCACCTTCATCGCGCCCTACAACCAGGCCTACGATAATGCGTCTGGCGTGATCTCGTTCTTTGCGAACGCCGTGTTGGTCGTCGTGGCCTTGCCGTTCTTGAGAGCCCGGTCGCGGGGCGTGGCGCTCAACCACTATCCGACGCTTTATGCCGATGCTTGGAACATCCCCGTCATCGTCGGCGTTGCGCAGCTCTTTGTGCTGGTGGGGGTGACGCTCGCAGGTCTAGTCGCGGCGCTCTTCGTCTTTGTCGGCTTGCCGTTCCTGCGTGAGTTGATGGAGCAGGGATGGTTCATCGGGGGCTATCTCGGTCTGCTCCAGGGCGTCGGAATTGGCGTGATCCGGCAGCGGGAAAGCGCGATCCTGGCGGCCCGCGGCATCAAGATGGCGCTCTTGCGGGTCACGGCGCCGGTGTTTGCTGCATCCATCACTGTCTTTGTGGTCGCGGTGATGCTGCGCGGCTTTGGCTCGCTGCTGGGTGATCTCTCGCCTATGGCGGTGCTCAGCGCATCGGCCATCGTCGCGATCATCATGATCAACTCGATCGTCGCTGATAAGGGCCGGCCCGAAGGCGCGCTGTTCGGCGCCACGGCGAGACTTCTTGGGATCGTGCTGCTCTTCCTGATGAGCCTCGCGATCTTTGGCCTCTACTTGCGGGTATCGGCCGAGGGCTGGACACCAAACCGGATCCATGCCGGCATCATGGTGCTTGTGATTGGGCTTTATGCGCCGATCTACGCGGCTGCTGCGTTGTCAGAGCAGTGGGCGGTCCTGCGTCAGGGCAACATCGCGATCTCGGCACTCCTGATCATGATCGCGATCGTGGTCCAAACGCCGGTCTATGCGCCCCGTGATTGGTCAGCCGTTTCGCAGCTCGAACAAATCATGAAGGATCCTGCAGCCACCACGGGTGCGGACATTCGGTACCTGCGCGACAGGCTAGGGCCGCTCGGCGAGCAAATCGCTCAGAAACTGGAGGCCAACCCGCCGGACGGCCTGGACGACCCCTATGCGCTGGTGGAGCTGGGCTTAGCAGAGATCGAGGAGCCTCTCGCCCTGACGCTCGAGGATCTGCGTGAGAATGGCCTTTTCACGGTCTATCCGGGCGAGGCCGTTCTCGATGACGAGCTGACGACCGTGCTCGAGAACCTCTTGGGACAGTCGATCAACGACCCTAACGATGCAGCCGTTGTGTTCGATGATGATCAGAGTACCAGCTATTTCATGGTGCGCAGATACGCCTCGCTGCAAGTCTATCAGCTGAAGACCACGGACGCTGGCAACTGGAACGCTGTTTTTCTTCGTCAGACCTACGATGACAGACTGATTGCACAATTGCTTGAGGGCGCAGCGGAAGGCGCGTTGGCTTATGAGCCGCAGACCTATGTCATTCCCTCCATTGGGGGTGTGGGCTTGGTTGAGCCGACAATGGAACTTCAGCACTTCCTCCTTCAGCCCGAGGATGTCGCGGATGAGGAGGTCCTGACGAGCGAGGTGCCGCTTCCGGTTCAGCCTGTCGTCAGCGACGTGGCCGCGGGCGGGGGTTTCTAGAGCTTTCCCCGCCTCGTGCCTTCGCCTATCTCCAGGCTTCTGACTTTTCCAACCAGGAGCCTCCATGACCAACGCGCCTAAGGCCGATAAGCGTCCTACCAAGAACACGCAACACGGCGTCACGTGGACGGATGATTATGCGTGGATGCGCGATGACAATTGGCAAGAGGTCCTGCGCGATCCTTCGGTCTTGCGCAAAGATGTGCATGACCATTTGACCGCCGAAGGGGCTTACTACGCCTCTCAGACTGATCACCTCGGCGATCTACGCGAGACCTTGTTCAAGGAGATGCGTGGAAGGATCAAAGAGGACGAAAGCTCGGTGCCCATGCGCGATGGGCCTTACGAGTATTACGTGCGCTACCGCGATGGTGGTCAGTACCCGATCTATGCTCGCCGCACAAAAGAGGGCGCGCCAGAAGAGTTGATGCTCGATGGCGACAAAGAGGGGGAGGGCAAAGACTTCTTCTCGATCGGCGGGCTTGATGTGTCGCGGGATCATAAGCTCATGGCCTACGGCATCGATACGCTGGGGTCAGAGTATTTTGATATCCGCATTCGCGTGCTCGCTGACGGCAGTGAGCTCGACGAGGTGATCCCGTCGACCGATGGGGACGTCGTTTGGTCTGCAGACAGCAAGAGTTTTTTCTATGTCGAGCGCGACGACTCGCAGCGCCCTAAACGGGTGAAGCACCATGTCTTGGGCACAGATCCGTCCACCGATCGCCTCGTTTATGATGAACAAGATGACGGCATGTTCCTGGGCATCGATGAGACGTCATCGGAGAAATTTCTGATCATTGGCGTTGGCAATGGCAACACATCCGAAGCCTATATCGTGCCGCTGGATGACCCGCAGGCCGAGCCTAAGCTGATCGCGCCGCGGGTGAAGGGCGAGCTTTATTCCGTCGATCACCGCGGCGATCTTTTCTATATCCACACGAACCATGACGGTGCGATCGATTTCAAGATTGTGACGGCTCCGGAGGACAATCCAGGACGGGACACGTGGAAAGACTGGCTGCCGCATGAGCTCGGTACCTATGTCACGGGCATGGTGACCTTCAAGGACTGGATCGTCCGGGAAGAGCGGCGTGACGCGCGTCCTCGTATCGTCGTTGGCCGCTATGACCGCACCGGCGAGCACGAGATCCGATTCGAACAGGACGCCTACAGCCTTTCTCTCGCGGGTTGGGGCGAATTCGATACCGACATGATCCGGTTCGCTTATGAAAGTCCGAACCAACCGACCCAGGTCTTCGACTACGATATGGCGACGAGGCTCCGGACACTGAGAAAAACTCAAGAGGTCCCCTCAGGCCATAATCCTGATGTCTATGCGGTGGAGCGGTTTGATGCCCCCGCTGGTGATGGCCAAACAATTCCGGTGATGGTCCTCCGCCGCCATGATGTCGACGCCAATGGCGATCAGCCCGTGATGCTCTACGGTTATGGGGCCTACGGTATTCATATCGACGACGATTTCTCGACGGGTGTTCTGAGCCTTGTGGACCGCGGTGTGATCTTCGCAGTGGCCCATATTCGCGGTAGCACGGCCAAGGGGCGTCAATGGTATCTGGACGGAAAGCTTGAGTATAAGAAGAACACCTTCACCGATTTCAACGACGCAGCGCGGGCTCTGATCAATCAGGGCTACACCAAGCGCGGGCGGATTGTCGGTTATGGCGGAAGCGCCGGCGGTCTTTTGGTCGGCGCCTCGGTGAACCTCGATCCATCGCTTTATGCGGGGATCATTGGCGCTGTGCCTTTTGTCGATGTCCTCAACACGATCCTCGACGCGTCCCTGCCTCTCACGCCTCCAGAATGGGAAGAGTGGGGCGATCCGATTACGGACAAAAAGGCCTTTGAGACGATCAAAGCCTATTCGCCCTATGACAATCTGCAAAAGGGAAAGGCCTATCCGCCCATCCTGGCGACTGGCGGGCTTACGGATTATCGTGTGACCTATTGGGAGCCCGCCAAATGGGTGGCGCGCCTGCGGGAGGACGTTGAGGGCGGGCCCTTCCTTCTCCGGATGAACATGACGGCGGGCCATGGCGGCTCGGCGGCGCGGTTTGAGCGCCTGAAAGAGCGCGCAGCGGACTATGCCTTCGCGCTCGATGTCTTGGGTCTCAAGGATGCCGAACCGGCCGGACAGGCGATCAATTGATCCCCCTTCGCCCTTGAGGCATTTGGCGTTATGTCGTCTCTGACTTGCCCGCGGGAGAACCAAGCGTGATCACGAGCCTTCTTTTGTCGACTGCCTTTCTGATGCAGTCGGCCGCTGCTGATAATCCTTTTGAGACCGAAATCGTCGCCGATTTAGAGCACCCTTGGGCGATGACCTTCATGCCCGACGGGCGTCTTCTTGTGACGGAAAAGGCGGGGAGCCTGCTGATCGTCAACCAGAGCGGCGACGTTGAGACAGAGGTTTCTGGCGTCCCAGAGGTCGATTTCGGTGGCCAAGGCGGCTTGGGCGACATCATCCTCGCGCCTGATTTTGCGACATCGGGCAAGGTCTATGTGTCTTTCGTTGAAGCTGGCACACGTGGCCGGCGCGGTGCGGCTGTGGCCTCGGCGACGCTCAATGGCGATGCCCTCGAAGGTCTCGAGGTGATCTGGCGCCAAGAGCCCAAGACCACAGGCCGCGGCCATTTTGGTCATCGCTTGGCCTTCTCACCTGATGGCCAGCATCTCTTCATCAGCTCTGGCGACCGCCAGAAGTTCACGCCGGCTCAGTCGAACCGCATGAACCTCGGAAAGATCCTGCGGGTGAACCCTGATGGGTCGATTCCGGAGGATAACCCCTTCTATGACCAAGGCGGTGTGATGGCCGAGGTCTGGACGCTCGGCATGCGCAACCCGCTCGGCCTCGCATTTGATGCAGAGGGCACGCTTTGGGAAATCGAGATGGGTCCAGCCCACGGTGACGAATTCCAGCGCATCGATCGCGGCGAGAACTACGGCTACCCGATTGTCTCCAACGGCGATCATTACTCAGGTCGCGAGATCCCTGACCACGACACGCGCCCTGAATTTCGTGCGCCTGACGAATATTGGGTGCCAGCCATCAGCCCATCGAGCCTGATGATCTATCAAGGCACCGCTTTCCCCGAGTGGACGGGCTCAGCCTTTATCGGCGGGCTCTCGTCCCAGGCGATCGTCCGCGTGGCGTTTGACTGCGAAGGCGAGGGCGACACGATTTGCGAAGCCGAGCGCTTTGAAATGGGTGCGCGGATCCGCGAGGTTGAGGAAGGCCCCGCGGGCAACATTTGGGTGCTGGAAGATGGCGGCGAGCGCGGCGGCGAAGGTCGTCTTCTGAAACTCAGCCCTCAAAGCTGACCGGTACGAGCCACGAAGGCGCTGCGCATCTGTTCGCAGCGCTTGATCTCTCCTCCCGCAATGTGATTGCCTACGGTTGAGGGGAGGCATTTATGCTTGAGGACTACGGAATTCCGTTCGGACCATTTGTGTTTGTGATCATCATTGTTGTGGTCACGAGCATTGCGAGTGTGCTGCGCACAATGTCCACCAACGCGACGCTGCGAGAGATCGCACGCTCTGGTCAACCGATTGATCCTTCGGTTGTGGAACGGCTTGGCAAAAGCAGTGATGGCTCAGAGCCTGGAGGAACGCTTCTTGGCGGGCTCATCACGCTCGGTGTTGCGGGTGCGCTGGTGTTCTTTGGCGAACAATTGGGCGCGATCGACAATGATCCAGAGACGGCTCAGATCCTTCGGGCGGCGGCCATCTTTCCCGCCGTGATTGGCGGCATCCTGACTGTTTTCGGTGCGATCACAGTGCTCAGGGGCGGAAAGGCCGACTGACTGTGGGGCCAAGATGAGCATCGGTGATCAATTGGCCTCGATGCTCATCATTAAGACATGTTTATTCCGAGGGCCGAACATAAGTTAGGGTGCAGCCATCTGCACTATCATTAGTTCGTAAGAATGCAGACTCTCCAGTCGTGTGTAGTGTGAGCAGCATCGATAACATCTGCGCCCGGGCATCCTCTGAGACTGTATTGCTATCGATGACGATATCCCCTGATCCCTGAAGGGTGCACTGAAGTTGAGACATATCTTCGCTTGACCGAACGTAGATATCACCTGTGTAGGAAACGAGGATCCGTTGAAGCGTTCCTTCGCAGTAGCCTGCAGCACATTCAGCAGATGCAGATGTGACGCTCAACAACGCCATCGATGACAAAGACAAAAGGGTTCGAGTGATCATAATTTCCCACAACAGCTCATTAAACGGACGAATTGCATATTCACTTCGATTACAACATAACGTTGTGTATCGTCCGATACAAGATTTGTGCGCAATCTAAGCCCATTGTGCGCTGTTGCTGAAGCTGCGTTGAAAGACGTTCAGGGCCAAATCAGATGGTGCTCGCAGGTTCCCATATTTGTCTGGTTGTCAAATCCCATGTTATGCTCCGGACTATCAGAGGAGCCAGACCATGCGCCACGAGACCTATCAAAGCTTTTGGCCGTTCTACCTGCAGGAGCATGCCAAGCCGCGGACGCGGTATCTTCACTACGCGGGCACGGCGCTCACGATGGTGATTGCTGCTTGGGCGCTTCTTGCGGGCAATCTCTTCTTGCTGCTGTTGATGCCGGTTGCGGGCTACAGCTTTGCATGGATGAGCCACGCCTTTGTCGAGCGGAACAAGCCAGCGACCTTCACGCACCCTCTGTGGTCGTTGATCAGTGACTACCGAATGTTTGGGCTCGCAATGGTTGGCCGGTTGGGACCTGAGCTTGAGAAGGCCGGGATCACTTCGGATCCGCGTCCTGAGCCTCAGCCTTCAACCACTCAATAAAGCTTGCCACCTCGGGCAGAGCGGCTTTGGCCTCGGGGTAGACCACCCAATAAGCAAAGTCTGTCGGCGTCTCGTAGTTGAAGGGGATCACGAGGCGCGCAGCTTCGAGGTCAGCCACGGCCAGCGCGTAACGCGCGAGAGCCACGCCTTTGCCAGCCACCGCCGCCTCAAGAACCAAGGATGATTGATTGAAGCGCGGCCCTCGATTGCCGTCGCAATCAACGCCGGCCGCTCTGAGCCACATGGCCCAGGTCGCCACGCCGTCGCGGTTGCTGTCGTCGTGGATCAGCGTCTGGTTTTTGAGGTCGCTAGGTTCTTTGAGCGGCGGGTCTCCGTTGATAAGCCCAGGGGCGCAGACAGGGACGATCGTCTCGCTCATCAAACGTTCCGAAATCAGGCCATCATACCCGCCCGGACCAAACCGGATAGCGACATCCACATCGTCATCGGCAAAGTCGATCAGGTTCATATCGGCGTGCACATAGACGTCGAGCTGAGGATGCTTCTCCTGGAAACGGTCGAGCCGGGGCACGAGCCATTTAGAAGCGAACGATGGTGCGACGGACACCGTGACGCGGCATGGACCGTCGCTGGCTTTCATCAGGCGAACACCTGCCGCCAAACGATCGAAGCCTTCGCGCATATGCGGCAGGGCGGCTTGGCCAGCCTCGGTCAGCGATAAGCCTTTCGGATCGCGCCGAAACAGCGGAGCACCGAGCCAGTCTTCAAGTATGCGCATTTGTTGGCTAATCGCACCGGGCGTGACTGCCAACTCGTCCGCAGCTCTGCTAAACGATAAGTGGCGCCCAGCCGCCTCGAAGGCGCGGAGAGCATTGAGAGGGGGCAATTTACGCATGATATGCGGCCTTATCTATCAGGAAACCTAATCGCGAGTCTTGCGAACATTCGTTTGCTGAACCCATTTGGTCACTCCACATAGGTGGTCTCGGTCCCACCGGAATAGGTTTTCTTACGATGCGCTACTTTCCAGCGTTTATGGATTTAGATGGTGCCACCGTTCTTGTGAGCGGTGGCGGTGAATTGGCACTGCGCAAAGCGCGACTCTTGCTCCCTTCCGGCGCGAGGATCGTCGCCTATCATGCGTCGCAGGATGGTCCACTGGCTCAAGAGCTAGGCGCCCAGGTTATCCTCAGGGCTTCTCCTCTCGGCGATGAGGCCTTTGCGGATCATCCCAAACTGATTGTCGCAGCGACGGGCGATGAAGCAGAAGATGAGCGCGTGGCCAAGCTGGGTCGTGCACATGGCGTTCCGGTCAATGCCGTGGATATGCCGCATCTCTGCGATGTCGTGATCCCATCGATTGTGGATCGTGGTGATTTGGTTGTCGGGATTTCGACGGGCGGTGCCGCACCCGTGGTGGGTCGACGGCTTCGCGAGCGTCTCGAGGCGATGCTGCCGAAGCGGCTAGGTGAGGTGATCAGCTTCGCCAAGGAGCGCCGTGATACCGTTTCGGATGCGATAGAGCCCAAGAACCGCCGCGCATTTTGGGAGCGCTTCTTCGAAGGGCCTGCCGGAGAGGCGATCCTTGAGGGTGACCATGCGGCTGCTGAACGCCACTTCGAAGACGCGCTGCGCGCGCCGGTGCAGCCTGGTCATGTCCATATTGTCGGCGCGGGGCCCGGTGATCCGGAGCTTCTGACCATCAAGGCGCTTCGGGTCTGCCAAGAGGCTGACGTCGTCCTCTACGACAATCTCGTCTCGGACGGCGTGTTGGAGCTGTGCCGCCGGGATGCTGAGCGGATCTATGTCGGCAAAAAGCGCGCAGACCATGCCCTGCCGCAGCAACAGATCGGCGCACTGATGACCGAATTGGCGCGCGAAGGAAAACGCGTGGTGCGGCTCAAAGGCGGTGATCCTTTTATCTTCGGCCGCGGCGGCGAAGAGCTTGATGCTCTGAAAGCGGAAGGCATCACAGCCACGGTGGTGCCCGGCATCTCTTCCGCCCTCGGATGTGCCGCTTCAGCTGAGGTTCCGCTCACCCATCGCGGGCTGAGCCAAGCTGTGACCTTCGTCACAGCTGAAGCTGGCGGAGGCGGAACGCCCGATGTGGATTGGCAGGCGCTCGCCAAGCTTGGCGGAACCATCGTCGTCTTTATGGGCGTGAGGCGTGCGAGTGACGTGGGTCAGGCCTTGATCGATGGCGGACTTGCAGCATCGACGCCCATCGCCGTGGTTGCCAATGGAACGCTTCCCAATGAGCGTATTGTGCGCGGTGATCTTGGGCGTTTGGGTGAGGCGGCCGCGCAGATCGCAGCACCGGCCCTTCTCGTGATCGGTGACGTGGCAGCGAAGGCGCGAGGCGAAGAGCTGGACGTTCTTCTGTCTGCAGAGGAGGCCGCATGACTGCTCCTGTGAAAATCGCCGCTGGCGGCGTCAAAAAAGGCAAGAACACCGGGATCAAAGTGATCACGGCCAACGATCTCTTCTCAGGTGAGGTGATCTATTGGAAAGCTGATGGTTCGTGGACGGGGGAATTGATCACCGCCGCGATCCTCGAAGGCGAAGCTGCGCTCGAAGCCTTACAGAAAGCGACGGCTGACGAGGCCTGCGCGGTGGGTCCCTATCTGATGGATGTGGAAGCGGATCATATGCCCTCGGGCCGCGGCCGCCTCCGAGAAGAAATTCGCGATGCCGGTCCGACAATCCACCCTCAGTTCGGCCGTCAGGCGCAAAGGAATGTGCACTGATGTATCAGTATGACGATATCGATAAGGCTATGGTGAAAGACCGGGTGGCGGAATACCGCCGTCAGGTCGACCGGCGCATTTCTGGCGCCATCACCGAGGAGGAGTTCAAGCCCATGCGGCTGATGAACGGCCTCTACCTCCAGCTTCACGCCTATATGCTCCGTGTGGCGATTCCTTATGGGACGCTGTCATCGGACCAGCTGCGTGTCTTGGCGTCCATCGCCCGTGACTATGACAAGGGCTATGGCCATGTCAGTACGCGGCAGAATATGCAGTTCAACTGGCCTAAACTGGTTGATACGCCAGATATTCTTGATCGTCTTGCTGATGCTGAGATGCACGGTATCCAGACATCAGGAAACTGTATCCGCAACACGACAACGGACCCGTTTGCGGGCGCGGCCCAGGGCGAGGTTGAGGATCCTCGGATCACTTGCGAGATCATCCGTCAGTGGTCGACGTTCCATCCCGAATTCTCCTTCCTGCCGCGGAAGTTCAAAATCGCTGTGAGCGCGACGGATCACGACCGGGCGGCGATCGCGGTTCACGATATTGGCCTCCAGATGGTTCGGAATGATGCGGGGGAGCCGGGCTTCCGCGTGCTTGTCGGCGGTGGTCAGGGGCGCACGCCTTACATCGGCGAGTGGATCCGCGAGTTCTTGCCGCAAGCGGAGCTTCTTTCCTATCTTGAGGCCATCTTGCGCGTCTACAACGTGCACGGACGGCGGGATAATATCTATAAAGCGCGGATCAAAATTCTCGTGAACGAGATGGGTGCTGAAGATTTTCGTGCGGCTGTGGAGCGGGAGTTTGAAACCTTCCGCGCCATGGGGCCAGCGGGCAGCGCGGATTTGCCTGAGGCCGAGCGTGCACGGATTGCGGCCTATTTCGCAGAGCCAAGTTTTGAGGATCTTGCCGCGGAGAGCGCAGCCTTTGAAGAGGCGAAGGCGCGTGACCCTCTCTTCGCGGCGTGGGCGAAGTTCAATCTGCACCCCCACAAACAGCCGGGCTATGCGTCGGCCACGATATCCCTGAAGCCCAATGAACAGGCGCCTGGGGATGTCACGGCGGATCAGATGGACGCTCTTGCTGCGATCGCTGATCAGTATGGGTTTTCTGATATTAGGACGACCCATGAGCAAAACATGGTGTTGCCGCATCTGAAGTTCGATGATCTTTATGCGGTGTGGAAAGCGCTGGAGGCGGCGGGGCTAGGGTCTGCGAATGCGGGTCTTATCTCCGATATCATTGCCTGCCCTGGTCTTGATTACTGCAACCTCGCCAACACGCGATCCATCCCGGTGGCGAACCGCATTCAAGCGCGCTTCGCTGATCCGCGCCGCCAGGCGGAAATTGGTGAGCTGAAGATCAAGATCTCAGGCTGCATCAATGCCTGCGGCCATCACCATGTGGGACATATCGGGATCCTCGGCGTCGATAAGAAAGGTGAGGAATTCTACCAGCTCACCCTTGGCGGCAGCGCGGATGAAGACGCAGCGATCGGCGAGATCGTCGGCCGTGGTCTTTCTACTGATGAGGTCGTGAACGCCGTGGAGCGTGTGGTGGAATCCTATCTTTCGCTTCGGACGAGCCCTGACGAACGCTTCATCGATACCTACCGCCGGATCGGCGCAGAGCCCTTTAAGGAGGCGCTTTATGACCAAGCTGCTTAGGTTGAGTGATGGCGAGCTGGTTGATGCGCCGGACGGCGTCGTGCTCGATCTCGCGCATGATCTCGACATCATGACCGCCGCGCCTGCGCTTGATGGTGTGTCGGTGGTTCGTCTCCTTTTCCCCAAGTTCAAGGACGGGCGAGCCTTCACCCAGGCGCGGGTTCTCCGGACACGTTACGGCTTTGAGGGCGAGATTCGGGCGAGCGGCGATCTGCTCCCTGATCAAGCAGCGTTCGCGCGGCGGGTCGGGATCGATACGGTTGAAGATCCGAACGCTGAGCGGCTTGAGGATTTTCGTTTCGCGCTGAAGGCTTTCCGGTACGCTTATCAATCTTCTGAGCATGGTGAGCCAGCCCATCGCTTAAGGGGCGAGGCACAATGACAGCGCAAGTGATCCCGATGCCTAAGGGCGAAGCCGATCCGGAGAAACGGGCGGAAGAATTGGCGCGGCAGTTCATTGGTGCGAAGGCAGAGGATATCCTCGAGCATGCCATCAACCATGCGTTTCAAAAGGAGATTGCCCTCGTCAGTTCCTTTGGTGCGGAATCCGCGGTGCTTTTGCATCTCGTCAGCCGCGTGAATCCAGACACGCCCGTGGTCTTTTTGGAGACGCAAAAGCACTTCGCTCAGACGATCAGCTATCGGAAAAAGCTATCGGCACAACTGGGCTTGACGGATGTGCGGGATATCAAACCGAACCAAGATGAGACGGCTGCGGAGGACCCGAAGGGTGACCTTTGGCGCCGGGATACCGATGCTTGCTGTGATCTCCGGAAGGTGCGTCCACTGAAAGGCGCGCTTGATGGTTTTGATGCCTGGATCACTGGCCGCAAGGCGTTTCATAGCGAAGGTCGAGCGCTGCTGCCCACCTTTGAGTGGAACGGCACGCATTTCAAAGTGAACCCGATCGTCAGTTGGTCCCCGGACGATGTGAACGCCTATGTCGAGACCCACGACCTTCCGCCCCATCCGCTGGTGGCGCAGGGATATCCCTCGATTGGATGCTGGCCATGCACCCAGCCCGTCGCAGAAGGAGATGACGTGCGTGCGGGACGTTGGCGGGGGCAGGCCAAGACCGAATGCGGAATCCACGTCCGTTAACTCTATGGCGTGCAAGCAGGATTTTTCATGGCCCGCTTGCAGTCCCGTTCTTGCGCGCCTAGCTCCACCAGATGGGTTATGCACACCGTTCCACGTCCAAAGGTCCTTCTCAGCGCCAGCTGCGCGCAGGGGAGCTGGTCCGCCACGAACTCGCGCAGATGTTTCAGCGCGAGGAGATCCATGATGACCGGCTCGCAGGCAGGAACGTGACGGTGACCGAGGTCGCAGCCTCTCCCGATCTCAAGCAGGCGACGGTCTATGTGACAACGCTTGGGGGACTTGAGGTCGAAGAGACCGTTGCAGCCTTGCGGGAGATGGCGCCGAAGATCCGCGGGGTTCTGGCGCCGAAACTGTCGATGAAGTTCATCCCCCAGCTTCGGTTTGAAAAAGATGAGAGTTTTGATCGCGCCGACCGAATTACTGAACTGTTGAAAGGAAATTCCTAGCGCTGACCCCTTCGAATTGTTAATATAGGGTTGATTGCTGGGCTCGCAGGCGCAAGAACGTTATCACGACGTTTGTCTAACGGAGGGTGGAGATGTTTTTCAAACGCAAGAACCGTGACGATGACTTGGATGCTCAAGGCGAGTTCGAAGTGATCAAGGCAACCGTTGAGGGCTCACAGCCTGAAGCTGTTGAAGAGCCTGAGCGCTCCATGACAACTGGCACCGCTGTGGCGCCGATCTCAAGCGAAGCGACGATCCGCCTGTTCCCAGGCTTTGAGCGCGAAGACTTCGAAGTTGGCTTTGCGACCGATGGTACCGCGCCAGCGCTGGTGATGCGTTGGAAGGACGGCGGCTCGTGGTTCACGATGCCAGCAATGTTCAACCGCGCTGTTCTCACCGCAATGGACGAGAAAGAAAGCGCGAACGACCTGACGCGTTTGCTCCGTAGCTACGGCTACGACGTCGACGTCCAAGGATAAGCTTGCGCGGGGGCACAAGCTTCCTCTTGACGGAATGAGGCCGGTGGGTAGACCCCCGGCCTTTTCTTTTGCCTGAGGAGACGTAATGGCGAGGCGCAAAAAAGGCCGGCGGATACATGGCTGGCTGATCCTCGACAAACCCTACGATTATGGTTCGACCGAGGCTGTTTCGCGAATGAAATGGTTTGGCGAGGCCCAAAAAGCGGGCCATGCGGGCACGCTTGATCCGCTGGCGACGGGCATTTTGCCGATTGCCTTTGGGGAAGCGACCAAGACCGTGCCCTTCGTGCAAGACGGCGCGAAGACCTATCGTTTCACCGCTCGGTGGGGTGAGCGCACCTCGACCGATGATCGGGAAGGCGACGTCGTGGAGACCAGCGATATACGTCCAGAGAAAGCCGCTATCGAAGCTGTGCTGCCTGACTTTGAGGGTTCGATCCAGCAGCGGCCTCCTGCGTTCTCGGCGATCTTGGTCAATGGCGAGCGAGCTTACGACCTGGCGCGAGACGGCGAGGCGCCCGAGCTCGAGGCGCGGACGGTGGAGATTGAGAGCTTCACGCTGGTCGAGCAGCCAGACGCTGATCACGCCGTTTTTGAGGCAGTCGTGGGCAAGGGCACCTATGTCCGGGCGCTCGTGCGCGATGTGGCCGAAGCGCTTGGCACCGTCGCCCATGTCAGCCAGCTCCGCCGCACCCGTGTGGGGCCGTTTGGCGAAGACGAAGCTGTGACCATGGAAGAGGTCACCGGTCATTCCGCCACCGAACGCATCGGCGCTGACGCTCGCGATCACCACCGTTTTGATGAATGCTTGGTGCCGCTGAGTGATGCGTTGGCGGACTATCCCAAAGAGAAAGTCAGTTCGGGCGAAGCCAACCGTTTGCGCTCAGGTCAGGGGATCGTTCTCGCGCCGCCGCGGGCGAAAGTCCTGCGCGCCGGAGAGCGTGGGGCGCTGTCTGCTGTGCTGGCCGAGGATGACAGCGGCGCAGTGGCGCTTTGTAAGCTTGAAGGCCTGACCTTGGCTCCGACCAAAGTGTTCCAGCTGAGCTAAGCTGGATCCTCTTCATAGAACCCGGCCTCGATCAGGGTTTGAAGAGCGCCCAAGGCGGCTTCTGCATCGTCGCCTTCAGCCCTGATCTGGACGCTCGAGCCCTTGCCAGCGCCGAGCATCAAGAGCGCCATAAGCGACCGTGCACCGACGGTGGTTCCGTCTTTGCTCACAGTCATCCTGGCACTGAATTTTGCAGCTTCTTCACAAATCTTGGAAGCGGCCCGCGCGTGAAGACCTCTGATATTAACGATCGTCACCGAGGCTTCTGCGGTTTCGCTCATGCGCTGGCCTCTTCGCCCTTCAGGACCCAGGACGCCACGTTGATATACTTCCGGCCAGCCTCGTGAGCATCTTTGACAGCGTCAGCCATGGGCGTTTTTTCCCGATAGGCTTGTGGCGCCAATTTGATCAGCATGGGGAGATTGACGCCCGCGATCACTTCGCTCTTGGCTTCTTCCATCACCGCGATGGCGAGGTTGGAGGGTGTGCCGCCAAACATATCGGTGAGGATGATCGCGCCATTTTCTCCGCCAGCCTCTTTCGCTGCACGGACAATATCGCGGCGGCGCTTTTCCATGTCATCGTCAGCGCCAATGCACACGGAGCGGAGACCTTGCTGTGGTCCAACAACGTGAAGGGCTGCGAGGAGAAGCTCTTTAGCCAGATTGCCGTGGGTGACGACAACAATCCCTATCATGTGATCCTCAAATGGTGGCCGGTCCGGGCTCGAAACCGCACCACAGAGATTGACCAGATGCAAGAGACCTGAGCGCTAATCTGAGAGCCGCTGCATTGGCACCATCAGGTTCCACGGGAACTGTCTGTGCACCCGAAAGGGCTTCCTCGGCTTTAATCGCGTCATCGTTGTCGCTTGGCCCCAGCGTGACCACAAAATCGATGGCCATCGGCGGTGCGCCGCGCACCTTTGCTATTCCCACGCCGCGTAAGTGCAGGAGTGGGCCCGCTTCGGGCGTCACGGCCCATCCGCAGGTGTCAAAGGTGATGAGATCATCGGCGATCAGCCCTGTCCGTTGATGGGGACAGTGGGCGATGAGCTCAGCCGCTAAGCGGGACTTGCCACTGCCAGGCGGCCCGACAAGCAACACGCCGCGCAAGGGGCCATCAAGATCCAAAGCCACGCCAATCGCGGTGCCGTGGAGTGCCATCAGGCAGAGCCGCCCTTATGGATCGGAATTTCGACGGTGAAACAGGCGCCTGAGGCATCAGGATTGTCCTCGTCGCGGACATTCTGGCACCAAATGTAGCCGCCATGGCTTTTCACAATTTGCCGCGCGATGGCGAGGCCCAGGCCCGAATTGGAGCCGAACGTCGCGCCATCAGGCCGCGAGGTGTAAAACCGGTTGAAGATACTCTCGAGGTTTTCCTCGGGCACGCCTGGTCCTTCGTCTGTGACAGTCAGAAGGAGAAGACCCTGGCGATGTCCGTTGTCTTTCTCAAGAGCCACCGTCACGGCGCCGTTTTTCGGGCTGAAGCTGATCGCGTTGTCGATCAAATTCCGGATCACCCGGCCAAAGGCGCTCGGCGTGGCGTAGATTTTCGGATCGCCGTCGGTGTCGTTCCAGAAGTTGACCATCGGCCCCCCGGCGTCGGTCACGGCTTTGTACGAGCTTGTGATGTCCTTGATCAGCTGCGCTGCGCTGATCACCCGCCGCTCATCAGTCGCCAGCTGCGAATCCAAGCGCGAGGCGCTGGAGATGTCGGAGATGAGGCGATCGAGCCGTTCCACATCATTGCTGATGACTTCGAGCAGACGATCGCGCTGGGTGTCGGTTTTGCACTTGTCCAGTGTTTCAACGGCGCTGCGCAACGATGTCAGCGGGTTCTTCATCTCATGGCTGACATCCGCGGCGAAGCTGTCGATGTTTTCGATCCGCTCCACCAATGCTGCCGTCATGGCACGGAAGGACCGGCTCAGTCGCCCCACTTCGTCAGGGCGGTGATCAAAGTCGGGGATCTTCACACGGCTCGCGCGACCAACAGAGGCAGCGATCCTGTCCGCAGCAATCGAGAGTTCTCGGACCGGTTGGGACACGGCAGCTGTAAGGATGAGAGCGGAGATCGACGCGGTGCCGAGCGTGAGGAGCACGATCGGCAGGAGCGCGCGGCGCACCCTCTGGTTTGCAATTTCAAAGTCCCTCGTCTCAGCCACCAGAGCGCCGGTGATGAGACCTGTGTCTTTGTTGACGATGGGTAGACTGATTGATGCGGCGATCGACCCATTCTCCGTCAACCGGAGCGACACGGCCTCTTCGCCGTCTGACAGAACGACAGATGACAGTTCGTCGTCGAGCGTTTGGTCGGTGGCGCGCTCACGGAGGGGCCCATCAAAGATCCATGCTTCAAGCTTGCTGGCGAGGGCCGTCGACATATCGCCTGGAAGCGCTTGGGTTGGAAGAGCATCCGGGATCGCCTGGGCCTGGGGCGCGAGGTCTTCCTCGACCTTTGTTTGGGCGATCAGAGCCGGACGGCGGCTGATGCTTTGATAGAGCGCAATGCGTCCATCGAAGCCAGCCGATGCGTCGATCAGCACTTGGGCCGCGCGATCGGGATTGTCGAAGCAACCGCGGCCACCGCAAACCCGGTCATGTTCAATCAGTGTTCGGCCTAAAACAGCCTGGCGTTCAAGAAGCTCCAGCTGATTGGTGACAAGAGCGTCCCGGTAGGCACCAAGGCCCATCGCGCCGAGGACAAGAATGATCAGCCCAATGGTGTTGCCCAGGATGAGCGCAGCACCGAACCGGCTCGGGCGCACCACATAAGAGGCAATCCCGCGCCATTGCTGACGCGGGAGATCCCGCCGCGTCGCCCGCATAGGGCGCGCGTTGCGAGAGCGCGCGGGGTTAGTCGCACTTATATTTGTAGCCGACGCCATAGAGAGTCTCGATACCGTCGAAGGTGTCATCGACGACGCGGAATTTCTTCCTTATGCGTTTGATATGGCTATCGATGGTGCGGTCATCGACATAGACTTGATCGTCATAAGCCGCGTCCATCAGCGCATCGCGGGACTTCACAAAGCCCGGGCGTGCGGCAAGCGCTTGCAAAATCAAGAATTCCGTGACCGTCAGCGTGACCCGCTCGCCCTTCCAGCTGCAGGCGTGCTGCGGCGGGTCGAGCGTGAGGCTGCCCCGGCGCATGATCTGGTTCTGCTCGTCGCGGGCTTCGTTGGGCGCCGTGGTCGCGCGGCGAAGCACGGCTTTGACCCGTTCCATGAGCAAGCGTTGGCTGAACGGTTTGCGAACATAATCGTCCGCACCCATGGTCAGGCCCAGCGCCTCGTCAATCTCATCGTCCTTAGACGTCAAGAAAATGAACGGCACAGAGCTGTCCTGGCGCAAACGGCGCAGGAGCTCGACCCCGTCCATACGCGGCATTTTAATGTCAGAGAGAACCAAGTCGGGTGACTTCCCGAGGATCCCATCCAACGCCGATGCCCCATCGGTGAAGGTGGTGACCCCATGGCCCTCGGCCTCAAGCGCGATCGATACCGACGTGAGAATGTTCTCGTCGTCATCGATCAAAGCGATGGACGCCATATCTTGTCCCTCCCAAGACCGACCCCGCAACGGGAGGGGTCTAGCAAGGAAAGGTGTGGAGGGTGTTAAGATGTCACGTAGGGGTTTAGCGGGGGACGTAGCGCCAATCGAAGTCGGGAAATTTCTCTTCGAGCCACTCCCGCTCCCGGTCGGTGCCCAGTCCCACATCGACACAGGTCTCGGCGGTGATGATGAGGGGGTTGGGTTCGGTGCGGTAGTCGTAGGGGACGGACAGGTCTTGCTGGCCCCGCCTATTCATCTGTCCACAATAATGCCATCGCAGACGCTCGCGAAAATCAGGATGCGCACAGCTTTTGAGGGACATCGGCGCCCTATCGGTGCCGATGGGTTGATCACCCCCGTCCCAAACGCAGGCAAATGTATCGAAATTGCTCGGCAGCGGGCTCGACTCCAGCACCTCATCCCCCACGGCTAAGTCGTCCACCGGGAGGTCCAAACCCACTAGCTCGTCAAGGGGGACAGGGCGGCCATCGCATGTGGCCAACCGCTCCCCGTCCTCATTCTCACCCAAAAGGAGCGGAGCGAAACACACCCGATCGACAAAGGCGAGCATCAAGCCCGGATGCAGAATATCATCTCCCCAAGACGTCCCCGTCATCACGCCCCCTCGCAAGTCAGTGCTGAACAAAAGGCTCTTTTCAAGCGTTCCTGCCGTGAGGTTGGCGCTCTCAAGGTCAGCGTACGTGAGGTTGGCGCTCTCAAGGTCAGCGTACGTGAGGTTGGCGCGCCAAAGGTTAGCGTACGTGAGGTTGGCGCGCCAAAGGTTAGCGTACGTGAGGTTGGCGCTCCCAAGGTAAGCGTAAGTGAGGTCGCTGCCTTGAAAGTCGACACACGGGGCCACCATCCCGCCCAGGGAAGCCCCGCGTAGCTGACGCTCTCGAAGGCTCAACTGTCTGTTGCCGGCGGCACGGCACAGTTGAGTGACGGCATCACTCAGCCGCTCTTGGCCAGCCAAGAGGTCTGCATCTGCAATCGGCCTGACAGTGTCATTGGCCAATTGTCCGCGACGGAGGGCAGGACAAAGATCGGGCGCCACATCGGGATTGACGAGACACAGGAAACCATCGCTGTTCAGTGCAGGGAGGGCCAGGCGGGCTGTGAATGATCCAGCGCTGCTGAACTCGTTTCGACCACCATCGTCCTCAGGGTTCACCGCGCGCGCCTCCAGCGCTTGGCCGAGTGTCCGTGTCTCGGCCTTGTAGACCACGGGATCTTCCATCCACAGCGACAAGCGGATCAATGCCAAGGAGAGACCGAGGACGCCCACGGCTTCGATTGCTAAGACTTGTAGGCTCGTGCCGATAAGGGGACGGAGCATCTCGGGGCGGCGGAGGCCTGCACGGAAAAGAGCGAGGGCCGCGGCGTCGACTGCGATGATCGCGCCATGGAACAGCGTCATCGCGTTGATCCCGGCGGGCGCAAATTTCTGCATAATGAGGAAAAGGAGCGCGAGGGGCCCGATAAAGACCGTTAGGGCCACGATCAAGCTCATCGCCCCGCGCATCACGGGCCGCCCCTTGGGCCCCGCCACGATCATGGTGAAATCGTAAGGGAAGAGAAGCTCGCGATAGGCGCGCACCGCCTCGCCATCCTTGCCGCCAAACCGGTCAGCGATATGGCCCGCCTGGGTCTCCGCCTTCTTCTTCAAGGCCCACAGCTTGACCAGCAGATTGCCGTGAAACGCCACGATGAAGATCGGCGCGAGGATGAAGAACGCGTTCACCGGCACCTGGGTCCCGATGATCGGCAGCTCAATCCCTGCATCGAGGAGGAGCATCTCCTGCGTCGTGCCGAAGACCGCGATCGCGACATAGGCGCTGACCGTCAGAAAATAGGTGAAAAGGGAGCGGGTCAGCTTGGAGGCTTCATCCACGGCCCCGACGGCCAGGGTGACTTGCCCCCACCACGGCTCTTTGCCGGTGCTGGCCGGCGCCTCGGCCTTTTCCATCGTCCGGCCGCCTGCGAATTTTGATGTGAGCTTACCCAGCATGCCCGCCCCCAGCGAATGCTGAGGAAGCATGCACGATCAGGCGGCTTCAGCCAATGCCTTAAGGCCGCACGGAGTCGATGAAATCCGCCATCGCCACGTCGCGCTCGGACAGGCCATCGGCGTCGTGGGTGGTGAGGGTGACCTCGACCCGGTTGTAGACATTGAACCATTCCGGATGGTGGTCGTGCTGCTCCGCGAAGAGCGCAACGACGGTCATGAAGGCGAAGGCCTCTTTGAAATCACCGAACTGAATCGTGGTCATGGCGGCATCTTTGCCGACCACGTCCGACCATTCAGGGTGATCTTTGAAGAATTGCGAGCGAGCGGCGGGGTCGAGTTTGGCTACCATGGGAAGGGAGCTAGAGCGCCGCTGGGCCCGCGCCAACCCAGGAGATGAAGCTTTGGCTGCTTTGGCGCGTCAGCGCTTGATCCTGGCGGGCGAATAGACGACAAGAGCGTGATCCAAAATCAACGTTAACGGGCCCGCCTTGACCCATTCTGTCTTCTCCTGGTCGCGCACTCTCTCGCTGGCCCTCGTCGCGATGGTCATGAGTGTGGCTGCGGCGCCGAAAGCCTCCGCAGAATACAGCCTCTGCAACAAATCGAGCTACGCGCTCTCCGCAGCGCTGGGCTTCTTTGACGAGCAAGAGCTTTTGACCCGCGGCTGGTGGCGGCTCCGCCCTGGCGAGTGCAAGCGCGTGATCAGTGATGATATCGAGCCTGGTCGCTACTTCGTTTATGCCGAAGCCATCCCTGGCCACCGCGGTCCTCTGCGCACCTGGTCGGGGGAGACGCCGCTCTGTGTACAGAATGATAGCCTCTTTACCTTGCGCGATCAAAGTGTGTGCACGAACGACCCGCAACGCCAGCGCGACTTCTATCCCGTCGAGGTGACGCTGGAGGACGAGGGCGACTTCATCACCGACTTCACCGATGAGCGGAATTTCCCGCTTCAGGATGCCAAGATTGCAGGTGTCCAGAGGCTCTTGAGCGATATCGGTTTTGATATTGGTGCGATTGATGGGGCCTTCGGCGCTGCGACCAAGACCGCGCTGCGCCAGTACCGCCGTGACCGAGGCCTGGGTTCCGACGCCATCATTGATGCCGCGGTGGTCGACTCACTCATCTCGGAAGCCAATGATGACGATGCTCAGCTCGGCTTCTTCTTCTGCAACGAGACTCAGTTACCGATTTGGGCGGCTTTTGCCCAGCCTACTGATGATCAAGAGGGCTACCGCTCATCGGGCTGGTGGCGGCTTGAAACCAGCGCTTGTGCCAGGGTGCGCCGCGGTTCGCTCGGTGAAGAACCTTACTATGTCTACGGTATCTTGCAGGCCGAGAACCAGGAGCTGACGCTTGCCGGTGGTGACACACCGTTCTGCGTCTCGTCGGTCCAATTCGACGCCCGCAGCGATATCTCCTGCGAGGAAGAGGGCTTTGACACAGCCGTCTTCCGCCGGATTGATACCGGCGGCGAGAACGCTTGGACGTTCGAATTCACGGCCGAGCAATTCAACCCCGACCTCGCCACGGCCCAGTGACAGTTCACGTTCCTGCGCAAGACTTCGCCCATGTGCGCGACTGGGTCTTTGACCTCGATAACACGCTCTACCCTGCGAGCTGCAATCTCTTCCAAGAAATTGACTACCGCATGACGAGCTATGTCAGCGAGCTCTTAGGGGTCGATCGCGACGATGCACGGCGCGTACAAAAAGATCTTTATGCTGCGCATGGCACCACGCTGGCGGGGCTGATGCGTCAGCACGACGTCGATCCCCATGCCTTCATGGATTATGTGCATGAGATCGATCTCTCCGTGCTTGAGCCCACCCCGGAGCTCCGCGCCGCGATCGACGCGCTTCCCGGGCGGAAGTTTGTCCATACCAATGGCAGCTGCCGTCATGCCGCCAATGTCCTTGGCAAGATGGGGCTCGGCGATGTCATTGATGACGTCTTTGACGTCGAGATGAGCGGCTGGGTACCTAAACCGCATGCTGAGAATTACGATGCCTCGGGAGCCCATTTCGGCATTGATGCGCCGAAGGCTGCAATGTTCGAAGATATGGCGGTGAACCTCCAGGAGCCGCATCGCCGCGGCATGACGACGGTTCTGATTACCACCGAGGCCGACTGGATCCATGACGAGCCGCTCGAGAAGCGGCCAGGTGCCGCCCTTGCAGGGGCTGAGCATATTCATCATACCACCGGCGATCTGACCGGATTTCTCACCGGCCTGGTCGCTGGTTAAGGAGACCACCATGCAAGAGAGTGACGCCCGCCCGATTATTGAGGCAGCCTTCGACAATGGCGGAGAGGATGCCGATGTGCGGGCAGCTGTGGCCCATGCGATCGAAGGCCTCGACAATGGCTCTTACCGTGTGGCGTCCAAGGCCGATGGCGGCGATTGGGAGGTCCACCAATGGCTGAAAAAGGCCGTGCTCCTCTCTTTCCGTCTCAACCCCAATGCGCCCATCGCCGGCGGGCCGGGCGCTGCATCGTGGTTCGATAAGGTGCCCTCGAAATTTGATGGCTGGACGGAAAAAGAGTTCGTCGAGGCGAAGTTCCGTGCCGTGCCTCCGGCAACCGTGCGCCGCGGCTCCTTCATTGCTCCGGGTGCGGTTCTCATGCCGTCTTATGTGAATATCGGCGCTTATGTCGGTGAGCGGACGATGGTTGATACCTGGGCAACGATCGGCTCTTGCGCCCAGATCGGCAGCGATTGCCATATCTCTGGCGGGACAGGCATTGGCGGTGTGCTGGAGCCGCTTCAGGCCAATCCCGTGATCATCGAGGACAATGTCTTCATCGGTGCGCGGTCGGAAGTGGCCGAGGGCGTCGTGGTCCGCGAAGGCTCGGTGATCTCGATGGGGGTCTTCCTTGGAGCATCGACCAAGATCGTTGATCGGGCGACGGGTGAGGTGCTTTATGGCGAGGTGCCGGCTTACTCCGTGGTCGTGCCCGGAACGTTCCCTGGCGCAGGCGCCAATGGCCCGGCGCTCGCTTGCGCGGTGATCGTCAAGCGGGTCGATGCCCAGACCCGGTCGAAGACAGCGATCAACGACCTTCTGCGCGGGTAACGGCTGCGCGTTGTTTGCCAAGTGCAGCCGCGACGTTCCCCACACGCCGCGAAAGGAGCCCTTCTGTTCGGGGGATAAGTCAAGTCTTGCTCTGCAGGGGCTGTTTCGATAGCGAAACATGAGAAGGAGCCCCTGATTCGTGAGCCTCTCAGAGACATTGACCCCTTGGCGCGACGTGATGGTGGAGTTGGTCCGCGATGACCAGCCCGACCTCTCCATGCGCCAGTGGGCGCTTTTGCTGACGGTCTACCTGACGCCCGGCCCGCATACGGTGCGGCGCCTGAGCGAAGATCTCGAGGTGCCCAAGCCCGCGATCAGCCGCGCCCTCGACGCCCTCTCCATCCACGGCCTCGTCCGCCGGGCAAGGGACCCTGGGGATAAACGGATCGTCCTGGTGCAAAAAACCACCGATGGCTCCGTCTTCATTGACAGGTTCGCCGCCGCCGTCGAAGCGGGCGAGCGCAGCGCCGAGCTTGCTGGGTTTTACTAAAGGCAGCGGCGCTTAAGTGCTGCTGAGATTCGGCGGTATGCGGATGGCAGCTGTTCGCCAAGAGCAGTCATTGGTTCAACGTGTGAAGGCGACCGTTCGGTTCTCGGCAAAGGCAGGTATTATCACTTTATCTGCCCAACCTTGGTCAAACCCAGGCCATTGCTCAATGATTTTCAACAAAGACTGCCATTCTGGTGCCTCCTCGTGGAAGAATCTCGTTTCAGTCCGTCCTTTGTGATGAATTGTAAGGCCGCAGCAAATAAGATCCGGCGTGAGTTCGTCACGCTTGTAAAATTCTACCTTAAGAATACTTCCAGAAGCGATTGATCATAGAAAAGGATTGATCGACCAATCATAGTCCGTTTCTACAGTTTAGTGAACGATGCAATGGGCCAGTCCCGATCCTAAGCTCCGCCTGGCTCAGCCACTTGCATCATCAGGCCTAGGGGCTGTCCGTCGGGGTCGTTGAAGAAGGCCATCCATTCTTCGGTGCCGTCCGTGTGCTTATGGATCATGTGCGGGGCGGAGATGAATTCGACGCCGCGGCTTTTGAGGTGATCGCACTCGGCATGGATGTGGGGCACCTGGAAATAGATCAGTGAGTTCTTGGCCGGGTCGCCGACATTGAGAAAGAGCCGCACACCGCCGCAGTCGAAGCCGGCGAGCGCAGCGCTGAGCTTGCCGGGTTTACTAGCGTTCAGGCATTTCAATGGACTTTGCTCTGGCTGGATGCGAGCGGCGCTCGACCGCTAAGGGGCGAATAAGTCCTTAACCTGACCAATTTCTATCTGGGCGAATTGACGACGTTTACGGAATGAAGCGGCTGATCAGGACTGTCCCTGAAGCGGTCTTGGGAAGTGAGTTCATTGGTCGAGATAACAGCGCTCTCCCCATCGCGCCATCATGGATGATGGCCATCGTTCCGATCCCTGGTGTCTCGTTTGCTCGCCACCGCTTTCTGCTTCAAAGCCTGACATCATCCAAAATTAGAGATATATTACGGGTGTTTACGAATCTTTTTTAAGGTTGAATTTTTTATGAATTCGCGGAAAGCGCTTGACGAAAATATATTCGATAATAACACTTCAACCAAGGTGGGGTGGGTAGAGTTAAGAAAAGCAACGAGAAATGTGGAGTGATCATAAGATTCACTTCGCCGTCTAAGTTGTGGGTCCGGCAATCTCAGGATGTAGCCGGAATGATTCTCCAATCTTCACTGCACGGGATCAAACCAGATCCACAGGTGATACATCTATGAGAGGAGTATGGAAAATGATGTTCATTAAAGACAAAACAATGAAAGCAATGATGAAAGCTTTCATGACCAGCACAGCGGTTTGTGGCGGCATGGCTGCAACAATGACCACAGGCGCTTTGGCTTCGGACGGCGCATGTGAAGTTAACAATGATTCCGGGCTGGCGCTGAAACTGTTTGAATACAACAGTAACGCCGACACAGAGGTTACATTGCGCAACACGAAGGTAGGAAATTATATCTACCTTGGCACCGCATTTAGCTTCGACGACTCACGTGACCCATTCGTAGCCGATTTCCGCGTGAACTTTGATTGCGTTCCAACCTTCGTTGATAGCGAAGGGGAGACTGTAGAGGCAGCCAAAGTCTCTTTTAAAGTCTGGAATGAATACGGCACAAACCAAAGCGTCACCGTCGCTTATGACGAAGCCGTACAAGACTACCCAGCGTTCTCCTATGGCGATGCCGCAGGTCGGGGCCTTCAGATCTTGAAAGCTGGCCGTCACAGCTTCGCGATTGAATTCAAGGATGAAGACGGCAAGCGTCTCGCTGGACAGAAGAGAGATGTGATTATCCTCCCAATCGCGGATACGGAAGATGACCGCAGAACATTCTGTCAGCGTCCACACCTCTATCTGACGAACTCGGGCAGCGGTTACTCCGCCACCCGCCTTGGGAAGAAAAACAAGGTTTACCTGAACAACGGTATTGTCCGTCTTGAAGAGAACATGACGATCGACGGGACCAGTTCAGGTCAAGGATGGTATTCGTCACCAGGAGCGAAGGTTCCGAGCGAAACCCTGATGAACGTCTCCTATGACCCTGAATACACTCGCTTCTGTGCGGAGTATTTCACCGAGAATAATCCGGAAGACAATATCATCGACAATGGCAGCGAGCTTGAAGAAGTCAAAATCAAGATTTGGAACCGAGGCGTCCAATACCCAACGGGGGCCGATAGCACCGTCTCCGATGGTTATTTCTACGCTGGTGATGCAACGACTGAGGACGAAGGCTTCCGCTTTGACCAACTCCGACTGGAGAAAGAGGGCTTGGCCGATATGCTTTATTCCTTCCAGGCCAAACTGAAGTTTGCGGATGGTTCGGAAGAGTCAGGTAAATTCGACACACAAATCACCACAGGTCTGGATGAAAGCTGCTACGACCCTGAATTTATGGGCGATTGTGGCGATCTCGCCCAGTAAATTGTTCTAAAAAACGACCAAATGAGCGCGCCGCCCCCTTGGGCGGCGCGTTTTTTGGTGGAGCAGTCTCTGCATGGTCCTTCGCGATGCCGGCCGAGATCGGCGGCCGATGTCTTGCCAAGTTGCTCCATTGGCCAGTTGGGGAGGCTCGCAGCGTCGAGGCATGCCCCGATCTGAGTTTTGCTGTTAGGGGGTGACGACGCACCAGTGTCGGAGAGAGACGTTGACAGACGAACGCGCCCTATGGGCTGATGCTGATGAGCGGGCGGCGAGCTATATCGCCTCGGTGAGTGCGCGGCCGGCTTTTCCTTCGAGGGATGCGATCAGCGCGCTCGACGGCCTTGGCGGCACGCTGCCTGATGGTCCGAGCGACGGGGCAGCCACGCTTGCGCTCTTGGACCGCTTGGGCACACCGGCGACGGTGACCTCGAACGGTCCCAACTATTTTGGCTTCGTGATTGGCTCTTTGCTGCCGGTCGCCGGGGCGGCGGAGCGCCTCGCCTTGGCCTGGGATCAATGCGCGTCGAGCGCCGTCAACTCTCCGGCTATTGATGCGATTGAGCGCGCAGCGGCTGCCTGGCTGTTGGAGATCTTGGATCTCCCGAGAGAAGCGGCCGTCGGGTTTGGCACCAGTGCGACGGCGTGTGGCCTCACTTGTTTGGCCGCGGCGCAGACGCATCTTCTGCAAGAGGCGGGCTGGGATCTGCAATCCAAGGGTCTTCGGGGTGCGCCGCAGGTCCGCGTGGTTGTGCCGGACACGGTGCATGTGACGGTGAAGAAGGCGCTAAGGCTCCTTGGTTTTGGGACAGATGATGTGACGATCGTTCCGACCGATGCGCGAGGCCGTCTTGATCTTGATCAATTGCCTACCCTTGATCCGATGACGATCCTTTGCCTTCAGGCGGGGGAGGTGAACACGGGCGAGTTTGATGGCTTTGTTGAGATCATTCCGGCCGCAAAAGCCGCCGGTGCCTGGGTGCATGTGGATGGTGCCTTTGGTCTGTGGGCGCGGGCGTCGCGGTCTTTGGCGCCTCTCGCGGCAGGGGCGGAGCTTGCCGACAGTTGGACGACGGATGGCCATAAAAGTCTAAACACGCCCTATGACGGGGCGGTGGCGATCTGTCGGCATGCCGATGTCATGGCCAGGACCACGAATGCGGAGGCGGTCTATGCGCCGAGTGAGCCCGACGCGCAAAAGAACCTGACCTTGGAGTTCTCACGCCGTGCGCGGGGCCTTGGATTTTGGGCTGCGCTGCGGACTTTGGGGCGAAGCGGGGTTGAGGAGATGATCGGCCGCTTCCACAGCCACGCTTTAAGCATCGCCGAGGGATGCCGGGCCGAAGGGGTCGAGGTCCTGAACCCAGTTGCGTTCAACCAGGTGCTCTGCCGTCTTGAGACGCCGGAGGCGACCCTGGCGCTGATCGATGCCATTCAGCGCGAAGGGGAGGTCTGGTTCGGCCAGACCATCTGGAAAGGACAGCCCGCTTTCCGCCTCAGCGTCTCGTCGTGGCGTACGGACGATGAGGCGGTTCAGCGCGTGATCAGCGCCATCGGCCGTGCGCGTGCAGGCCTTGAGAGCTAGGGCTTACGCTTTGAAACGCGGGTCCTGCGCGGCGGTGTCGTAGTCGGCCAGGAGGTGCTGGAAGCGGTGCTCGATCGCTTCTTTGAACTCTGGATGCGTGAAGATGTAGAGGCGGTTGGCGAGCATGCACTCGACGGCCCAATCGGCGACCAGGTCCGGTGATAGACCGCCATTGATGACGTCCGCCATCTGTTTGAACTCCGGTGTGTCCATCGCGGCGTCGAGATCAGCGCCGCGTGCCGATGGGGCGCCGAAACCGCTTTTGTGGATGTCGGTCGCGACCCAGGCTGGGCAAAGGATGCTGCAACCAATGTTGTCCTGCTCCAGCTCCACACGCAGCGTTTCGGAGTAGCCGACCACCGCGAACTTGGTGGCGTTGTAAGGGCCGCCCGTTCCTCCGCCTGCGGCGTGTCCTGCCATCGAGGCGGTGTTGATGATGTGGCCGCCTTCGCCGTGGGATTTGATCAAGGGCACGAAGGTCTCCACTCCGTAGACGACACCCATCAGATTGATATCGACGACCCAGCGCCAGTCATCGAGCGGGATCTCTCCCGGAGCGCCGCCAGCGCCCACGCCCGCATTGTTGACGATGATATGGACCTTGCCGAAGCGTTCGATGGTTTTGTCTGCGGCTGC
Organism: uncultured Parvularcula sp.; assembly: GCA_963922235.1. Taxonomy (GTDB): domain Bacteria; phylum Pseudomonadota; class Alphaproteobacteria; order Caulobacterales; family Parvularculaceae; genus Parvularcula. Next base: position 1,424 of record CAWUIJ010000011.1, on the reverse strand, counting down.
TTTGACCGCTGCGGCATCGGCCACGTCGCACAGAACGGTATCTGCGTTCTCGCCCAATGCTTCTGAGGCAGCGGCCAAGGTGTCTTCGTTGATATCAGCGAGCATGACATTGGCGCCGCGCCCAACCAAATTCTTAGCAATGGCAAAGCCAATGCCTTTCGCTCCGCCGGTGATAAAGGCGGTTTTTCCCTCAAGTGATGTGAGCATCATTTTTTGTCCCTCTGTTTGAAGAGGGAGCTAGCGCGTTATCGGGCCAAAGCTAAGGACGAAAGCAGGGGCGCGACCGAGATCTTATTCGAGGGACGCGACTTCTTCTTCGGCAACCTCTTCGGCAGGCGGAATGCATTCTGGGAAGGCCAGTTGCTCACCGTCCGTGAGGGTTGCGAGATAAGCGAGGATATCGGCGCGCTTGTTGTCCTTGGAAATCCGCTGAACCATTTGCGTGCCTGGAACATAGGCTTGGCTGTTCGCCAGATACGCATCCATTTTTTCAAAATCCCAGTCACCACCTAGCTCTTGCAGGGCGCCGGTGTAGCCAAAGCCGCCAACGCTAGCGACCTGGCGACCCATGATACCCCAAAGAGCCGGGCCTGTTCCGTTGCCACCGCCTTGCTCCAGGCTGTGGCACGAGGTGCAAACAAGCGCGCCGCGGGCACCGCGTTCAGCGCTCGCGTCAGCCATGAGGCAGCCGAGGGAGACTTTCACTTCCTCTTCCTGCGGCGCGCCAGAGACCTGCAGCTGAGAATAAGGGATGTAGGCGAGGTCGAAGGGGTTCTCTTCGCTCGCGTGGTGATCGCCGTGGTGACCTCCCGCCAGTGTCTGGACGGTTTTGAAGATCACGGGCAGGCCGACGAACAAGAGCAACGTTGCGAGAATGGCGCCTGCAACTTTGTTTCCGAAGAGTGGGTCTTTCATGGCCGGTCCTAGAAGTCTTTTGTGACGCGCCGTTTTGTGCTCTGGCGCCTGGATCGCCGAGGCCATAGCGGGGGTTTTTCTCCGCTGCAACGCGCGCATTGGCACGGCAGCGTGGAGGATACAGCATGACTATGAAGATGGCGTTCCAAGGAGAGCCTGGAGCTTTCTCCGATCTGTGCTGCTCGACCTTTGCGCCTCAGTTTGAGACCCAGCCTCTGCCGACCTTTGAGGCCGTTTTTCATGCGGTGACGTCTGGGGCCTGCCAGGCGGCTATGGTGCCTGTGGAAAACTCGCTCGCGGGCCGGGTGGATGATGTCTACCGCCTGCTGCCCGATCGGGGCGTCGCGGTGGTGGCTGAGCATTTTTTGCCGGTGAAGATGCAGCTGATGACAGCGCCCGGCGTTGACCCTGCGGGCCTGAAGACCGTCCGTAGCCACCCCATGGCGCTTTCCCAGTGCCGCCGCATGATTGCCCGGCGCGGTCTCTTGCCGGAAGCGGCTGGTGACACC
>CAWUIJ010000010.1:0-36924 GCA_963922235.1 uncultured Parvularcula sp. | reverse complement strand
CTGAAACGCCCTTTGGGACCACACCCACGACGGAAAAGACCTACCGGGTCGATGCAGTCTTTGCGGTGGGCAACTCCGAATATGACGGCATCCTCGTTTATATGCCGCTTGAGCAGGCGCAGCTCTTCAGCCGCAAACAGGGCCAAATCACAGAGATTGAGATCCGCGTCGATGATCCCTTGGTGATCGATCCCTACTTGCCTGCGATTGAAGCCGCTGTGGGCCGGCAGGCTTACGTGTTGGATTGGCGGGATCGCTTTCGTTCTCTCAACAACGCGCTTGAGGTCGAGCGAGGCCTCCAGCGATTGATCCTGATGATGATTGTTGGGATCGCGACCCTCAACATCATCTCTGGCCTCGTGATGCTGGTGAAGGACAAGACCAGCGATATCGCCGTTTTGCGCACGGTCGGCGCGACGGAAGGATCGATCTTGCGGATTTTCTTGATGGTCGGTGGGCTGATCGGTGTGACCGGCGCGCTCTTTGGTGTGGCGTTGGGTAGTGCCTTGGCCGCGAATTTAGGAGCGGTGGAGCGGTTCTTGTCAGCCACCTTAGGCTTCCGGCTCTTCAATCCAGCGATCTACTATCTCGACGAGATCCCTTCCATCTTTGAGTTTTCTGAAGTGCGCAATGTCTTGATCTTCGCACTGGTGATGGCGCTTTTATCAGCGGCATACCCGGCCTGGCGGGCGTCCCGTCTCGATCCGGTGGAGGCGCTCCGCTATGAGTGAGGCGTTGAAGCTGAGCGGCATCAAACGCTCCTATGGTGCACTGACGATCTTCGAGAACCTCGACCTGACAATCGAAGAGGGAAGCTCCGCTGCGCTTCTCGGTCCGTCAGGGTCGGGCAAGTCGTCGCTTTTGCACATTGCAGGGCTGCTTGAAAAACCAAGCGCTGGCGATGTGACCATTGCGGGGACAAGCGCGGCGGGCTTATCCGATCGTCAGCGGACGGCCATCCGTCGGCAGACAGTGGGTTTCGTTTACCAGTTCCATCACCTCTTGCCTGAGTTCAATGCGCTGACCAATGTCATGATCCCGATGCTGATCAAGGGTGAGGGCGAGAGTTTGGCGAAAACCCGGGCACAAGACCTGTTGGATCGGCTCGGCTTAGGGGAGCGTCTGACCCATCAGCCAGCGCAGCTCTCAGGCGGGGAGAAACAGCGGGTGGCCATTGCGCGAGCCTTGGCGAATGAACCGCGTCTTATTCTCGCCGACGAGCCGACAGGCAATCTCGACCAAGAGACCTCGGCGCGAGTCTTCGATCTTTTGGTCGAGACCCAACGCGAAAACGGCATGGCGATGATCGTGGCAACCCATGATGAGGGCTTGGCTGCACGCCTTCCGCGGGTGCTTCGGATCAAGGACCATCAGTTGGTCGGTTAACCTCCGGCCCCACTCGGGCTATGCTTATCATCTATCGAGGAGATTGGGCCCGATGATGATGCGTTTTGTTCTTGGTCTGACCGTGCTTTTGGCGGTTCTCGGAGGCTGTGCGAGTCTCACCGAAGAGGAATGTCAGATCCTCAATTGGGAGGCTGAAGGACGGAACGCTGGCGAGTATGGCGGCGGCCCCACCAGCTATTCGCGGCTGGCCTCGCAATGCAGCAAGTTCTCGATTGTTCCTGATTACGATGCTTTTGAGCGCGGCAGGCAACAAGGCCTCGTCCGGTTCTGCACCCCTGATGGTGCTTATGTGGCGGGGCTCGCCGGTCGCGGAAGCACGACCCAATGCGCGAGCGGTGACCCCAGTATCACCCTCATCCATCAGACTGCGCTCAACTACACCCGCGCGAGAAAAGATGTATCCCGTGCACGGAACGACCTTGAGCAAGCCATTCGTTGGCGCAACAGCGCCCAGGAGGATGTGTTCGATATTCGCCGCCGGCTTCGCGAGGAAGAGGATCCTGAAAAGATTGAAGACTTGGAGCGCCGTTTACGGAGAAGACAGCGGACGGTTCTCGAGTATGAGCTCGATCAGGCACGGCTGTTCTTCGAGATCTCCGAACGCGAGCGCGCGCTCAGTCGAGCTGAATACGAACTCGACCGTGTGCGCGCGGAGTTTGGTCTTGGCTTTGGCCCAGCGCCTTATGGGTTCTAACGCGTCAGACCCAGGAACACATAACCGAGCACAAAGATCGCGCCGATCAGAACAACCGTCAGGAAGAGGCGGAAGATCGTTGAGGTCGTGTAGCTGATGCTGACCGCGATCATGGCCATCGGCAAAATCGCGTAGATAAAGACCGTCTCAAGCGAGGGAAGGCCTTCGCTCGGCGTGAGAGGCGCCAACACGCCGATAAAGATCATAACAATGCCCGCGATTGACACGATCGCGCTGGCTAAAAATCGCAACATGGTTTGCCCTCCCATTCGGCCCCGTCATCGTCCGATGAAACCAGCGTGGCTTAGCGTCGTCCACAAAAAAGCCCCGCCAAAGCGGGGCTTCTTCGTCATTAGAGTGTGTGAGCGCTTACTGCTCGGTGCCTTCAGCGGCAGCTTCGACCTCTTCCACAGCCTCTTCAGCTGCAGCTTCGACCTCAGCAGCCATGTCTTCCATGGCGCCTGTCGCTTCTTCAGCCATCTCTTCTGAAGCGGCTTCAGTTTCTTCAGCCATCTCCTCGGCGGCAGCTTCCATTTCACCAGCCATCTCTTCGACGGCGGCTTCAACCTCAGCGGCAGCCTCTTCAACGTCTTCGACGGCTTCTTCGATTTCAGCAGCAGCTTCTTCCATCTCAGCTGCTTCTTCAGCAGGCGCTTCTTCAGCTGCTTCCTCGATTTGAGCTTCGACAGCTTCCATCACTTTGTCTTTGATTTCAGTCATTTCATCGCAAGCTGCGATAGCGAGAAGCGATGCTGCACCAGCGAGCAGAGCAAGTTTGTTCATGATCATTCCCCAGAAATTGAACCACCTAACAGTCTTTTAAGTTATTGCGTCAAACGCGCAAGGTTTCCGCGAGAATTGGTTAGCAAAAGCGTTCAACCAGCAGCTGCAGCCTGGGCGTCTTCATAGGCGTCGCTGGCCTCAAGCCATTGTTCTTCTACGACTTCCAAGGCTTTGACATGATCAGCGCGATTTTTGTTCAGCATTGCTGCACGTGCGGGGTCCTGGTCATAAAGAGAGGGGTCGGCGAGGGCTTCGTCGAGTTTTGCGATCGCCGCGGATAGCCGCTCCATGTCCTTTTCCGCTGCTTGCACCTTCTTCTTGAGAGGCTGGAGCGCTTTGCGTTTTTCAGCGGCTTCCCGGCGCCGATCCGCGCCGGTCTCGGCCTGGGGCTTGTCTTTGGCAGAGCTGCGCTTCTCAAGCGACAGGATACGCTGGCGGTAATCGTCGAGGCTGTCGTCCAAGCGGTGCACACCGCCATCGCGCACTTCCCAAAGGGCGTCAGCGACGGCTTCTGCGAGGTGCGCATCGTGGGTGATCAGCAGCACCGCACCTTCATAGACATTGAGCGCCTCGATCAAAGCGTCGCGGCTATCGATATCGAGGTGGTTGGTCGGCTCGTCGAGGATCATCATATGCGGATTGTCAAAAGTGATCAGCCCAAAGAGGAGGCGAGCCTTCTCGCCGCCTGAGAGCTTCTCCACTTTGGTGTCCGCTTTTTGTGGTCCAAAGCCTATCTGCGCCGTCCGAGCCCTGACTTCAGCCTCGGTACCTTCAGGCATGAGCACCCGAACATGGTCGTAGGCGGATTGTTTAGGCTTGAGCTCATCAACTTGGTGCTGGGCGAAATAGGCCACCTTGAGTTTTTTGTGCTTGTAGAGATTGCCCTCAAGCGGTGTGAGGCGGCCCGCGATCGCTTTGACCAGCGTTGATTTGCCTTGACCATTCGCGCCGAGGATGGCGACGCGGTCGTCGGTATCAATCCGCAGGGTGATATCGCGGAGGACCGGTTGGCCTTCTTCATAGCCGATGAAAGCCTTCTCAAGGCGGACGATCGGCGGCGCCATGGGCGGCTTGGGAGAGGGGAAGTGGAACGGGGTCGTGCGTTCTGCGATGGGAAGGTCGACCGAGGCGAGTTTCTCGATTGCTTTCACTCGGCTCTGCGCCTGCTTGGCCTTGGAGGCTTTCGCTTTGAAGCGATCCACAAAGGCCTGCATGTGTGCTCGCTGCGCCTCGATCTTCTCCGCGCGGGCGCTGGCTAGTCGAGCCTGCTCAGCCCGGCGGCGCGCATAGGTGTCGTAATTGCCCACGTGCACCGAGAGCTTTTTGTGATCGAGCGCTAAGATATGGCTGACCGAGCGATTGAGAAGGCCCCGATCGTGGCTGATCACAATGGCTGAGTACGGATATTTGGCGAGATAAGTCTCAAGCCAAGCGGCGCCTTCAAGGTCGAGATAGTTGGTCGGTTCGTCGAGCAGCAGAAGATCAGGTTTCGCAAAGAGCACCCCCGCCAGAGCGACACGCATCCGCCACCCACCGGAAAACTCTGCACAGGCCCGGGCTTGTTCTTCGGTGGTGAACCCGAGGCCTGACAGGACCGAAGCTGCACGCGCCTCTGCAGAGTGGGCTTCGATATCAGCGAGGCGCGTTTGGATCTCTGCGATCGCCATCGGATCGGCTTCGGTCTCCATCCGTACCATCAGCGATGTGCGTTCCTCATCAGCGACGAGCACGGTGTCGAGAAGGCTCGCCTGCGTCGCAGGTGCTTCCTGAGCGACCCCGCCGATCCGCGCGCCTGGCCGAATAGAGACGGAGCCGTCGTCTGGACTGATCTCGTCCCGGATGAGCCGGAAAAGCGTCGACTTTCCCGTGCCGTTTCGACCGGTGAACCCGACGGTCCAGCCATCCGAAATCATCGCCGTTGCTTGCTCAAACAGCGGTCGTCCTTCGATCCTGTAGGTGAGGTCATTGATATGCAGCATGGAATGCCGGGCCCTAGTCGTTTGGGGCGTTGATGGGAAGCGGCCTGCGGCCTGCTCCTTATTCAGCCGTGATCGCGCTTGTGAGGGGAGGTGCACAGTCTTTTTCGAGCCCGCCATTAACAATGAGATGGGTCTGAACATCAGGGGCTATGACCGCGAGCGACTGATCGCAGGGGCGCGCATTAACCCTATGAATGGGCGAGATTTTACCGGACTTGGTCTGTAGGGATTGGCGCGATGGCGATAGCCCTGTCGTCTTGACGAGAACGGTGGCTGATGATATCGCCTACATACGTAGTCGACAAGGTGAGTGCTCATGCGCATTACTGATGCAGAACTGTCCGTGATGGACGTGATTTGGGCTGAGCCAGGACTTGGGGCTGCCGAAGTTGCCTCGCGGATCGAGGGCAAGTCGTGGTCCGACAAAACCGTCAAGACGCTGCTTGCACGCTTGGTTGAAAAGGGCGCGTTGCGCGCCGATCCCGAAGGCCGCCGCTATCTCTACACCCCTTTGATCGCGCGCTCAGAGCACCAGACGAGTGCTGTAGGGCGTCTGGCTGATAAACTCTTTGGAGGCCGCGCTGCACCGCTCGTTGCCCATCTCGCTGACGCGCGCGACCTGACAGATGATGACATTCATGAGCTTGAGGATCTTGTCCGGAGGCTGAAAGATGACCGTAACTGATCTTCTCTGGCATGGTCTCTTGACCACGTTTTGGGTCAGTGTTCTGACCATCCTTGTCTTGATGCTGCGTAAGCCTGTGACCGAGCGCCTGGGCGCGAGGGCAGCGATGCTTCTCTGGATGATCCCTTTGGGTCGTTTGTTGATGCCCACCTTGCCGCGTATCGTGCCGGTCGAGCCAGCGTCACCAACCCCTGCACCGGCACCAGCTCCCTTGTGGGTCGAACCAAAGATAGAGGCGGCTCCCGCAGCGATGCCTGACCCCAAGCCCTTGGTTGTTGAGGTTTCAGAACCTGTGGCCACTTCGGTTGTTCCGCAGACGGTGGAGGCGGCCAAGTATGATTGGACGGATGTCGCCGGATATGTCGAGCCTGAACCCGCATCAGCGTCGTCTCTTGATCTTGCGGCCATGGATATCATGTCCATGATCTCGATGCCGACGGCTGAGCAGATGGCAGCTTTGGTGGTCATCCTCTGGGCCATGGGCGCGATGCTTTGCGGTGTTCTTTGCTGGCTGCGTGTGCGTATGTGGCGTGAGACCATTCTTGCGGAGGCGCAGCCCACACCGCGCTCTCTTCAGCCGGTGATTGATCGGGCGTCCTCACGCGTGGGTATCGATCAGTCCTTCGACGTCGTGGTCAGTGCCGCTGCTGATACACCCCAACTTTTGGGTGTGAAGCGTCCGATCGTTGCTCTGCCCCCGGAGTTTATCGACGACTTCAGCCCTGAAGAGCAAGAAATGGCCCTGACCCATGAGTTCGTGCACCTCAAGCGCGGTGACCTTATGATCATGCTCGCCACGGAAGCTGCGACGGCCATCCAGTGGTTCAACCCCCTTGCGGGTAAGGTCAAAAGGGCCGTTCGCGATGATCAAGAAGCGGCCTGTGATGAGACCGTGCGCAGCCTTGGCTTCTGCAAACACAGCTATGCGGCTTTGCTTGTCAAAGCCGCTCGGCATGGCCGCGCCGTCCCAGCGCTGACCCTCGACCACAGCCTTAAAGATCGGATCATCTTGATGACCTCACCCATCAGTTCACCGATTGTTCGGATTTTTGTTGCTGTGACGGCTATCTTGGGTTCGGCGGGTATCGCTGCGGCAACCGCTTCCTACACAGAGGTTGCAGTCGAGCTTCGCGAAGCCGAAGACCTGGAAGAAGCCCTCGATGGGGCAGACAACACTTGGGAGCCTGCACCCCAAGAGCGCTCCAAAGGTGAAAGCGGGAAAGCGAGTTATTGGGACCGTTATGGATCTGACTCGCGTGATGATCATCTTTACACCTCTTATGACAAGAAAGAGGAACGCGAAGTCGAATTCGAAAGCCGGGTTGAGTTCCACAAGGCCGACGACGGCAAGCACGAGACTGTCTTCTGGCAAGACGAGATGGAGATGGTCCTCCTTTCTGACCCTTTCGCGGCCATCACACCTCCTGAGAACTTCCCGAGTGATGTGCCTGTGCCGCCCGAGCCTGTGATCCCGGAAATCGAAATCGAGGAACGCAAGGTTGAAGGGGGCCGTTGGATCTTTGTGCCTGACGAGCCTGACATGTCGGCCTTTGAGGACGCGATGAAAGCCTTCGAAAAGGAGATGTCCGACTGGAGCGCGCGCATGGAAGATTTTGGCAAGCGCATGGAAGTCACTGGCGAAGCGGTCGGAGATCTGGCCAAGCGTTGCAGCCGTCACACACGCTATAGCGACCGCCCAACAATCCTCAGCCAGTCGATTGAGGGCTCCAGCGACAAAGTGCGCGCAGTCTGTGCTTCTGGCGGTTTGGCCCGGTTCCGCAGCGGAGAAATCAGTTCCTACCTCAAGAGCCAGCGCCTTTCAGAGGACGAAATTGCCCATTTCGAAGAGTCGATCCGCCATCGCGGGTAGGCGCATGCACGCGGGGCGCACACTGCCCCTTGCCCCGCGTGCTTGCATCCTAAGTTCTCAAGCTTCACGGTCAGCAAAAACGATGTCTTGCTGGACGAATGGAGGAACTTGAGTGCTTGGACAAATGCAAAACAGCCCGCTGTTGCTGACGGATATTCTTCGTCAAGCCGTGCGGAACTTTCCGAACCAAGAGGTTGTCACACGGCTCGTTGAAGGGGGCATCCACCGCTACACCTTCCAGGACGCATCCAAGCGGATCGCCAAGCTCGCCCACGCACTCACCAAGATGGGCATTCAGAAGGGTGATCGGATCGGCGTCATCGGTTGGAACACCCACCGGCAGCTTGAGCTTTATTATGCGATCGCGGGTATTGGTGCGATCTGCCACACGATCAATCCGCGTCTAGGCCCCGACAATGCGGGCTATGTGATTGGTCACGCAGAAAACAAAGTGATCTTCTACGACGCGACCTTTGCGCCGCTCGTGGCTGCAATTGCTCCCAGCGTGGATTGCGTTGAAAAGTATGTCGAGCTCTGCCCAGAAGGCTCTGTCACAGATAATGGTCTTGGTGCTGAGAGCTACGAAGCGCTCATTGCTGACCATCCCGAAGAGTTCGAGTGGCCGACCTTTGATGAGAACACGGCGTGTTCGATGTGCTACACATCAGGAACGACCGGGAAACCAAAGGGCGTTCTTTATTCCCATCGTGCCTTGGTTCTTGAAGCGATCGTCTCATGCTTGCCGACAGGTCTGGGCTGTTCGCAGGCGGACACTGTCCTTCCAGTGGTGCCCATGTTCCACGTCAATGCTTGGGGCGTTCCTTATACGTCACTTCTGATCGGCATGAAGCTTGTGATGCCTGGTCCAGGCCTTGATGGTGAAAGCCTCCACCAGCTCATTATCGATGAAGAGGTCACCTATGCTCTCGGTGTGCCGACGGTTTGGCTTAATCTTCTTGCTTATATCGAGGCCAACAATCTCGATCTGGGTAAGCTCCGTTATAGCCTGGTTGGTGGTGCTGCACTCAGCGCCAAGATCATCAAAGGGTATGACAAGTACGGTGTTCGGACGCGGCAGGGCTGGGGCATGACGGAAATGTCGCCGCTCGGAACGGTCAATATGGAAACCCCTGGTTTCTATGACTTGCCAGAGGATGAGCGCGTCGAGCTTCAGCTGCGCCAAGGCCAGGCCATGCCATTCGTTGATATGCGCGTGGTTGGTCCTGACGGCAAAGCGTTGCCCCATGATGGGGAGTCGGACGGCATCCTTCAGGTCCGCGGGCCCTGGATCATCAAGAGCTATTTCAAAGCTGACAAACCAGCTGTTGAGGATGACAATTGGTTCGATACAGGCGATGTGGCTGTCATCCATCCGGACGGCACGATGCAGATCACTGACCGTGCGAAGGATGTGATCAAGTCGGGCGGAGAGTGGATCAGCTCGATCGACATCGAAAACCTCGCGCTGAACCATCCCGATGTGGCGCAAGCCGCCGCGCTTGGCATGCCGCACCCCAAATGGGATGAACGTCCGCTCTTGGTTGTTCAGCTTAAAGAGGGTGCTGCTGGTGACACCAAGGCTATCCAGGAGTTCGTCAACAGCAAGCTATCGAAGATCAGCTGGGTTGACGATGTTCAAGTGGTCGAAGAGATTCCGCTCGGGGCGACAGGCAAGGTCCTGAAGACAAAGCTCCGCGAGCACTTCGCCGATTACACACTGCCGACAGCGGCCTAAAAGAAAAAGGCCTCCAGCGTGTGGGCTCGCTGGAGGCCTTTTGTCTGTCGTCTTATTGATTAGGCGGACGCCGGCGGCGAATAACGCCAGGTAAGCGGTCTTGTAGCTGGTTCTGGAGCGTGTCCCTGATCGACTCGCCTTCCTCGCGCTCAATACCAATCTGGTCGGCGATACCGGCTTTCAAGCTTTCTTGCAGAAGCGCATTGAGTGGGTCGCTATCGACCGAGATCTTCGGATCGTTAAATGTTCCGGATACGGCAATCGGCAAAATGAGCTCTTCATAGCTTTCCGTACCCGGCGCCTTTCCAGCCATTGTGATCGACAGGCCAAGACCCTGCGAAGGCAGATTGACCGCGCCTCCCAACGACACTTTGGCGGTGTCCGTGGTCAGCTGACCGAGGCTGATATCAGCGATCCCATTGGTCATATCGATATTGAGATCAGCGAGGTTGAACACGGTCTGAGCCGTGTCGCCTACCGCGCCATTGGTGATCGATCCCGCCGTGTCGCGGAGAGAGGCAGGAACGGCGCGCTGCGCTTTCAAATCGTTCACCAGCTGGATGCCTGCTGCTGTGATCTGGGGAAGGTCGATGCCCATAAGGGTGCCGTCGCTCAGATTGAAGTCGACATCGCCATCAAGATCGTCAACCCACGCCGCCATGGAGGCCCCGCTGGTTTCAATATCGATCTCCATATTGCCTGAGCCGATCAACCTGTCCGTCCCCAGAAGGGCCGGACCGGCCTCAGCAAATGCAATACCGTCCATGATCAGATCAACACCCAATGTCGGTGTCGAGCGCGCTGCGTTGACGGACACTGTGCCAGAGAACGTTCCGGAGAAAGCATTGGCGTTGGTCAGCGTGGCCGTCAGCAATCCGTTGTCGATCAGCACTTTGGCTTGGACATTGGTGAGTTCGTAAGTCGGCAGGATCACGCGGCTAGCGTTCACGTCAAAATCCGCGTCGATCATCGTGAGTGCTGACAAATCGATAGGTTCTTCGGACCATTCGGGAAAGGGCTCATCCTCCGCCGGAACACCTTCGCCCGCTGTTTCTTCCTCGGGCATGAATGGGCGGAGATCGACCAGGGCTAAGTCTGCTGACCCTGTGGCGTTGGGTATCTCCCCAGTAAGGCCAAGAGCAAAATCAGCCGTTCCCTGAAGAATAGCCGAGGTGATCTTCGCATCGGTGACCTGCAACTGTTCAGTCGTTCCGAGGATCGCTGCATTGAAGGAGACCGCACCGAGCGGAGCGAGGGCCTCTGCGCCTTCTGCTCCGAGGAGAGGGGAGAGGCCAGCGATATCGGGCAGGTTTCCTTTGATCGTGCCCTGAAGATTGACGGGCTCTCCTGTGAGCGAAAGATTGGTGTCGATGCTGTTGTCAGCAATCTGCACACCGATTTTCGCTGTCGATGTCCCTCCCTCTGCGAGGGCGCTCGGCTCATCAATCTGCACGTTGAGTGAGAAGGGCACGCCTTCAAGCGTCATGGCACCATCGATGGCGAGGGCGCCCTTTTCACCAGGCAGCCGGACCGTGATGTCGGTGTCCACCGCATTATAGGATGCGTCAGGCGTCACATAGCTGAGCGCGCCATTGGTGATCAGGATGGTCCCTGAGAGCACCGAGACATCAGGTGCATCGGCGGGGGCGGGAGCCTCATCACTTTCCACGGCGTCTTCCGTCACTGCAGCAGGCTCAGTCGCTTCTGCCGCGCCGAACTCGTAATTCGTGCTGCCGTCAGCCTTTTCCTCGAGATTGATCGAGGGGCTTTCGAGAACGAACGTGTCGATTTGAACTTGGCCCCGGAGGAGCGGCATGAAAGCGACGGCAAAGCGCGCTTCGTCCACCCGGACCAGGTAGGGCGCGGAGAAGCCCTCGGCGTTGGCGACTTCGAAGTCGCTGATCGTGATCCGCGGCGGCAACACGGACAGCCCTGTCACTTCGCCGATAGAGACCTCTCGGCCGAGAGTGCCAGAGGCTGACCTCTCAGCCTGCTCAACCAGATCCTCTGTCTTGATCACCGTCGGCAGCACGAGTGCCGCCACCAACACTAAGACGACCAGTCCGCCTACGATTCGAAGTACCCACGTCATCGTTTCATCTCCCGGGCCGCGGCTGCTGCCGCGCGCAGTTCCTCTGCGATTGATTCGGCATCATCTGGCTCAAAGTCGAGGGGCAGATCCACCTCAGAACCATGAATATAGATACGGACCATGCCTGAATCCGTGGCGCCCACTTGCAGGTCTGCCGCTATGTCAGAGTTGGTGTTGAGTCCCATAGGGATGTTTCTCCTTCGACGTGCCACGCGTGGCGTGTGCAACCGTTTGCTTTGTGCCTCTTGCGCTCAAGAACAAAACGCGTACACAACATTCATCAACGACAGGCCTTGGCCGATGAAGAGGATGTGCCCACCATGGCGAGAGACTTTAAAGTAGTGGACGGCGGAATGGACAAGGCAAAGGCGCTCGAAGCAGCGCTTTCTCAGATCGACAAGGCCTTCGGCAAGGGCTCAGTGATGCGGTTGGGAGGCAAAGATGCGATCGTCCAGATCGAATCAGTCTCCACGGGCTCCTTGGGGCTCGACATTGCCCTGGGGATTGGTGGGCTGCCGAAGGGACGGATCATCGAGATCTATGGCCCTGAGAGTTCAGGCAAAACGACCCTGGCCCTGCACGTGGTCTCGGAGACCCAGAAGCAGGGCGGCACGGCTGCGTTCATCGATGCAGAGCACGCGCTTGATCCTTCCTATGCGAAAAAATTGGGTGTCGATCTCGATGACCTTCTGATCTCGCAACCTGACACAGGAGAGCAATCGCTCGAGATTGCTGACACGCTTGTTCGCTCGGGTGCTGTCGATGTCCTCGTGATTGATTCGGTGGCGGCACTGACCCCGAGGGCCGAACTTGAGGGCGATATGGGTGATAGCTTGCCTGGTCTTCAGGCGCGCTTGATGAGCCAGGCGCTGCGTAAGCTCACCGGATCGATTTCACGCTCGAACACGTTGGTGATTTTCATCAACCAGATCCGGATGAAGATCGGTGTGATGTTCGGTTCGCCAGAAACAACGACGGGCGGTAACGCGCTCAAGTTCTATTCAAGCGTGCGCCTCGACATTCGCCGTATCGGTGCGATCAAGCGGCGCGATGACGTGATCGGTAACCAGACCCGCGTCAAAGTGGTGAAGAACAAAGTCGCGCCGCCCTTTAAACAGGTCGAGTTCGATATTCTTTATGGGGAAGGCATTTCGAAGGCTGGTGAATTGATTGATCTCGGTGTTCTTGGAAATGTGATCGAGAAATCAGGCAGCTGGTACAGCTACAATTCAGAACGCATTGGTCAGGGGCGGGAGAATGCCAAGCAGTTCCTGCGTGATCACCCTGAAATCGCGACTGAGATCGAAAACCAGATCCGCGCCAGTGCCGGCTTGATCGGCGAGGACATGCTGGTGGGGCCTGATGTTGAAGACGATTCGGCCTCATCGGCTTAACGCGCTCTAGCAACGCATCATGCAGAGATCGGTGGGGGCAGGGGTTTTCCTGCCCTTCCGATTCAGGTAGCGCCGATGCGATGTGTGGGGGGTTCTCTCCCGCCTCAGAGGTCATGTGCTCTCTATGGGTTTTGCCGAACTCGCTTTCTTCACTTTTGCCGCGACGGCGATCGCCAGCGGCCTTGGCGTCATTCTCGCTCGCAACCCCGTCCATTCCGTGCTCTGCCTGATCTTGGCGTTTATCGCGACGGCTGGGCTCTTTGTTCTGATGGGGGCGGAGTATCTCGCCTTCCTTTTGGTCGTTGTTTATGTCGGCGCGGTCGCGGTGCTGTTCCTCTTCGTCGTGATGATGCTCGACGTCGATTTTGCGGAACTGCGGGCGGGCTATGCCAAATACGCGCCGCTCGGTTTCATTGTGGCGGTCGCCCTTGTTGTCCAAATCGGCCTGATTGTGGCCGCATGGCAGATCCCCGATGAAGCACTGGAGGCGCGCGCCCAACCAACCAGCGTGATGCAGCGGGCATCTGGCGAGCCTGCGAGCAATGCCGAGCAGCTCGGGATGGTTCTCTACACAGAGTATGTGCATTTTTTCCAGATCGCGGGCCTGATTCTGCTGGTCGCAATGATCGGGGCCATTCTCCTCACGTTCCGCGAGCGCCGCGGCGTCAAGACTCAAGACGTGAGCAAACAGGTGGCGCGCACCCGTGAAGAGGCGGTCGAAGTGGTCTCTGTGCCGACAGGGCGGGGGGTGAACTGATGGGTCTATCGAGCTACCTAACTGTTGCCGGTATCCTCTTTGCCATTGGTGTGGCGGGGATTTTTCTGAACCGGAAAAACGTCATCATTATCCTGATGTCGATCGAGCTGATGCTGCTCTCAGTGAACATCAACTTTGTCGCGTTTTCGATGTTCCTTGGCGACCTTGTGGGCCAAGTCTTTGCCTTCATGGTGCTGACGGTTGCGGCAGCGGAAGCGGCTATCGGTCTTGCGATTCTCGTCACCTTCTTCCGAAACCGCGGCGACATCGCGGTGACGTCCGCCAACACCATGAGGAACTAGACCGGTGCAAGCTCTGATCGTTCTTCTACCCCTTTTCGGCGCCATGCTGGCGATGCCGATCGGCCGAACAGGTGGTCCGCGTGCTGCGGAAGCGACAACAACGGTCCTTGTCGCGATTGCTGCGCTGCTTTCTTGGATCACGTTCATCTCGGTCGGTTTTGGTGACGGTGAAAAGACGATCGTCCTTTTCGATTGGATCAATTCTGGCGATTTGAAAGCGAGTTGGTCGGTGCGTGTGGATGCGTTGTCCGCCACGATGATGATCGTTGTGACGACCGTTTCCTCGCTCGTGCATCTCTATTCGATCGGGTACATGCATGAAGATCCTTCGCGGCCGCGATTCTTCGCGTATCTCTCGCTTTTCACCTTTGCGATGTTGGCTTTGGTGACATCCGATAATCTTCTCCAGCTTTTCTTTGGATGGGAGGGCGTGGGTGTTGCCAGCTATTTGCTCATTGGCTTTTGGCACCACAAAAAGTCGGCGAACGATGCGGCCATCAAGGCGTTCATCGTCAACCGGGTTGGGGATGTCGGCCTCGGCCTTGGTATCATGGCCTGCTTCTTTGTTTTTAAGTCCGTCGAATATGACGTCATTCTCGAGACCATCCGCAATGATGGCTTCGTCCAGCCCTACGGCGCTCTCGCAGCTGTTCATATCTCGGAACTCTCGATTTCATTCTTAGGCCGCACCGTACCGGCACTCGAGATCATCGGTATCCTGCTTTTCATCGGTGCGATGGGTAAGTCGGCACAGTTCCTCCTTCACACTTGGTTGCCCGATGCGATGGAAGGACCAACGCCAGTTTCTGCGCTGATCCACGCGGCCACCATGGTCACCGCTGGTGTCGTGTTGGTGTGCCGGATGTCTGATCTTTACGCTGTCACACCGGGAGCCTCGGCCATGATCACCGTGGTGGGGCTCGCCACGGCTCTGTTCGCGGCCACAGTGGGATTGGTGCAGACGGACATCAAACGCGTCATTGCCTACTCAACTGCGTCACAGCTTGGTTACATGTTCTTCGCCGCAGGCGTGGGTGCGTACGGAGCAGCAATGTTCCACCTGACGACCCATGCCGCCTTCAAGGCTCTCCTTTTCTTGGGCGCTGGCGCTGTTATCCATTTCAATCACCATGAACAGGATATGCGTGGTTTGGGTGGCCTTCGGACTCAAATGCCCGTGACGTTTTTGGCGATGTTGCTCGGTACGCTGGCCATTACAGGTGTCGGGATTCCCCTTCTTCATCCGGGCGGTGTACCCGTCGGGTTTGCAGGCTTTGTCTCCAAAGACGTGATGCTCGAGGAGGCGTTCCTCGGGATCGAAGCGGGCAAGTCGTTTGCTTACGCCGCGTTCTGGGGCGGTCTCGCGGCTGCGGTGTTGACGGGCTTTTATTCCTGGCGCCTCATTTTCCTGACATTCACCGGCGAATGGCGAGCGCCGGCCGAGGTCCGGCGTCATCCGCATTCTGTTCCGACAACGATGCTGGCCCCGTTGGCACCTCTTGCACTTGGTGCTGTTGTGGCGGGTATGGCGCTCTATAAGCCTTTCGTCAGTGCCGAAGGCGCACCAAAATTCTGGGACGGGGCGATCCATATCGCATCCGAAGCGCACGGCGATAGTCACAGTGCTGAGCATGTCGCAACTGCTAGCCATGCCGATAGCCACGCCGCGGCGGGCCATGACGATCATCACGCAACCGAAGACAAGGCTCATGCCGAAGATGATCATGGTGGTCATCATGTGCCCAATTGGGTGCTCATCGCGCCTTTGATTGCGGGTTCAATCGGTTTGATTGCTGCGATTTTCCAATACACCGGAGCCAACCCACTCAAACCAGGTTTCTTGCGGGAAGGCGGCATTGTCTACGAATTCCTCAAGAACCGTTGGTATATTGACGACCTCTACAGGATGTTGTTCCAGGAGCCGGCCCGGCGCCTTGGCCAACTTTTTTGGAAGCAAGGCGATGAGGGAACCATTGATGGCGGCGGGCCGAACGGCATTGCAAGCATCCTCAACCTAGGGGCGCAGCGGACCGTTGGTATTCAGACGGGTTTTGTGTTCCACTACGCGTTCGCAATGCTCCTTGGTGTGATCATCCTTCTCTTTGTGCTGCGGGTCTAACTCCATGGTCGAGATGCAATCTTCTGTTCCTTGGCTTAGTCTCATCACCTTTTTGCCGCTTGTCGGCGCTCTGATGATTGTGCTCCGCAGAGCTATCGCTGGAGGGCAAGAAGACGAAGCGGTTGCGACCTCTGCCCGCCAAGTGGCGTTGCTTACATCGACTTTCGTTTTGGTGATCAGCGCCTTTGTCTATTTCACTCTTTTTGACACCTCGGTGCTTGGTTTCCAGTTGGTCGAGACGTCACCATGGCTGGGCGTCGGGATAAGTTACAAATTGGGTGTTGACGGAATTTCCGTCCTCTTTGTGTTTCTGACAGCGTTCATTATGCCAATCTGCATCTTGGCAAGTTGGACATCGATCACCTCGCGCGTCGCAGATTTTATGGTTGCGTTCTTGGTGCTTGAAACGGCCATCATGGGGGTCTTCACGGCGCTCGATCTGGTGCTGTTCTATGTCTATTTCGAAGCATCCCTGATCCCTATGTTTCTGATCATTGGCATTTGGGGAAGCCCAGGAACACGGCAGATCTTCGGTCGGACGGTGTCGAATCGCGTCTACGCAGCATTCAAGTTTTTCCTCTACACGCTGCTTGGTTCGCTCCTGATGCTGATCGCGATTTTGGCGATGTATCTCGAGGTTGGTACCACCGACATCCCAACGCTTCTCACCCACGAGTTTGGGGCAGAGATGCAGCGTTGGCTATGGCTCGCTTTCTTCGCTAGCTTTGCAGTCAAGATGCCCATGTGGCCTGTGCACACCTGGTTACCCGACGCTCACGTGCAGGCGCCCACCGGCGGGTCAATTGTGCTCGCGGCCATTCTGCTGAAAATGGGTGGGTACGGACTTATTCGGTTTAGCTTGCCGATGTTTCCCGACGCGAGTGTGGCTTTTGCGCCTCTCGTTTTTGCGCTCTCAGTGATTGCGATTGTCTACACATCGCTCGTAGCATTTGCGCAAGACGACATGAAGAAGCTGATTGCCTATTCATCCGTGGCACATATGGGCTTCGTCACGATGGGGATCTTCACGGGTACCCAGCAGGGGATCGACGGCGCACTCTTTCAAATGCTGAGCCACGGTTTCATCTCGGGCGCTCTCTTCCTCTGTGTAGGGATCCTTTACGAGCGGCGGCATACGCGGGACATCGCTGCCTATGGCGGTCTTGTGAAGCAAATGAAGGCTTTTGCCTTCTTCTTCCTATTCTTCAGTATGGCGAATGTCGGGTTACCAGGTCTCTCTGGTTTTGTGGGTGAAATCCTCACCATGGTCGGGGCGTTCCAGGTCAACACCTGGGTGGCCGCCTTGGCAGCTCTTGGGATGATCCTTTCTGCCGCTTATGGTCTTCGTCTCTTTAGAGAGGTCGTTTATGATCCGCCTCGGGATGATAGCCTGTCCTCCATGACGGACCTCAATCGCCGGGAGCTTGGGCTCATCACGGCCCTTGCGGTGATGACTCTTTATCTTGGGGTCAATCCATCGCCCACGCTTGGAGTCTTTGCCGTTCCTACCAAGCCGATTAGTGAAGAGTTTGCCCATGCTGCTGAGCGCCGGGAGCACGCAGGCAGTGCGCAGCTTGTCCAAGGGGAGATCGACCATTGACCCAACCCCTTTCCGACATTCAGGTTCTTGCGCCGGAGCTTTTTCTCGCGATTGCGGCTATGGCCGCGCTCTTGGTGGGCGTCTTTTTAAAGAACGATCGAACCTCAGAGCTCACTTTGGCTGGTGCAGCTGGGCTGGTCCTGGCTTGTTTCCTTGTCCCGCGGTCACCGGATGGACCTATTGGTGCTTTCAGCGGCGCCTTCAGTGCCGATGGGTTTTCGCAGTTCGGCCGCATTGCGGTGTTCCTGACCGCGGCGCTTGCACTCTTGATGTCGCAAGCGTTCTTCCGGCTCGAGAAGCTGCTCCGGCCCGAATATGTTGTGCTGGTCCTTTTGTCAGCGATCGGCATGTCGCTCATGGTGACGTCCACGGATTTGATCTCGGTCTATCTTGGCGTGGAGCTTCAGTCTTTGAGCGTTTACATCATGGCGACACTCAACCGCGACTCGCGAAGGTCGACCGAGGCGGGCCTTAAATATTTCGTCCTCGGAGCATTAAGCTCGGGATTCTTGCTCTATGGGGCATCGTTGATCTATGGCTTCACCGGGTCCACGCAGTTCGCTGATATCGCGGCGGTCGGCACCGCGGTCGACAGTCCGGTCGGTCTCACCTTCGGTCTCGTGTTCTTTATCTCAGCTCTGGCCTTCAAGGTCTCGGCCGCACCGTTCCACATGTGGACACCAGACGTCTACGAAGGATCGCCAACGCCTGTCACAGCCTTCCTCGCCGCGGCACCGAAACTTGCTGGCATGTTTCTCTTTGGCCGTGTCCTGATCCAGGCTTTCCCGGGACTGATTGACGATTGGCAACCGGTCCTCTGGCTAATCGCGGCATCGTCGATGGCCATCGGGTCGCTATCGGCAATTATGCAGACCAACATCAAGCGTCTGATGGCGTATTCGTCGATCGGCCATATGGGCTATGCGCTTATTGGTCTGACAGCGGGCAGCGAAGCAGGCCTGTCCGGAATGATCAGTTACATGACGATTTATGTCATTATGACGCTGGGTGTTTTTGCTTGTATTCTGACGATGCGGCGACCCGAAGGCATGGCTGAGAATATCTCGGATCTGTCCGGGCTTTCGCAGACACGGCCTGGTTTGGCTGTGATGTTCACAGCGTTGTTCTTGTCCCTTGCGGGCATTCCGCCTTTGGTTGGGTTTTTCGCCAAGTTCTATGTTTTCCTCGCGGCGGTGGAGGAAGGGCTCTACATCCTTGCTGTTGTTGGTGTGGTGACGAGCGTCATTTCGACCTTCTACTATCTCTCAGTGATCAGAACGATATGGTTTGCTGAACCTACGTCTGAGTTTGTGCGAGAGCAGAGCCCCGCCGTTCGGTTTACGGCGTCGGGTTCGGCCGCTGTTGTGATCGGCGGGATCATCTTTCTTGTGGGCCCGCTGGCTGGGCTTGCCGCTGTCGCGGCGCGGTCGCTGTTCCCGGCGCTTTAGGCGGTGGAACATCGGCGCCTGAGCGAAACAGGATCGACGAACGACGACGCGCAGGCTGCCTTCACTGCGGGCGAGGCGCGTCCTCTTCTCATCAGTGCGGGCTTGCAAACCAAGGGTAGGGGGCGCCACGGTCGTCTCTGGATTCACGACACCGGAAACTTCGCTGGCTCCTTCCTGGTGGACGCAGGCAGAGAGGCGCGAGAGGTCCCCGGCGCAGTCTCACTTCTTACAGGCCTCGCCGTTCGTGACGCCCTGATCGACCAAGGCGCCGACCCAGGCGTCCTAGAGCTCAAATGGCCTAACGATGTGCTGATGACCGGCGAAAAGGTCGCCGGGATCTTAAGCTCGTTTCTCCATCAGGGCTCAGACAGCGCCCTCGTGATCGGGATCGGTGTCAACCTCGCATCACCGCCTGGCGACACTGTTTTCCCCGCGCGCGCGGCCTTTCCGGAGGAGCAGGCGCCAGATCCCAAAGCCTTTGGCGACCGCCTTGGCGCGAAGCTTCTCGCCTTACTCCAGGCCCTTGAGGAGAAAGGGGCATGGGCGATCTTAGAGGCCTGGCGCATGCACGCTTGGCGGCTCGGCGAAGAGATCACCATCCGGCGCGATGGCCAGGACGGTCTGACCGGACGGTTTGAAGATATTGATCGCGAGGGGCGGATTCTCCTCCGCCGCGACGATGGTACGCTTGAACCCATCGCCGCAGGCGACGCCGCATCTAGGTGACGAACGCGCAAGATTAGGGCAGACAAGTTCAATGCTGTTGGCCATCGACGTCGGGAACACCAATACGGTCTTCGCTTTGCTCAATGAGGATAAGACCCTCGAGAGCTGGCGGGCAGCCACGAGCGCTGAACGGACTGCCGACGAATACGCGGTCTGGCTTCTGCAGCTTCTGAACCTGAGCGGTCACGGAGATCTCGAGGGTATTGATCGCTGCATCATCTCGACCGTGGTGCCGCAATCCCTGTTCCACCTCCGCAACTTGGCGCGTCGGTATTTCGATGTGGAGCCCATGGTCGTGGGGCCGAGCATTCCTGGCGTTGCGGTGCGCATCGAAAAGCCAAGCGAGGCAGGGGCCGATCGCCTCGTGGGCGCTGTTGGCGGGTTCATTAAATATGGTGGACCTCTGATCATTGTCGACAGTGGTACGGCCACGACCTTCGATATCGTGGGGCCGGATGGCGGGTTTGAAGGCGGCGTGATCTCTCCCGGGATCAATTTGAGCCAGAAAGCCCTTCATGAAGCCGCGGCGCAGCTCCCAAGGATCGCGATCGCTAAGCCCGGTCGGACCATTGGAACGTCGACCATTGCAGCTCTGCAGTCGGGCATCTTCTTCGGTTATGTCGGTCTGATCGAGGGGATGATCGCGAGGATCAAGAAAGAGTACGGATCACCCATGAAAGTGATCGCTACCGGTGGGATTTCATCCCTGTTCGAAGGGGTGACGGACGCGATCGACCATTTCGACTCGGATTTGACCATCCGGGGCCTGAATGAAATCGCCAAACGGCTTGAGGCTCAATCATAGGAACGCGCATGACGGACGAACTCGTCTTTCTGCCCCTTGGGGGTTCAGGCGAGATTGGGATGAACCTCAATCTTTATGGCTTCGGTCCGCCCGAAGCCCGGCAATGGCTGATGATCGATTGCGGCGTGACTTTCGCTGGCGATGATCTTCCAGGTATCGACCTCATCACGCCGGATCCGGATTATTTGCTCGATGATCTTGAGGCAGGCGGCAAATTTTTGGGGCTCATCCTCACCCATGGCCATGAGGATCACATCGGTGCGGTGGCGCATCTTTGGCCAGGATTTGAGGGGCCGATCTATGCCACGCCGTTCACGGCTGAGCTGGTCCGCCGAAAGTTCGCGGATACTGGCCAGATTGATGTGCCGATCCACGTTATTGATCTTGGGGCTTCGTTCGAACTTGGACCCTTCGGGATTGAGTATATCACGCTGACGCATTCGATCCCGGAGCCCAATGCGATTGCGCTCCGGACACCTTTGGGAACCGTGCTTCATACCGGTGACTTCAAGATCGACCCGGCGCCTGTTCTTGGTGCGCACACAGATCGCAAGACGCTTGAAGCGATCGGTGATGAAGGCGTCCTCGCCATGGTGTGCGACAGCACAAATGTCTTCTCGGAAGGCGTATCGGGGTCTGAAAGCGATGTGGCAGAGGCCCTGACGCAGATCATCGCCGAGCAAAAAGCCCGTGTGGCGGTGACGACCTTTGCCTCCAACGTTTCGCGCCTTGTTTCGGTCTGCCGGGCCGCTGCGAAGACAGATCGTTCGGTCTGTCTCCTCGGCCGGTCGATGCTTCGCATGATCGATGTGGCGCGGCAGGTTGATCTGCTTCCGCCCGGCGTGTCGTTTGTCGAGCCGGGGGAGGCGGGTTATCTCCCTACGGACAAGATTCTCTACCTTTGTACTGGTAGCCAAGGTGAGGACAGAGCGGCTCTTGCTCGGATCGCGCGGGATGATCACCCCGAATTGGTGCTCAATGAGGGTGATACAGTGATCTTCAGTTCAAAGATTATTCCAGGCAATGAGCGGCCGATCTTTGGGCTCATGAACCAACTCACCGAGGCAGGCGTCACCGTGATCACCGAGAGTGACGCCTATATTCACGTCTCAGGTCATCCTTGCCGGGATGAGTTGAAAGATATGTACAGCATGGTCCGGCCAAAGATCGCGGTGCCCGTGCATGGCGAGGCCCGCCATCTTGCTGAGCATGGTGCGTATGCGACGACGATTGGTGCAGAGCGTGCAATCGTTCCGAAAAACGGCGACCTTATTCGTCTGGCACCAGGCCGGGCGGAGCTGATCGATGAGGTGCCGTCGGGCCGGCTTTACCTCGATGGCCGCATTCTCCTCAATGATGGTGATCAAGCGCTGAGAGAGCGCCGTCGCTTGAGCGAAGACGGCATGGTCGTGGTCGCGGTTGCGATCGACGACAAAGGCAAGATCAAGGACCGCCATCCCATCGTCATGAAAGGCGTTCCGCGGATCGATGAGGAAGGCGAAGACCTGCCAAGTTTGATCGAGGATGCGGTGGATCTGGCGCTCGATGCGCTTCCGCGACCACGCCGCATGGACGACAAGGAAGTCGAGAACCATATCCGTCGGGCAATCCGTTCGGAGATTGGCCCGCGGTGGGGCAAGCGCTCGGATATTGCCGTCATGATACTGAGGGTCTGACCATGAGTGTTCCCGGTGCGGTGATCAGTTTTGTTCTGATTTGGTGGCTTTGCCTCTTCACGGTGCTCCCCATGCGCCCAAAAAGTGTGTGGGAGGAACCAGAGAAGCACGCGAAGGGCACTGATCGCGGCGCTCCGGTCGATCCCGCCATCTGGTGGAAGGTCAAACGCACCACCTTGATCGCGATACCGGTCTGGGTGGTCGTTGCGTTGGTGATTGCCAGCGGCGTCTTCGATCCTGCCAGGGCTTAAGCCGCAGCCCTTGAGTTGCCAGGGCGAGCGTTCTCGTTATGGTGCGCCCGTCGGCAAGGGAGGTTGACGAAGCGTGTCTGAGTTCACCACGCCCGAGCCGCAAAAGGCTGACGGGCCACCCCCCAAATCATCGTCCGCCCATGATGCCCCGCTGGATGAGCGCGGTTCGCTGACGTCCGACTTTGTTCGGAACATTCGCGAGCGGATCGAAGAGCGGGACTATGACGGGGTCAGGAGCCTTGCGGCTGAGCTGCGTCCGGCTGATGTCGCGGATCTCATCGAGCAGGTCAGCGACGATGAGAGCCGCAGTCTCCTCACCATCATCGGTGAAGACCTGCCGGCTGAAACCCTTGCTGAGCTCGACGAGGCGGCGCGCGATCTTGTGATCGATGCTCTCCCCACAGAGCAATTGGCCGAAGCCGTCGCCGAACTCGATTCGGACGAAGCGGCCTTTGTCGTCGAGGACATGGACGATGCGGAGCGGGAAGAGCTCCTTGCCGAAATGCCGATCGCTGATCGGCTCGCGCTCCAGGCCGCCCTCGAATATAACGAGGACAGCGCTGGTCGTCTCATGCAGCGCGAGGTCTTCGCCGCGCCTGGCTATTGGAATGTTGGTCAGATCCTCGACCGTTTGCGCTCAGTCGAACGGCTGCCCGAGACGTTTTACGACGTCTACGTTGTGGATCCGAGTTATAAGATTTTGGGGCTCGTGCCGCTCAGCCGCTTCATCAAGGCCAAGCGAAGCACGATCGTTGCCGACTTGGTGATTCCTGATCCGATCGTTCTTGATGCCAAGATGGATCAGGAAGAGGTGGCCTATCTCTTTGAAAAATATAATCTGATTTCGGCACCGGTGGTTGACGATTCAAGCCGTCTTGTCGGCATGATCACGGTGGACGACGTCGTTGAAATTGTCCGCGAGGAAGCGGATGAGGACATGCTCGCACTCGCTGGTGTGGCGTCCGACGATAACTCGATCAACGTCTCCGTGCCCAAGGTGGCCCGTTCCCGGTTTGCTTGGCTGTTGGTTAATCTGGGCACGGCTATTTTGGCGAGTCTGGTGATCAGCCTTTTCGATGCCACGATCGAACAGATGGTGGCCCTTGCTGTCCTCATGCCGATCGTCGCCTCCATGGGCGGGAATGCGGGGACACAGACCATGACTGTCGCGGTGCGGAACCTTTCAATAAGGAGCCTCACTGCGGCCAACATGCTCCGGGCGGTGTGGCGAGAGACGGCTGTCTCGACCCTCAACGGTTTCGCCTTTGCGGTGCTGATGGGATTGGCTGCTGCCGCTTGGTACGATGTTTTGGTTGGCGCCCCGCGAGAGCAAGCGGTGGCCCTTGGCCTTGTTCTGGCTGGGGCCATGGTGATCAACATGATCTGTGCAGGGCTGGCCGGAATTTTGGTGCCCATTGGGCTCGAGCGGGTCGGGCAAGACCCAGCCGTCAGCTCAGCCGTATTTGTCACCACCGTGACCGATGTCGTGGGCTTTTTCGCGTTCTTGGGCCTCTCGGCGCTCTTCCTGGTCGGCTAGAGGCCTTAGCAGAACCCAGCCTTTTTCAGGATCTGGTGCGCCTTGATCACCTCTTGCAGCTGCTCTTCGGCAGAGCGGTCGCCCTCGTTGCTGTCCGGGTGGAAACGTTTGACGAGCTCTGCATAGCGGCGGCGCAGATCGCCAGACGACGCATTTGGCTTCAAGTTCATCGTGCGGAAGGCCTGAAGCTGAAGCCGGGTCAGACGACGTCCTTCGCGATAGACGTCGCCTTTCTCGTCCGAGTTTTCCATCCGCGTGCGACCGCCGACGGCGTCGTCAATTTCGTGAAGCCCATCAAGGCCAGCACGTGCCGCTGCGGAGGCGCGGCCATTTTTCGAGAACTGCCAGGTCGGACGATCACCGTAGCGTGCTTGGTCGCGCATCGCCGCGGCCTGAGCATCGGTTTTGCCCTCGAAGAAGTTCCAGTTCTTGTTGTGCTCGCGGGCGCAGGTTGTGCAGAGCCAGAGATACTCATCCATCTGCTCAGGCGATTTCGGCGCACGGGTTTCAGCGGGATTGTTACATCCCTCGATATCACAAACCCGCGTCTCGGCTTTCGCCCAACTCTTTTTAGAGTTCCGGGAGCCTTTGGTGGGCTTGATCCGGATATCGAACCCGTGACGGGGGCGGTAGCTATACTGGTCGTCTGCCATGGCGTGATTATGGTCCTCACCGCGTTTACGAACCAGCCTTGACTTGCGACTGGATCGTGTGCCGACTGCGGCATTTTTCAAGGATGATGGTTATGGGCGTTGTTGCGGAAACGATTGAGCAAAAACTGACGGCTGCCTTCGCGCCAGAGCAGCTCGATATTGTGGACCAAAGCGACTTGCACAAGGGGCATGCCGGCGCACCTGACGGTGGAGAGAGCCACTTTCGCGTGCGAATCGTCAGCACAGCTTTCGATGGCCAAAACCGGGTGGCGCGGCAACGGGCGGTCAACGCAGCTCTGAAGGACGAGCTTGCTGGCCCGGTCCACGCTCTATCGGTTCAAGCTTTAGCGCCTGGAGAGGCCTGAGCGTCGCCGCCAGACGCACGAGCGATAATGATCGCGAAGGGCACCATGCTGGCAAAGATGCAAAGGCAACTTACAACGAGCGGCGCACCCGGGAAGATCACGCCCGCCGCGCCGCTGGTGAAATAGGTGAAGATCGACGTCATCATGATCGGGCTCGTCATCATCGTGAGTGACATGACCGAAGCCACAGCGCCTTGGAGTTCACCTTGAGCGTCTCCGGGTACGGCGGCTGACATGATGCCCTGCATCGCGGGCATCATCAGACCGCCAAGCGCTCCCACGAAAATCCAGACATAAACATACGCGCCGGTCGGTGCGAGAAACGCGTAGCCGAGGAAGCTGATGGTCATGGCGCTGGCGCCGATGATGACGGACCGCGCCTCGCCTATGGCCGGAATGATTCGCCGCGTGAGCCCGCCTTGGACGAGGGCTGATGTGACGCCCACGAAGGCAAGCGCATAGCCAATATCCCCAGGCGTCCAGCCGTATTTGAAGACGGCAAAATAGGAGAAGACCGATGGCAGTGCCTGATGGGCAAACTGCATGAGGAAGTAAGCGCCCAGTACCGTGAACACCATTTTGTAGCGGCTCACGGACAGAAGGCTGCCCAATGGATTCGCGCGCAAGATATCGAATTCGCGCTTTTCCTTCAGGGTCTCGGGCAGAGCGAAGAAGCCAAAAACGACATTAGAGAAGCCTAGGGCCGCAGCCATATAGAAAGGCGCGCGGGTTCCAAATTCGCTGACCAGGCCACCGATCACAGGGCCGATGATGAACCCCAGGCCGAAGGCTGCGCCCATCAGGCCAAAATTGGCCGCGCGTTTCTCCGGCGGCGAAACGTCAGCGATCACAGCATTGGCGGTCGTGTAGGTTGCTGAGGTGGCGCCAGAGATGGTCCGTGCCAGCACCAACCAAGCATAGGTGGGCGCCATCGCAAGAAGCAGGAAATCGATCGCATAGGTGAGCAAGGAAAGAAGAACGACGGGTCGCCGGCCAAATCGGTCCGATAGACCTCCCAGCACCGGGGCCATCATGAATTGGGCGAGCGCATAAGCGAAATAGAGCCATCCACCGAGGGACGCTGCCTTGGAAACAGAGGTCTCTGAGACCTCCGTCAGGAGCTGCGGCATCACCGGGATGATGATCCCGAAACCGATCATCGAGATCAGAACCGTGATGAACATGAAAAGAAGCGCAAAACGCGGCGCCGACGCGGATGGATCGGTCATAGGGCTTTCAGTGGAGGTGAGGCGAGGGCGGGTCAAGCGGACGTGGGCGCACGCCCCGCGGTGCCCGTCTCGACGTAGCACGCCCCGGTGCCCCGTTCGGCGGCCTGATCATGAGGATTGTAGAGCGGGCATTTGCTGGCCGAGAGGCATCCGCAACCGATGCAGCCGTCGAGGGCATCACGCAAACGTGTGAGTTTGGCGATCCGTTCGCTGAGGTCTTCGCGCCAGTCCTTGGCGACCTCTGCCCATTCATCCTTGCTCGGCGGGTCCTCGGGATGGAGGGCGCTGAGCTTGTCGCGAATCTCCGAGAGCGGAATGCCCAGGTTCTGCGCCGTTTTGATGACTCCTAAGCGGCGAAGGACGGCGCGGTCATAGCGCCGCTGATTGCCTGCCGTCCTCCAGGACCGGATCAGCCCCTCGCGCTCATAAAAGTGGAGGGCAGAGACGGTGAGCCCTGCGCGGGTCGCGGCCTGTCCGGGGGTGAGTGCTTTTGGCAAATTGGGCGATTTCAAAGCTTGACCTCAACTTGGGTTGAGGTTTCATAAGCGGATCTCCATCTGATGTCGAGAGGAGATGATGATGCGCAAAGAGCAGCCAGCCCAAAAGCCAAAGCCCGTCCAAACCCCGAAACCCAAACCTGTCACCTGGTGGTCAGGCATCGCCGCCATGGCGCAACTGGGTTTGCCGCAGAAATAGGGGCGACGAACACTCTATGCGGACAAAAGATCCGCGACCCATTGGGGCACGACCTCGCTCGCCTTTCCATAACGCCGATCCGTGAAGAGCTCAGCGTTATCGGAAGGGTCAAGATTGAGCTCGATCCGCGGGATCCTTCGCTGGGCGGCGAGGCCCACAAGGCCTGCCGCGGGGTAGACGGCGCCCGAGGTGCCGATGGCGACGAAAAGATCGGCCTCCATCATACGTTCTTCCACCTCATCAAAATGGCGGGGGATTTCGCCAAACCAGACGATATAGGGACGCATAGAGAGGGACTGGCAGGCGGGACAAGACGTCTCTGTTGAGAGGTCTCCGGTCCATTCGGTCACGTGCCCACAGGTGTAACACTCCGCCTTCTGAAGAAGGCCGTGAATGGGGAGGATATTCTTGCTGCCTGCCCGTTGATGCAGATCATCCACGTTCTGGGTCACCAGGGTGAGGGACCCGCCGCGTGTCACAAGCGCCTCTTCAAGCTCCGCCAAAGCCACATGGGCGGCATTGGGCTGCACGCTCGGCAATTGCGCACGGCGGGCATTGTAGAAAGCGTGCACGCGCTCCGGGTCCTCGGCAAAGCCTTCAGGCGTCGCCACCTTCATGGGATCGTTTTTCTGCCACACACCACTCTGATCACGGAACGTATCCACGCCCGAGTCAGCGGAAATACCAGCGCCAGTGAGGACGACGATGTTGAGCGGTTGGGTCATAACTCAAGTCTGGCGCGCCATTTGTGGGCTGGCAACATGATCCTTGATTCCGCTAGAACAAAGGCCATCTCCGCAAAACGGGACAGAGGGGGAGACTTATGCGTTTGGTCAAAATCAGCGGGGCGATCGTTGTTACGCTTGTTGCCATGATCTCTTGGGCGGCGCTTGCGCTTTTCGGAGGGTTATCTGGCTGGTGGATGAGTTCGGCTATCAGCGACAACGATTCTGAGGCTTTCGCTGCTTACGCTTTGGAGACGCTCGAGGAATCAAACCCCGGCAATGCTGCTTTCGTCCTCATTGAAGAGGGACGTGTCGCGAGCGAGCACTTCACCCGCGCCGATCGCGGGATTGATGCGGAGACTGTCTTTCCTACGGCGTCTTTCAGCAAATGGATCGCGGCCCTTGGCACGCTGTCCTTGGCGAAAGAGGGCCTGATTGATCTCGATGACCCTGTGTCCCAGCACATCAGCCGGTGGCAGCTCCCCGAAGGTCCGTACACCCAAGACGTGACCATCCGCCGGCTGTTAAGCCATACAGGCGGCCTTTCAGACGGATTGGGCTTTGGTGATTATAGCGCTGATGAGACCATTCCCTCTCTTGAGCAGTCGCTGCGCAATCCTCGCGCTTCCTCTGGAGAACAGGTCGTCATCGATGTCGAGATAGAGCCGGGTACGGAGTTTATCTATTCAGGAGGGGGCTACCTCATCCTCGAGCTTTTGATCGAGGAGGTGTCAGGGCAATCCTACGCCGCCTTTATTCAGGACCGCGTGTTGGCGCCGCTTGGCATGGACAGCTCGTCCTTCGGTTATCTCGGGGATATCGAGGCGGCCACGGCGATGTATGATGAAGCGGGCGCTGTTGTTCCATCTTATCGGTATGCGTCGGCTGCAGCGACTGGGTTCTCAAGCTCAGCGGCCGATCTGACCTTGCTGGTTCAAGCTGTTCTGGGTGGGGGTTCGGCCTTCGGTCTGGAAGCTACTGATATCGAAGCGATGCGTCAGCCCGAAGCATTTGTCTTGGGCGCAGGCATATGGGGTCTAGGGACCATCCTTTATGCGCCAACGGGTTCAGGGCGGGACCATGTCTTTGGCCATGACGGCGCGAACGATCCTGCGGTGAACGTGTCAGTGCGGATCAATCCAGAGACCCAGGATGCGCTTATTGTTTTGGTCAATGGTCAGCCGACTCTCGCCTCGGACATTGGCGCCGAATGGGTGCTTTGGCAGACCGGAACCCCTGATTTTCTCTCGGCAGAGGCTGCTGTTCAAAGCGCAGTCTTACCCATCATTTTGGGCTGTGGGCTTATCTTTGTTCTCGGCGGCGGATTGCTTTTGAGGTGGGCCCTCGCGCGTTAAGCCGCGTCTTTCAGCGGCACGATCCGCAAGGACGTCACCTGATTCCTCCGCTTGCCGAGGATTTCGAAACGGCAGTCGTGGAAGCTGAACATCTGGCCGACATCCGGGATGCAGCGGCCTTCATGGATGACGAGGCCGGCGATGGTGACGGCCTCTTCGTCGGGCAGGCGCCAGTCCATCATCCGGTTGAGGTCGCGGATCGTCACATCGCCCTGGACGATGACAGAGCCGTCAGGCTGCCGCTCAACACCCACCACAGCGACGTCGTGCTCGTCTTCGATCTCGCCGACGATCTCTTCGAGAATGTCCTCTAGTGTGACCAGCCCTTGGTGCGCGCCGTATTCATCGATCACCAATGCGAAGTGGAGCTGGGTCTTTTTGAAGGCGTCGAGTTGTTCTTTCAGCGTTGTCGTCTCGGGGATGAAGTAGGGCTCCATCGCGATGGCGCGAAAATCCACCTGATCCGGATCATTCCCGACTTTCCAAAGGGCGCGCAGCATGTCCTTCGCATGCAGCACACCGACAATGTTGTCTTGGTCATCGTCATAAAGAGGGATACGCGTGAATTTCGATTCAAGAACCGATTCCACGATCTCTTTGGGCGGCGTGTTGACGTCGAGCATCTCCACTGATTTCCGGTGGATCATGATCTCTTCGACATTGATCTGATCAAGCTCGAGGGCACCGCGGATGATGTCGCGCGCCTCTTTCTCCATCTGGCCTTCTTCGTGGTGGAGCTCGATCGCGCCTTTGAGCTCATCCTGGACGGAGAGGGCGTCGCTCATATCCGTGACATCCACGCCGAAAAGGCGGTGGAGGGTCATCCGCACAATGGCCTGCACCACCGACGTGATCGGGGCAAAGATCGGTATGATCCGCTCCATGATCGGCGCGACGAGCATGGCGACGTTATCGGCGCGGGCGATGCCTGCGGTCTTCGGCATCACTTCAGCGAAGACCAGCACCAAGACAGTCATCACCGCCGTGGCGATCACCACGCCGGAGCCTGGGATCAGCTGACTAAAAAGCGTCGTCGCCAAGGCTGACGCGAGAATGTTGACGAGGTTGTTGCCCAGAAGGATCGCACCGATGAGCCGCTCCCGGTCTTCTGTGATCCGAGCGACCGCGGCTGCGCGCTTGTCGCCTTTCAGCTCGAGCGTCCGCATGCGTGCGCGGGATGTGGCGGTCAGCGCTGTTTCAGAGCCGGAGAAGAACCCGGACAGGAACAGCAGTCCAAGAATGAAAAGAGCAGTGGTGATCATCAGGCCCTAGAGGTGCGTCTCATCCTTCAAAAACGCAAGAAGCGAGGCCGCATCTTCGTCCTTAGCGATGAAGGCTTCGCCAACAGCGCGCAAGAGAATGAGCGTGAGCTGGCCGCTTTCGACCTTTTTGTCCTGGCGCATATGGCCAAGGAGCGTCTCAGCGGAGGTCTCAAGCCAGTCGAGATCGGACAGCTTGCTCGGCAGACCAGCGGCCTCCAGCACCCGGATCACGCGGCTGGCCTCGTCATCAGCCAAAAGGCCTCGAACGACAGAATAGCGTGCAGCCATCGCCATCCCCAGCGCCACAGCCTCGCCGTGGAGGAGGCGGCCGTCATAGCCGCCTTCGGCTTCCAGCGCGTGGCCGAAGGTGTGGCCGAGATTGAGGAGGGCGCGCTTACCCGCTTCGCGCTCGTCTTCGCTGACGATCGCAGCTTTGGCGGCGCAGCTTTGGCCGATGGCTTCTTCGCGGGCCTCCGGGTCACCGGCGATCACGTCTTCGCCGCGTTCTTCGAGCCAGCTGAAAAAGCCTGGGTCACCAAGAAGGGCGGTTTTGATCACTTCGGCATAGCCTGCCAAAAGCTCTCGGTGCGGAAGGGTCGCGAGCAAATCCGTGTCGATCACGACAACCTGGGGCTGGTGGAACGCACCCACGAGGTTCTTACCAGCCGCGGAGTTGATCGCTGTTTTTCCGCCCACAGAGCTATCGACCTGCGAAAGTAGCGTGGTCGGGATCTGCACAAAACCGCATCCGCGCCGAAGGGTGGCTGCGCAAAAGCCGCTCAGATCCCCGACAACACCGCCGCCAAAGGCCACAACAGAGCCGCCGCGCTCCACACCCGCGGCCAAGAGCGCTTCGGTGACCCGTTCAAACTCTGACCAGGACTTCGAGCCTTCGCCAGGCGCTACCTCAATGATCGGCAGATCAGGTAGGATCGCGGTCAGCTGATCGCGATGAAGCGCAAGCACAGCTGCATCAGCCACAATAGCACTTGGTTTTTCCGTCAGAGCACGCAGCACCTCACGAGAGGAGGAGAGTGCTCCGGCGCCGATCCTGACGTCATAGGATCGGCCGCCCAAATCCACAGGGACGATGCGCATCAGATGGTGCCGCCTTCTTGGCTAAAGGTGGCCAGGGCTTCGACGATCCGCGCGGTGGTGTCCGCATGGGCGCCGTCGTCGCTGTCCACGGTGATATCGGCCTGCGCATAGACCGGACTGCGTTCTTTGAGAAGCTTACGGAGAATGTCTTCGGGATTGCCCTGACGAAGGATTGGCCGCGTGTTGCGTAAGGCTGTGCGGCGGACATGGGTTGCGAGATCCGCCCGCAGCCATACGGATGTTGATGTGGCTTTGACCAGCGCGCGGGTCTCCTCATTCATAAACGCACCGCCGCCGGTGGCGAGGACATGGGGAGGGCCAGAGAGAAGGCGCTGCATGACCTTACGCTCACCCTCGCGGAACTCGGCTTCGCCATAGATCTCGAAAATATCCGCGATCCGCATGCCTGCGGCTTCTTCGATCTCATCATCCGCATCAGCGAATTCGACACCCAGGCGTTTGGCCAGCCGCCGCCCGGTCGTCGTTTTGCCAGCCCCCATCAGGCCGACAAGCACCACAGGCTTGGTCAGCACAAGGTCAGGAGCATCGCTCGAAAGGTTTGAAACAGGCGGTGTCACAACCACCATTCTAGGGAGAATGAGCGAATTATTCCAGGTGCCGTTCCGCCACGTGCAACTTTCCTGACATCATCGCGAACAGGGCAGTGTCATCAGTTCAATCCAACCAACGAGGACAATCCATGACGCGTTCGCCAATCCGCCGCCAGATCAACAAAGCTGCTCTGAAGGGCGCCGCCGTGGGCCTGACCCTCACAGCGGCATCTGCCTGTTCACTGATCAATCCATGCGCTGGTGCCAAGCCATGTGGACCATGCGCCGCCAAGTCGAGCTATGCCCAGTGTGGCGGCTGCAATCCTTGCAATCCATGCGCTGCTAAAGCGAAAAACCCCTGCGCGGCAAACCCTTGCGCCGCTGCCAATCCATGTGCAGCAGCTGATAATCCTTGTGCGGCGAACCCCTGTGCTGCCAAGAACCCATGCGCAGCCAATCCATGTGCTGCCGAGAAGAACCCTTGCGCTGCTGCCAATCCTTGCAGCCCGTGCAACCCTTGCAGCCCTCAGTAAGCAGAGGGTAAGCGACCGATGACTATCGAGGCCGTGCCTGTGACGATCTTGAACCCTGATGATCTCGAGGCACGGCTCGAAGCGGCCGCAACCGTCTCAGAGACCATGCGCGTGCTGCAGAAAAGTGGTACCAATTTGGTCGCTGAGATCTTGGACACATCGAGCCAGTTCCAGGTGTGGGAGCACCTGCCGCCTGGTGATGTCTATGACCGTGAAAGCCATGGCCAGTACTACTATCACGCACATCCAAAGGACGAGGCGACGCCGTCTATCCATGACGATGAGCATGGCCATTTCCACACCTTCCTGCGAGGACCCGGGATCGGTGATATCGCTCCGCATCCTGGCAACACCGATCTCCCCGAAGATCTAGGCGATTTCGCGGCGCACCTCATCGGGATCGGCATGGACGCGATGGGCACACCCATCCGGCTTTTCACCACCAATCGCTGGGTGACGGGCGAGGTCTGGTACACTGCAGATGATGTGATCGGTTTTCTGGATCGCTTCGAGATCGATAGCACCAAGCCCAGTTGGCCGCTCAATCTCTGGATCGGCGCGCTCTTACGTCTTTACCGGCCGCAGATCGTGCAGCTGTTGCGCGAACGCGACGATGCTGTCGCAGCGTGGCAGGCCGCCCATCCAGGCACGGACGTCTACGAAGACCGGACGCTTGAGGTCACATCTTTCCTCGACATCAATCTTTCCGAAGATGTCGACGCGTTGATGGAGCTTGCCGCCGCCGTTTGAGGGCCTGGCGTTGTCCACCAATCCCCTATTTGTCCTGATTGACGATCCGTGAAGAGATGACTAGCCGCAGCCTTGTTCCGTCAGTGGAGAAGGCTTCGCGATGTTACCCCTCAGTGCTCTGGGCGAACGGATTATGGTGATGGGTCCCTCGAATGCAGGGAAGTCGACGCTGGCTGTCGCCCTCGGAGCGAAGCTCGGACGTCCTGTGGTGCATCTCGATCAACTCAATCATCTGCCGAACACAGCATGGGTGCCGCGGCCTAAGGAGGAGTTCATCGCCCTCCACGACCAGGCGATCCAGGCGGATCAATGGGTGATCGAAGGCAACTATACCCGCCTGATGCCCAAGCGGTTTGAGCGTGCCACGGGGGCCATTTTGATCACCTCGAACCGCTGGCTGCGTCTTGCACGCTATTTCAAACGTACGCTGGTGAATGCCACTGATCGTCCTGGCCACCTTGAAGGGGCAAAGGACGGAATCACCTGGACAATGATCGATTGGATCATGTTCAAGACACCCGCAAACGCTGTTCGCTACAGAACGATGCTGCAAGCCACGCAGCTTCCCTTGGTCGATTGCCGTTCAATTGGTGAGCAAAAAGCACTCTTTCAGGCGTGGGATCTGCCTGCACCTGAGGCCGCAAAAAGAGCAGGGCTTTGACCTCGGCGCGAGGAGCGCTATCCCGCCCCGCGTGAACACGATCCCTTTATCGATTTTGGCTGCTGCCCTGGGCGGCGGTTGCGGCGCAGCCATTCGCTTGGCGTTCCTCAGCCTCGGTGTGAGCGGCGCCTTGGGGATTGCGATCCTCAATGTGGCCGGTTCGTTCGGGCTTGGCCTTGCTTTGGTGCTTCTGGCTGGGCGGTCTGAGGTTTTGACCGTGCTAGTGACCGCAGGACTCTTTGGCGGCCTGACGACCTTCAGCACTTTCGCGGCGGATGCCGTTCGTCTTGGTTCCGACGACTTGCCCCTGGCCATTCTTTACGTCGTTGGATCCGTTGTCGCTGCAGTCCTCGCTTTTGCTGTGGGCCAAGTCACCGGGAAGGCACTCGTATGAGCGGCCCGCAGATGGTGACGGTCAAAAAGGACGATGACGGCCAGCGGCTCGACCGCTGGTTCAAGCAGCATTATCCGCAGCTGGGTTTCGGCGCTTTGCAAAAAATGCTCCGCAAGGGGCAAGTTCGCGTCGATGGTGGCCGGGTCCAAGCCTCACGCCGGATTGTCGAAGGGGAGACCATCCGGGTTCCTCCTATGCCTGAAGCAGGAGAGGCGAAACCGCGTGAGCACCATCGCAGCCGCGCCGATGCGCAAGCAAGCCTCAAGGCCATGACCATCTATGAGGACGATGACGTGCTTGTCCTCAACAAGCCTTTCGGCCTCGCGGTGCAGGGTGGTGCGAAGACCTCCGACCACATCGATGGCTTGCTGCAGGATGCGGCGACCGACGGTCCGCGGGGCCGCTTGGTCCATCGGCTCGACAAGGACACAGGCGGGCTTTTGGTCACGGCCAAGTCGCGTCAAGCGGCAACCTGGCTGACCGAGGCTTTCCGTACCCGCGACGTTGAGAAAGAATACTGGGCCTTGGTGTGCGGTGTGCCGTCGCCAACTGAGGGACGGATCGATGCGAAGCTCGAGAAATCGGGTCCTTCGGGCCAAGAAAAAGCGCGCCATTCGGACAGCGGCCAGATTGCTATCAGCGATTATCAAGTGATCGAGTCGGCGGCCCAGCGAGCGTCCTTCGTCGCGCTGCGCCCGATCACCGGTCGTAACCACCAATTGCGGGCCCATATGCAGTTGATCGGAACACCGATTGTCGGTGACGGGAAATATGGCGGTGCTGAAGCCAAGCTCGAAGGTTTGCCCGGCAAGATGCATCTCTTCTGCCGCCGTCTCGTTGTGCCGCGGCCCCATCGTAAGCCGCTGGTGCTCGAAGCGCCGCTCACCGGTCATATGCTGGACACGTGGAAGCTTTTTGCGTTCCCCCTCGATGCCCATCCTGAATGGCCTGAGGAGGTCTAATGTCCGCCCCCAAACGTTTCTACAAAGAGGTGACCCTCGATCTGCGCGATGAAGGCTTCGCCGTCGCCCTCGATGGCCGTTCCGCCAAGACCGCTGGCCGCCATGACCTCGTGGCGGGCAAGGCTCTTGCCGAGGCCCTTCGAGAGGAATGGGACGCGCAAGAGGACGAGATCCGGCTCGAGGCGATGCCGCTCACCCGGCTCCACGGGTTTGTTCTTGATGCTGGCGAGCAGGGGCGCGGCGAGTTTATCGAGACCATCGTCTCTTACGCTGGCAGCGATCTTCTTTGTTACCGTGCGGATGACCAGGACCTGGCTGCGCGCCAAGTTGCGATGTTCGATCCCTTTCTTTCAAAGGCCAAGGAGGAAGGTTTGGTGCTCGAGGTGACAACCGGTCTGTTGCCGGTGGCTCAGCCGGAAGCAACGCTCTCTGCCCTGTCTGCCCGGTTAGAGGCCATGCCGACTGCAGAGCTTTTCCCCCGCAAGCTCCTGACCGAGATCACAGGCTCCGCCATTCTTGCGCTTTATGCAGACGAAGATCCTGATGGAGCGATTGAGGCAGCGCGCCTTGATGAGACCTTTCAGTCCGAAAAATGGGGTCTCGATAGTGAGGCTGAAGCCAAGGAAAAAGCGCTGCGCCAGGACTATCGTGACGTCCTTCGTTATTTGGCGCTCTCGTCCACGTAAACGCGCCGGGTGCGACCACGGATCCCGGTCAAAAGGTCGTAGTCGATCGTGCC
The DNA here is from genome assembly GCA_963922235.1 of uncultured Parvularcula sp. Taxonomy (GTDB): domain Bacteria; phylum Pseudomonadota; class Alphaproteobacteria; order Caulobacterales; family Parvularculaceae; genus Parvularcula. The sequence continues at coordinate 1,091 of CAWUIJ010000010.1, read as the reverse complement.
AAGCTTCGCCGCGACGTCAGAGATCTTGATCTTGGGACCAAAGATCTCGGCCCAGTCGCCGACTTTTACCTCATCCGCATCCGTCACATCAATGGTGATGAGATCCATCGAGATGGTTCCCGCCATCAGGCACGCTGAACCGCCGAGCCAAACCTGTCCCTTGTTGGTCAGTTCACGCGGGATGCCGTCCGCATAACCCGCACCGATGGTCGCAATCCGTGACGGCCTCGGCGCTGTCCATCGGCCACTATAGCCCACCGTCTCGCCAGCGGGAACATCGTGGACGGACATCACACGGGCTTCGAATGCCGCGACGGGTTCGAGGGAGCCTTGAGGGCCAGGCGCTGCGCCATAAAGGCCGATCCCTGGCCGGATCGCGGCTTCCTCAACAGCCGCCTCCAGCATCAGGTGCCCGGTCGATGACAGGCTGAACACTGCGTTGGGAAAGACAGTCTTCAGCGGCAAGACGGTCTCAATGAATTGCTGACGCTGTTCCGCGATCCGGGGCGAGGAGGGGCTTCCTGCATCGCTCATATGAGCCACCACCAGCGCCACGTCCTCCCGGGGCGCAAGGCCACCAAGCGTCTCTGCCCGCATGCCGAGGCGGTTCATACCAAGCTCAATTTGGACCGCGCAAGAGCCAGAATTCCATGTGTTGAGATCATCCAGCCGATAAAGGATAGGCCGAATCTGCTCCGTATAGGGCCCTGTCCCTGGCGCGGCGCCAAAGACATAAAAATGAGCCTGGGGCGCTATCGCTGCGAGGGGAACAGCTTCCTCCGCAAACGCCACGAAATAGCTTTCCACCCCTTCAGCAAAAAGCGTCTCGACGATTTTCTCCGCGCCCAGCCCGTAGGCGTCCGCTTTGATGACTGGCATCATCGAAGCCCCGGGGCGCATCGCCATCATCGCGCGCGCATTTCGTCTCAATGCCGCGAGGTCCACCGTGAGGCGGGGCCTATAGTCGTCCGTCATGGTGACCCTCCGCTGTTCGGAGCGAGATCAATATCGCTGCGGGAAGCGCTCAGGATTGGCGAGATCACCAAACTTGGTCAACTCAGGCTGGAAGCTCAGCTTCACTGTGCCGATGG
>CAWUIJ010000009.1:0-37932 GCA_963922235.1 uncultured Parvularcula sp. | reverse complement strand
CGGCGACGTCACCACGAATGGTTTGTGCCACGAGGAAGAACGCTGGGTTCTCAGCAGGGCTACGAACCTTCAGACCCGTGGAGATACGGTCCTGAGTTTCTTGAAGACTGCTCTGAGCATCACGCAGTGAACGAAGTGCTGTTTGAGCAGATGCGTTGGTAAGAAGAGATGCCATTTCTATGGGCTCCTAAGTTTTCTCAGAATTGAGAGGAGCGCCTTCTGACGCGCGCATGACGGCCCCCCACGGGCCGCTGCACGTGATAAACTATCGGCAAGGTCTTAAGCAGAACTAAAAGCTAAAGTTTGACCTTAGTATCGTTAATAGAAATGCGGTGGAGGCTCTTCTTCCCCCCGTCGCGCATATAAACACCGTCGCCCTTTTCTTCTTCAAGCTTACGCAAAGCTTGCTCGCGGACTTGAACAACCGCGTCTTTCACGGCTCCGATCGCGCGCATGTTGGCTTCGACGGTTCCATTGAACTCACCCAGACGCACTTTGAGCACTTCAGGTTCGATGCTTTCGACCGCTTCGATGGCGCTCGGATTGTGTTCGAGGCGCTCCACCTGGCGGATGAGAATGCTCTTCTCCCGCTGAAGCTCCGTGAAGGTCTCAAAGTCACCGTCACGGATTGCCGCTGTTTCTTCGCTCAAAAGATCAGCCAAGCGGCCCATCACTTTCAGGACAACAGGCTCACACGCAGGCGGCAGATCCTCTTCCAAAAGATCTTGGGCGATCTCCTGATCCGCGAAAGCCTCAAACGGCTCGAGTTCAGGAAAGAGGTCGTCTTGCTGGGTTTCGTCGAGCGACTCGGGAAGCTTATTCATTGAAACCCTCTGAGCTTTCATTGATCTGTTGAAGGACCATATCGGCAATTCCAATGCCGCCGCGTTCAGCAAACGCGTCGGCAATGTGTTGAGTCAGGAAGCCCTGCCACATTTTCTCGCCTTGGCCGCCGCCAAAAAGTCCATCGGTATCGAGGCCCTGGAACATCGACGACACAAACTGTGTCAGGAAGACAGCTTCGAAGCCCTCGGCTGCCTTTTTCGCATCTTGAGGTGAAGCCGCTTGCAAGCGCCGGATGGCGTCATCCATGCTTGGCTCACCAATCGTCTGTGTATTGAGTGCACCCACCATATCAACAGAGGTCATTGGACGATGAGCTCCGCTTGCAGCGCACCGGCTGTCTTGATGGTTTGAAGGATCGAAATCATGTCGCGCGGGGAGACGCCGAGTGCGTTCAGGCCATCGACAAGCTCCTGCAAGGTGACAGCCTCGTCGAGTGCTTTAAATCCAACACCCATCTCTTCTTGGACATCAATTTCTGTACGAGGAACGACCACGGTCTCACCTTGCCGTGCAAAGGGCGAGGGCTGACTGGGGATCGGTCGTTCAGTGATCCGAATGGTGATGTTTCCGTGAGCGACCGCAATCGGAGAGATCCGGACATTCGAACCAATCACGATCGTACCAGAGCCTTCATCAACAACAACCCGGGCGACATCGTCGACTGCGATATCGATGCTCTCAATCGCTGAAAGCATGTTTGTCACAGAGCCGCGATAGTCGGTGGGCACGGAGACTTCGACCGTCGCAAGATCAATGGCCTGCGCGAACCGGCCAGACAGGCGGTTATCAATCGCTTGGGCCACGCGCGTCGCAGTGGTGAAGTCAGGGTTTTTGAGGATCAGACGCACACGGTCGAGATCATTGATCGGGAATGCGAGCTCCCGTTCAACCGTTGCACCCTCTGGAATGCGGCCTTGGGTCGGCACGCCGCGCTGGATCGATTCCGCACCGCCTTGCGCAGAAAAGCCGCCAATGATCAGTGGGCCTTGCGCAACGGCATAGACATTGCCGTCCGCACCCGTGAGCGGCGTGACCAAAAGCGTACCGCCTTGAAGCGAACGAGCATCACCAAGCGCGGAGACCGTCACGTCAATCTGATCACCGCCGCGGGAGAAGCCCGGAAGGGATGCCGTGACAATCACAGCCGCTGTGTTTCGTGTGAGAAGGTTCTGGTCGCTGACAGCAACGCCAAGACGCTCAAGCATCGAGGAAAGGCTGCGCTCAGTGAAGGGATTGTTCTGTAACCGGTCACCAGTACCGGCGAGGCCAACAACAAGACCGTAGCCGATGAGCTGGTTGTCGCGCACCCCTTCGATCTTGGTGATGTCTTTAAGCCGAGATGCCTCAGCTGTGGAACCAGGAAGCGTGACGATTGCCAAAGCAATCGCGAACGACGCCAACATATGGGCGAGGGCGGTTCTCCGCCGGCGAAGACGGTGGGCCGTCGCGCTCTCTACGAAATACATCATGATGGGTATCATAACGGTCGTGGTGAAACGGGCTTTAAAAAGCTTCGTTTACTTCCTATTAGTCTTGACTAAGACTTTCATTTCCAAAGAAATGATTACGATCGTGGTGACGTTTTCTCTACTTCTTCCATGCATGAACACTCTCGAAGGGCCTACCGGCAGAAGCCAAGGGGACCTTTCTCCGCCCAGGGCAAACAGGCGGAAACAAACGGTAGAGAGAGCATGCGGATTATCCTGTTAGAACCGAACGCAACCATTGCGGAAGCGCTTCAAGCGCGTTGCAAAACATCCAACATCGACGTGGACGTCCTTGATTGTGAGGAGACCATTGCCAATGTCGCGGCAAAGGACCTCTCACATTACGGAGCAATCCTCGTTGGCTCTTTAGAGCAGCCAATTGAGGCGATTGAAGGGCTGAGAAAAGACTGCGGTGAGACACCGATCATTCTTCTCTCGGATATCAAGAACCCACAGATGGCCATCAGGGCATTCTCGGCGGGTGCTGACGACTTTGTTGTCAAACCTTTCAACGCTTCAGAGCTGAAAGCTCGTATTCTGGCCCGTTCACGGCGCACCCTCGGGCAGGCCTCGACAGCCTTTAAGCTTGGAAAACTTACGATTTTTTACGATGGCCGCGATCCAGAAGTTGCTGGCCAGCGCATCAAGCTCTCGCACCGGGAGCATGCCATCTTCACATATCTCGCCAACAATGTTGGCCGCGTGGTCTCGAAGGAAAGCGTCTATTCAGCGGTCTACGGATCGATGGATTGTGAGCCTTTTGACAAGGTCATCGATGTTTATATCTGTAAGCTCCGCAAGAAGCTTGCAGACGCAACAGGCGGGCAGCAGTTCATCGAAACTGTCTACTGCCGCGGCTACAAGATGGATCGTCCAGAGAACACGATCGTTCAACGTCTTGGCGGCGGTGGCCGGAAAACGGCAGCTGCCTAACGGAGAGCTCGCGGTGTAGGATGCACCGCAAAGCCCTCTTCTTCGATCAACCAGTAGAGTGCAACCCGCCCGCCCCAGCCCTGGGGGCGGGTTTTTTCATGGCTGATGCCCTCTCGATGATCAACAGCCTGCAGACGAAGTGCCTCTATCGCTAAGAAAAACGTCCGCGTGCGTGTAACCTCAGTCGGCAGGGGCGATGGATCCGCCCTCAACCAGGCTCACTTTATCTCAATGGAAGTGGAGAACAGACGCCCCTCAAAAAAAGCGGGCCCGCCTCCTGTTCTCTGGAGACGGGCCCGACCGCTTAGCAGCAAGTTGGTGGGGGTGGTCTTGCGTCTTAGCGGATGAAGTTGAGAAGCGTCAGATTGAAAGCGCGCTCTGTGGCCAGATAGCTTGCTTCCAATTGCCTCTCGATTTGGAGAAACCGGGTTTGGGTCTCGAACGGATCAGCTTCTTCAAGGCTCAGGATTTGATTGTTGAAGAGCGCTTGTTCGGCTTCTGTGTCTGAGGTGGCATCAGCGACCAGCTGCTGTTGAAGGCCCAGGTCACTTTGCACTTCTTGAATGGCTTGCAGGCCCTGTGCGAGGCGATCCACCGCACCCAGACGGCCCGTTGTACCGCCCGTCATGAGGGTCTGGTAGGCATCATCATCGTCGATCGCGTTGAGATCGAAATTTGCCAGCATGTAAGCACCCTGAAGAATGTCGCGCAGACCTTGTACGAACTGATCATTGGCTTGGGTGCTGACAGAGTTTCCAGGAAGACGGACTTCCGACAGGTTGCCGCCAATCTGGCCACCAAAGATTGTTTCCTCAAAGCTGTAGAACTGCTCTGGCGCCGGCAAGAGCGAGTTGCTGGTCGCACCGCCCTGGAACACAGCCTCAAAACGGTCGATCACTGTTTCTGCTTCCACAGCGTCCACAGGGATGGAAAGGTCTGGTCCCGCGAGAGCGCCCGGCGCTGTGCCGTTCAGGATCTGCTCAGACACTTCGTCAGGGGTCACACCACCTGCGCCGACTGATCCGCGGAGGCTGATCGGAGCATTGTCCACGTTATCGCCTGAGAACAAGAAACGGCCTTGGATCTCAATATTCAGCGCGATCGCCAGACGGTCGATCACCGTGTCTGCAGTGATCGAGACAGCCGACGCGGAGACCGCAGCAGAGCCACTGTTGATACTGGCAAGCTCAAGGAGGTCGACCACAGCTTCTTCCGTTGCCAGAAGAGCGTTTTGTTGGAGCTCAGCGCGTTGCTGAAAAACTGTTGTCGTTCGCAAATACTCTTCGTTAGCGGAGTACTGATTACGAACGGTTTGGAGTGTGACGAGCTGTGCACCAAGCGACTTGGCAATATCATCTTTTTTGCCCGTCGCGATTTCGCGGTTCGCTGTGGCGAGATCACCTTCAAGACGCCGCAGTTGCGAGGTCCGGAACGTTGTTTGTCCAAAAGTCGAAATACGGTCCATGGTTTCGCTCCCCTTACGAAGCAACTCTTGCAAGAAGTTCTTCGAACATCCGTGCAATCGTGTTGATCACCTGCGCGTTGGCTGAATAGGCTTGTTCAAGCTCCAGCAGCCGCTCACTTTCTTCATCAATGTTCACACCCGACTCATTGAGGCGGCGGATCTCGAGGGTGTCGAAAAGAACCCGCGACCGGTCGGCTTGGTTTTCAAAGCCCACACGATCCGTCAGGACACCACTTGAAAACTCCGCGGCAAAATCCTGGAGCGTCGTGAAATCGCTTAAGCCCGCTGAGGGGTTGAAGTTCCGGTTCGTGAAGAGACCATCCAGGAACGCAAAGACCTGGTCACTGTAACCTTCAGCTTGGGCAGGACCGAGGACACCGTCGCGAATGAGCGAAGTGTCGCCGCCTGCGGTTGGATCAACCAATGGGTTGACCTGGATGCTGCCAGCAAGGCCCACGATGTTCGCCGCTGTTTCTGCGGGATCGATGCCGTTACCTGCGGCGTCGACAAAGATTGAGCCCGTGAAAGGAGGTCCAGGAGGGGCTGCCGCGAGACTGGCGTCCGCCTCTTGGAAGAGGACGATCGTCTCTTTGGCCAAGGCGTCAATCTGCTCTTGATACTGCACAAGATCAGTATCGCGGGCAAAGAAATACCCGGCAATCGATCCCGTACGAAGGTCCTGTGTTCCTGCCGGAGGTGATGGCGCAATATCAAAACCGTCAACCGTCAATCCGGAAAGGGAGCCAAGCGGTGTTGCTGCTGTGATGGTTGTGGCGGCAGTGAACTGAAGCTCACGCGCCGTTCCATCAAGCAGTGTCACACCTTCGGTTGTCGTGATGGCCACTTCACCATTGCTGCGCGTGAAGGTCCGGATACCAATTTGTTCCGCAACAGCGTCAATCTGCCGGTCGCGCTCATCCATCAGTCCTGACACGTCTTTGCCGGAAGCGATGCCTTCAGAGATACCGTTGTTCAGTGTCTCGATGCTGGCAAGGGCCTCGTTGACGATATCCACGCCCTCGGCGATCTTGGCGTCAGCCTCGAGCCGGGAGTCTTGGATCACTTGTTCAGCATCAGAGAACCGCTGAACCAAGTTGTCAGCCGCGTAATAGACTTCACGCTGAAGGATCTCGCTTTCCGGAGAGCCAGAGAGGGCTTGCAATTGGTTTTCGAGATCGGTGAAAGCGGCGGCAAGCGAACGTTCATCCGCAGGCGTTCCAATGACATCTTCAACACGAGAGGTTTGAAGTGCCCGCACGTCAAACGTCGAAAGGTTGGCCGCTTCTAACCGCAAATCGCGCAGAAGGATCGAGTCGACCTGCGACCGAACCATCTGACTGCTGACCCCTGAGCCGAAACCGTCCGAACTCAGGGATGTGACACTGGCCTCTTTGCGGACATAGCCAGGCGTGTTCGCGTTGGCGATGTTCTCCGATGACCCTGCCACCTGCCTCTGTGCCGAGAACAGGCCGGTCTTCGCATTATTAAGTGCTGCTGTGAGCGTCATGGAGAGTATCCGTTAGTTAGCGACTATCGACCAATTCGCGTGACTTCTTCGAGCATCTCATCAGCTGTCTGAATGACAGTCGCGTTGGATGAGTAGGCCCGCTGGGTCTCGATGAGGTCTGTCAGTTCGGTTGCGATATCGACATTGGCCGACTCAAGGGCGCCGGACTGGATCGAACCGACATTTCGGTTCGGTGCGAGCGATAAGGAGAGGTCCCCTGAGTCGTTCGAAAGGGAGAAAGCATTGCCGTCGAGCAAGCCAAGGCCATTCGGGTTCAGAACATTCGCAAGCGGAACCTGATAGATCGGCCGAATCTCGCCGTTATCAAAGACCGCAATCATCTCACCTTCTTCGGTGAAGTCGACGCCTTCAAGCTGACCCAGGCTTGTCCCATCGACATTGGTCACTGGGGTGAAGTCGCCGCCAAATTGTGTGACACCATCGAGTGTACCTTCGCCACCAATATCAATGTTGATGGTTTGTGTCGCTGCACCAGCTGGTCCAGGGATTGTGATAGGCAGCGTACCGGTTCCAGGAACCAAGGCGCCCACCGCATAGCCTGCAGGCGGAGCAGTTGTGGCTGTTGCGCCATAATCAGGTGTGCCCGGTGTAAAACCGCCGGCACCAGTGAAGTCGATGTTTGAGAGTGTGGTGATCAGCGTACCGCCAGCAACAGTCCCATCATAGATCTGCAGGTCCCAAAGATTGCTGCCTGGAACCGCTTGACTCCAGTTCAGTGTAATCGAACTTGTGGCGCCAAGCGCGTCAAAGACCTGCACACTGTTTTGGAATTCAACAGGTGCAACGAGCCCGTCGGTGTCGGCTGGGATGTTACCAGTATAACTGATTTCTGTGGTGGCTTGAGCTGAACCTTGGAGGTTGGCAATGTTGACGGTCTCTAGGCTGTCAAAAGTTGAGAGGCTAGGAGCACCATTCGTAAACGTACCATCTGCGTTGAGTGCGAAGCCGCGAAGATAGTAGCCGCCATCGTTACGCAGGTCGCCGTTCTCATCAGGGCGGAACGAGCCAGCACGTGTCAGGCCGGGGCCGGAGCCGTCCGCACGGGTCGAGACTGGGAAGAAACCCTCGCCCTGAACGGCGAGGTCTGTGTCTGCCTCGGTACCGATGATCGCACCTGTCGTTGCAATCTCTTGACGGACACTGGTGGTCACACCGCCAGCTGTGAAGGAGGATTCAAAGGGGCCGTTGACCACGAGGGAAGAGAACCTCGTGTCGCTGCGCTTGTAGCCAATTGTGGCAGAGTTCGCGATGTTATCGGAAATGGTTGCGATCTTCGTTGCCTGGGCACGAAGGCCGTTAACGCCAGTTTGGAGCGCGCTGCCAATCGACATATAATCTGTCCTCAGTTCTTCTACGAGCGTTGATCGCTCTGCCTGAGGATGACCTACACTTGCCTTTTTAAACCGGCATGAAGTCTAGAATTTGATGGTTTTTCAACATCCAGTTACGGACCTGTGGTGAACAAAAGGTCACCTGATGCCGCAACGTCCGAATGCACACTGATTGTGATTCGGCGGTTCTTAGGATCGTTCGGGCGTGATGGGACGAGCGGCTCGCGTGTCGCGCGTCCTTCGACAGCCTCAACGCGATCCGTTTGAAGGCCAGCCGATTCCATCACGCGGCGGGCCGAGTTCGCCCGGTCAGCGGAGAGCTCCCAATTGCCTCTTACCCCAGCATTGCCGGAGAAAGGGCTACCATCTGTGTGGCCCATAATGCGGATGACATTGGGGACTGACCTTAGAATTTCACCGACTGCTGAGAAAAGCTCCCGTGCGCGCGGTGTCATTTGAGACGATCCGGCTGAGAACATCGCGAAAGCTTCGTCATCGTGGATCTGGATGTACACAGCGTCATCACGGCGCTCGATATACACCACATCGTTGAGACCTAAGGGGTCAACCTGCTGCCTGAAAGCCACCTGCAGTTTTTCCTCGAGCGCTTTCAGTCCATCATCTGCGCCCGAGCCGCCTGTTCCAACAGAGTCGAGATCATCCTCATTGGGCGTATTGTTGGAGTTCGACACAGCTACAGTGAGCTGTTCATCGCTGTCAGCAATGTCAGTTGTCTGCGAGCCATCTTCCGCATTGGCTTTACCCGCCGCTGCGCCATCGCTGCCCGACTGCTGCCTACTGACCGAGATGGGGTTGAAGTAGTCGGCGAGGAGATCCCGTTCCGCTTCACTGGCTGTATTGGCCAGCCACAGGATCAGGAAGAAGGCCATCATCGCGGTCACAAAGTCCGCATAGACCAGTTTCCAGACACCTGGATTACCGCCGTCGTCGCCGCCCTTCTTTGCCATGGGTCAGAACCTTCCCGCGGATCTCATTTAAGCGTCAGCGGCAGCGGCGCTACGCGCGGCTTCGCTGGTGGCTTTTTCGACTTCGTCAAAGCTTGGCTGGACATCTTCCAAGAGCACTTTGCGCGAATATTCGATTGCGATTTGAGGGGGATAGCCGTGGAGGAAGGCCACCATGCCAGACTTGATGCTCTGGTAATAGTTCAGCATTTGGTCCTTACGAGACATCATGACCTGCGCGAGAGGCATCACCAATGCGTAGGCAAACAAAACGCCGAGGAATGTACCGCAGAGTGCACCGGCGATCATCTTACCAAGGATTTCTGTGGCTGCGTTCACATAGGCCATGGCCTTAATGATACCGAGAACAGCGGCCACAATCCCGAAAGCAGGAAGTCCTTCACCAAGTGTTTGCACCGCGCCCACCGGACGCTGAAGGTCTTTGGTGATGGCGACGATCTCTTCATCCATTAGATGCTCGAGCTCTTTGGGATCTTCGGCACCCAGTGAAATCAACCGGAGGTAGTCACAAATGAACGCAACCGCCCGTTTGTTTGCGAGCACGCGCGGGTATTTCTGGAACATTTCTGACTCAAACGGACGTTCGATGTCGTTCTCAAGGCTCATCACGCCGTTGGCCTTCCCTTGACGGAAGATCGTGAAGAGCAGGGACATCAGCTCCAGGTAGTCCTGTTGTTTGAGGGTATCGCCACGGACCGCTGCAAGCGTCGCACTCATGGAATCCATGATCACGCTGCGCGGATTAGCGACCACATAAGCTCCTAGTGCGGAGCCGAGAATGATCAAAATTTCATAAGGTTGCCAAAGGACAGCCAGCTTGCCGCCCACACCGATATAGCCCCCGAGCATGCAGAAGCAGATCATTGCAATGCCGATACCAAACTTCATAGCGCTCTCTCACTACCCGCCTCGTCGGCCTCTTCTGTTGAAGCCATGAGGTCTTCGCCCTTTTCAAGCTCTTGCCCGATCCGGGTTAAACTGACGGCTAAGTCTACAACTTCTGCGCTAGGTGTGAGGAGTGGGCGTAAATCATCCGTGTGGTAAACGGAAGGTTTAGGAGATCGAGACAATGCTTGAAGTCGAGGATCTTCGCGCATCTCGTCGTCAAGACGGGGCAGGCGCGTACCCTCCGCGAGGTAGTCGGCAATGGTGTTTTTCCAGTTGCTCTCATCTTCTAAAATGATTTGTGTCCGGAGAAAAAGTCCGTATGCCTCTTCATCCCAAGCTCGTTGGCTGACCAAGCGAACATCATGGATCGCGGCGTCCTCAACAAGGTAGGAACCAAGATCAGCGACCTGCGCCGCTTCAATCATCAGGCGGGTGAAGCGTTGGGTCTGGCCTTCATCGAGAGCGTCTGTTGTGACAGAGGCGAGGTATTGGCGCGCTTCTGCGCGGTCGCTGAAGATGAGCATCAATTCAGCGCTATCCATCAAGGATTTATCGCCGCCTCTTGCATAGACGTCGGCTGGTTCAACGCCGCGGATCATCGCTTCTGCGCCGGCATAGAGACCTGCTTCCGTCAGCATCTTGCTCAAGGCCAAGTCGCCTGGCCAGAATTCATCAAGGGGCTGAATAACTGGGCGGACGAGCTCATAGACGTCCATCAAGTCGCCGATGGTGGACTCTGCAGTGCGCCGTACAAAGAGATCTTCAGAGATATCACGGATCCGACGTTCAGCTTCTTCTCGCACCTCATCAGGTGCAGAAGAGCTTGCGAGGCTGCTCAAAAGACGCAAGGCCTGGGGCAACTGTCCATCAAAATAGTAAGCGCGCGCGAGCGCCATTGTGATGCCGGCACCCAGGGATTCACCACGCCAGAGCGTCACGAGCTCGCGCAGTGCACCCACAGTTTCCCGTGTTTCGAGATAACCCGAGCGCCACATCAAGGCGACTTTGCGGAGTTCAGCTTCGGCCGCTAACACGCTGCCGCCGTAATCAGCTGCCTTGTCGTAAAGGGCCACCGCTTGGTCAACCGTGCCGAAACGCTCAACCACCCGTGCACGGATCATAGCCGCATGGCCAATTTCCTCGTCGCTTTGGGCGATTGTTTCGAGAGCTGTCGCCAAGGTGACAGCGGACCGGCTATCACCTTCTGCCAACAATCCACTGGCGAGGTTGGCCGAGTAACGGGCGCGAATCCAAGGGGGTAGGCCGATAAACCGGTTGATCGCCGCCGAGCGTGTCGCATTTGTTGAAAGCTGCAGGCCCCGCTCTCCATTGGCGATCAACAGCCACATGACCGCTTCATCCGAACCAGCGGTCGCTTCTTCCTCGAAGAACACCCTGGCCTCGTCATCATCGTTAAGAAGCAGAAGGAGGAGTTTACGAAGGCGCTGACGGCTATCGTCCATCCGGCCACCGATCAGCGGAGCTGTCTCTTTCCAAAAACCCGCGCCAGCCAAGCAAGAGAGATCTTCCGGATCAGCCCGCTTTAATCGCTCGACAAACTGGTTTCCGTATTCATACCCACACTGCCACTCAACACCATACGCGCTGCGCTGAGCGAACGCATGGGAGGGCACAGAAGCGGTGAAACCCGCGGCGAAAATGAGGATTAATCTCGTCAGCCTACGCATCGGTATTCCTTGAAATCCTGGTTTAAACTGACCCCGCTAGTTTAATCCTGCGTTTCGTAAGATCTCATGTGATCGGCACGGTGAGAAACGACCGTGTGGGCAGTGGAGCGCGAGAGGATGAACCTTGGATACGTCACTCTACGTCAATCTTTCGTACCAGAGCTCGCTGACGCGTCGGCTTGAGCTCATCGCGAACAACCTCGCCAACGTGAACACGACTGCCTTTAAGGCTGAACGTGTCATGTTTGACGATGTCACTTTCAATGCGGGTCCTGCGGCGGACGTCTCCTTTGTGATCGATCGCGCATCCTTCACGGACTTTCAGTCGGGCTCTGTGACCCAGACGGGCAACCAGCTTGATGTCGCCATCGTCGGCGAGGGTTGGCTCTCTGTACAGACGCCGGAAGGTATTCGGTACACGCGCGATGGCCGTCTCGAAGTATCGGCTGATGGTGAGCTGATCAATGTCGATGGCGCGCCTGTTCTTGACGAGGGCGGCAACCCGATCTTGATCCCGCAGGAAGCGGCGAGCATAGCGATTTCGAAGAACGGCGGTGTCTCGGTCCAGCTCCAGGGTGAGCCTGTTCCGACGGAAGTCGCTAACTTGGGCATTTTCCAGTTCGATGATCCGAACAAGCTGGTCCGCGAGTCCGACGGTCGTTTTGGCGGAAACGTTGAGGCTCAACCACTTGATAATGCGCGGATCCAGCAGTTCGCTCTTGAGAGCTCGAACATCAATCCGATCAAAGAAATCATTGAGCTGATGGAACTCAGCCGCGCTTATGAGCAAGTCTCAGGCGCCTCCAACGACATTCACAAACAAAAAGAAGACTCGATCGAGCGCTTAGGCGCCACACAGTAAGCGCTCAGGGAAAGGAACAGTCATGCGTATTCTTGAGATCGCCGCGACCGGCATGATGGCTCAACAAACAAACGTTGAGGTCATCTCGAACAATATCGCGAACATCAACACGACGTCGTTTAAAAGGGCGCGGGCAGAGTTTTCGGACTTGATCTATCAGAGCCAACAGCGTTCAGGTACATTTTCCTCGGACGCCGGAACAATCATTCCTGTAGGTGTTCAAGTCGGCCTCGGCGTGAAGCCAGCAGCGGTTGCTCGGATCACCGAGCAGGGCGCGCTACAGCAGACAGGCAATGCGCTCGACATGGCTCTTCAAGGCCGCGGCTTCTTTGTTGTGGCCATGCCGGACGGCGGTCAGGGTTACACCCGGGCTGGCACATTCCAGCTTTCGCCTGAGGGTTCGATCGTGACCCCTGAAGGTTATGAGCTTGACCCACCGGTGAACCTGCCTGCCAATGTGACGGATATCGAAATCAACCGGTCGGGCGAGGTCTTCGCCTTTACACCGGACTCAGAGCAACCACAGCTTTCGGGCCGGGTGACGCTCGCGACCTTCATCAATGAGGCCGGTCTTGATGCGCAAGGGGACAACCTCTTCCGTGAGACGCTGGCTTCTGGACAGCCATTCATCGGCCTTCCTGGTGAAGAGGGTGTAGCGACCATCCGCCAACGTTACGTTGAGAACTCTAACGTGAACGTCGTAGAAGAGGTGACCGACCTCATCTCGGCACAGCGCGCCTATGAAATGAACGCCAAAGTGATCGAGACGGCTGATGAGATGTCACAGCGCGTCGCGAATATGAGGTAACGGATGCCCCGCTCTTTGACCATCGCGCTGGCTTTCTTCGTTGTCAGCGGTTTTGCACCAGCATCCTTCGAATCGCGCGTGGTCGATGCCTTGCGCTTGTCCTCCGTCCTTCCTGAGGACGCGGACATTCGCCTTGTGGCGATGACGCAAGTGCGAGGTGCAGTGGAGACGATCGAGATCACCAATTTTGATCCGAACACGGGCCGATTTGCTGCGATCATTGGCCATGGTCCTAATCGCAAAGGCATCAGTGGTCGCGCGGCGGTCACTGTTCCTGTTGTGGTCACGCGTGTCGGTGTGCGTCGGAACCATACGCTGACTGCAAGTGACCTTGAGCTTCGCCAAGTTCCTTTTTCACAAGTTCCTGCGACAGCCTTCACCTCGATCGCTGATCTTGAAGGCTATGCCGTTCGCCGCTCTATGCCTGGCGGTCGTCCGATCAAAGATCAAGATGTCGGCGCGCCGCATATTCTGAGCAAGAATGATACGGTTGAAATCATCTATCGCACCGGAGGGCTTGAGCTCTCTGTTCGCGGACGTGCGCTGGAGGACGGTGCACGGGGAGAGGTGATCCGTGTCGCAGCCCAAGGCGGAGGCGATATTGTCTCTGCAGAGATCACTGGTCCCGGCCTGGTTGTGGTGCGGTGACGTGAGGAGTTTGTCTATGTCTCGTTTTTTCCTCCTTGCTGGCTCGACGCTGGTGTTGGTTGCCTGCGGCACAGTTCAAGAGTTGCGTGATGGCCCTCAGCTGTCTGGGGTCACCAATCCGCAAGAGTATGAAGAGGCGCGTACGGTTGTTATGCCAATGCCTCTCAACGGTTCGCGGATGAGCTCGCCCAATTCACTTTGGGAAGCCAACAAAAGGAGTTTCTTCCGTGACCAGCGTGCACGGAATGTCGGTGATATCCTGACCGTGCTCATTGATATCGAAGACAACGCTCGTCTTCGGAACTCCACAAGCCAAAGCCGCCAGACCGAGAACGAGTTCGGCGTCACGTCGCTCTTTGGTGTTGATTCCGCGATCGATAATGCGCTTCCGGATGGCTATACGCCTGAAGCCAGCGTTGAGTCTGAGAGCGACACGACCGGTGAGGGCGAGATCAACCGGAATGAAGAGATCAGCCTCCGGATCGCGGCGGTGGTCACCGATCGTCTCCCCAATGGCAACTTTGTGATCGCTGGCCGTCAGGAGGTTCGCGTCAACGCCGAACTTCGTGAACTGAAGATTGCTGGAGTCATTAGACCTGAAGATATTTCTGCTTCAAATACGATCGAGTACTTCAAGATTGCTGAAGCCAGGATTGCCTATGGTGGCCGCGGAACCATCAGTCGTATGGCGCAGCCGCGCTATGGACAACGGTTCTATGAGTTTGTTGTCCCATTCTAAGCCAAGAGAGCTGGCGCCGTGAGAAAGATCATCCTTTTTGCTATTTTGACGGCGATCTTTGGCATCGGCGGGTTTTCGCTCGCCGAGATCACACAAAAGACAGCCCGTGTGCGTGAGGCAGGGACCACTGAAGAGACCGAGAAGGTGATCTTTGAAGCGGGTCAGTTCACGGTCCCTGTGTTCGATGGCGGCAATGTTCCGTATTTTCTTCTGACTGAAGTGAATGTTGAGGTGTACACGTATGATGACGTGTCGCTTCTTACAAACAACCGTCCGGCCGTCCGGGCGATGATGCTCGAAACACTGTTCGAGCTTGAGCGTCGGGGCGCAATTAGGCCTGAAACGCTGGATCCTGAGACGATCAAAGCGGCACTGATGGAAGACCTTGAGGCGTCATTCGATCTTGATCGCGTGTCAGCGGTCCTTCTTGACCGTCTCTTGATCCAAGAGACACGGAACAAGTCTCGCTAATCACTGAGCGTATCTTCGTCAGGAGCGGTGTCCACGAACATAGACACACTGTCCACGAACCATCAGCCTTAATCATAGACCTATCAGACGAGCAGCGCGGGATGCGCGCTCGTTCTTTGGACGTGATGGTGCTGGTTTAAAGTGAGGCGACTGACTGGTCGGGCCGGCCGCGATTGGCCATGGCGGCCATCACTTCATTGGCCCGGCGAGGGGTCATCTTGCTGAGGATTTCTGCCGAAGCCCGCTCGCCCAATTGATCGAACACGTTGACGACAAAGCGTGTTTCGTTTTGCTCAAGGAGACGCGCGGCGTTTTTCGAGCTCATATTGCTGACCACACCAACGACCCGCGTGAGGTTCTCGTCTTCTTTGATCTCAAGCTCGTCGATCAGTGCTGCGACCTCGACACGCAGGTCTTGCAGACGCTCGATCTCTTCAAGCGCTCGGCGGTTGGCCAGGGCCACTTCGGCCTTGTAGTCCGCCAGCACGGCCCATTCTTCCCGCAGCTGCTCGCGCTCTTCATTGATCGTCGCAAGAACTTCGGTCACCGCAGCCATCGACGAGATGCGCGCGGCGGGGATCGGTAATTCATCCCGAGCCAGAGCTTCAGCGATCTCACGTTGGGATTGAGCAAGACCACGCCGTTCAGGCTCTTTTTCGACGACAGCCGAGCTGTCTTCGCTCATCGCATCTTTAGCCCAGGGACGCTCGTGATCGCCGAACTCTTCCTCTTTTTTCTCGATGCCCTTCTTCTCGGTCTGCGGCACTTCAGGCGCAGCAGCGAGCATCATTGTGGGCATCGACACCGTCGCCGGAACAGCGACTGACGTGGTCGCGAGGCTGGTGATGAGCATCAGGCGGATCATAGGAAGTCTCCTGCGCCAAAGCCTTCATCGTCGTCGGTATCAAGATTGATATCTTCAACCTGCGCTGCGATCCGGCTTCCTTTGCGCCCCATGGGCCCCCGGAAGAATTCCATGTTCTCAAGCATGAAGCGCACATCGGTTTCGGCTTCGGACTCAAACGTGATCGTTTGACCAGCCTTCCACGACATCACTTCGGCCAGTGTCGTCATCTGCTGATGAAGCACAGCGTTGAAGTCGAGCTCGGTTTGCACGAGCGCTTTTTCAAAGTGCCGGTTCCAGCTGCGGTCGCCACCAAATTGGTCGCCCACGAACATTTGGGTCAGGGCTTCCTTGACAGGCTCCAAGGTTAAGTAAGGGAACACGACCTGAAGTTCACCCCGTGCTTTGGCGATATCAAGGCGAAAACGTGAGCGAACACAGGCGCTTGTTGTCCGTGTGATGGCCGCAAACTGCGTGTTCATCTCCAGGCGCTCAACACGGAATTCAACTTCAGCGATCTGCTCGAAGGCCTCGGCGAGGCGCTCAGCGATCAGCTTAAAGATCCGGTTGGTGAGCTGCAGCTCGATGGCGGTCGGTCGTCGCGCCTCTCCTTGGCGCTTAGAGTCGTTGTCCAAGGCGCCGCCGAGAAGGATCTCCACCATGGTGAAGACAAGGTCGCCATTGATCATCATCAAGAACGACTGGTCCCATTCCACAGCACGCACGATGGCAATCACGGGCACTTCGGGCGGTTCACCCATGAAGTCTTGGAAGCGGGCGTAGCTCACATCTTCGAGCTGCACTTGGACTTCTGTCGATGTCAGATGGAGGAAACTCTCCGTGAGCATTTGCACCGTCCGGTCAAAGACGATGTCGAGCATCGGCAGACGCTCGTTGGTCACCCCGCTGTTAGCGAGGCGTTCCATCACAACACGGGACTGTCCTGTTGACTTAGGTTTTTTCATTTTGGCCTCTTCATCGGTTTATCCAGATGCGGAGTGAAAGGTTTACTCAATGAGAAATTCGCCGATCAGAATGTCTGCAACGGCGTCTTCACCTAGGATCCGCCGAGCCCGGAATAAGCAGGCGCGGCGGAGATTATAGAGACCCATCGCGCCCTGGAGGTCGCGGGGGCCAAGCTCTCGGATGTAAGTCTGGAGCGCGAACTGCACCTCAGGGAGGCGGTCGCGGACCTCGTCAGCCTTGTCCGAAGGCGCACGGATCGTGAAGGAAGCGAGCACATAATTGCTCTCTTCGCGCCGATTAAGTTGATAAATCGTCTTCTCTAGCTCGATCCATTCATAGGTCGGCGCAGCTGCGACAATCTCGCCTTCTTCGGTGACCTCTTCTTCTTCCTTGCCGAAAAGCTCGCTGATGCCTTCCGGACCAAGAGAAAGATAACCACCGCCAATGAAGGCGCCTGCGCATGAGATAAGGAGGGCCAAGCCAAAGAGCACCGGACCAAATTTCGCCAAAGGTCCAGAGGCTTGGGGAGCCTCAGCGGCAGCAAGTTCCTGGGATGGTTCTTCGTCTTCCATGGAGCCTCAAATTGTCAGCACGGCTTTATGCCATGGTGGAGGGGCTACACGGGCAGTTTTATCGCCAGTTTAAAAACCCGCTCCTACTCACAACACTGCGGCTAGGCAGAATGTCGGTAGCGTGGAAAATTTAGTTCAAAGACTCAAAGATCTTGGTGCGAACCGCCTCATGGTGGCAGGCGCCGTTGGTGCAGGCGTCATTGCGGCGCTGGTAGCCATCATCCTTGCCTTCTCGAAACCTCAGATGGCAATCCTTTACACCGGCCTTTCCGAGGCTGACGCAGGTTCGGTGGTATCCGAACTTGAAAACATGGACGTCCCTGTCCGTGTCTCTTCAGACGGAAAGACCATTTATGCTCCATCAGGACGCGTGCCTCGGCTGCGTATGCTGATGGCCGAGCGCGGCATGCCTTCGGGCGGTGCGGTTGGCTACGAGCTCTTCGATGATCGCAACAATCTCGGTCTGACCTCCTTTATGCAGGATGTGACCAAGGTGCGCGCTCTCGAAGGGGAGCTCGCGCGAACCATCCAAACGCTCGATAGTATAGAGAGCACGCGGGTCCATCTTGTGATGGCGCAGCGTGATCCCTTCAGTCGGCAGACGGCACCGCCGACCGCTTCTGTGGTGGTCCGTATGCGCGGTGCGCGGGCTCTCGATGAAGATCAAGCGGCTGCTATCCGGCACCTGGTTGCTTCAGCGGTTCCGAACCTCAATCCCCAGAAAGTGTCTGTCCTTGATGCCCGTATGGGCGCTGTGTTCGCGGAAGAAAGCGGCGCAATGGCAGGAGCTGCGAGCGTCAATGGTCTCCAGACAGAGATCGAAGAACGTCTTGCGCGGGCGGCTGAAAGTGTCCTGACGCCTCACTTGGGGGCAGGCCGGGTGCGGGTTCGTGTCGCTGCAGATCTCCGCACAGAGCGTGAGGTTCGCCGTGAAGAGCTGTTCGACCCGAACCAGACAGCGCTCCGCTCACGTCAAATCATCGACGAAACAGAATCCTCGAGTGAAAACGCCAACGACGCCCCCGTCACGGTCGAGCAAAACTTGCCCGAAACGGACGTTGGCAATGAAGGCGCTGCAGGATCTGCGCTCAGCGAAATCGAACGTTCTGAGCAGGTCGTGAACTACGAAGTGTCTTCAGTCCGCTCTGAACAGGTCATTGAGCCTGGCGATATCGAGCGCCTGTCGATCTCTGTGGTGGTCGATAATGCTCGTGTCACGGATGAAGAAGGCAATGTGACCTTCCGCCCTCGTACGGAGGAAGAGCTTGGAAAACTCACAGCGCTGGTCCGTTCAGCTGTTGGCTTCAACGAAAGCCGCGGTGACGTGATCACGGTGGAGAACCTGGCCTTTGTCAATCTCGATGAAACGATGCCGCGCTTTGCGCCAAGCACGATCACGGAGGTCGTCTACCGTAACTTCAGCGCGATCACGCAAGCGGTAGCTCTGCTGCTCATCGGTGTGGCGATCATCTTCGGTGTGGTTCGTCCGGTTCTGAGCCGCGTGCTTCCAACGGAAACCTACGATGCTCCGGCAGAAGCTCTGCCCATGGGTGAGCTCACCCTCGACGATATCGCCCTTGATGGTGAGCTCGGCGAGGGCACCGGCGGCGAGCTTGGCGGGGCGACTGCCCACGCTCTGCCGCGGAAAACGATGGACGATGAGCTCGATCAAATGCTCGAAGTCCGCGATGTGGACGGCAAGGTTCGGGCATCGTCTGTCCAGAAACTCGGCCAAATTGCTGAGCAGTATCCGGAAGAAGTTGTCGCGATCCTGCGTAGCTGGATGTACGAGGAGGCCGACGCATGAGCGTCCGCGCCTTCTCATTCTCCCGCGACTTCTCCGTGACGGAGGAGTTGCCGCCTGCGCCAGAGCCGGTGGTCATTGATACGGGTATCGATCCTGAAGATGCCCGCTTGATGGCCGAAGAGGCTGCGCAAGAGGCCCGTGAAGAGGCTTATGCGCAAGGATACGCAGACGGCCAGGCGGCGCAGAAAGAAGAGATTTCGAGCCAAGTGGCTGGTGATGTGCAGGCGGTGCAAGCCTCACTCGCCGAGCTTCGGGAACGCGAAGACGCTCTTTTTGATGAGGTCGAAAGCCGTATGACGCGGCTGATGCTGGGTGTTGTTCACCATCTTGCAAAAGGTCTTTCGGAACGAGAGGCCATTCGATTGGCAGAAACGGTGGCCATGCGCGCCGTTCATGCCGTGCGCGGAAAGCATAAAGTTTCGATCCGCGCGACGGGAGAATTCTTGGCTCACCTGCGAGAAGCACTCCAGCTTCCCACCGATGAGCTGGCCGCTGAGCACCGCATCGTCTTCGAGGAAAGAACGCCTGAAAAAGAAGCGCTCGAAGTTGCATGGTTAACCGGAAAAGTAACATTTGATCCGTACGCTTTTATGCAAGCGATCGACGATGTGTTCACAGAAACCCTTCAACGATTGACGGACGACCAGGGCGAGGCGTCTGAATTGGAGAGAACCGATGATTGATGAGCCGAACGAGCCAGAAGAACCAGTCGAGAACGACGTCGAGGCCGACGGCGGCCTTGCTGGTCTTGGCGAGGATTTCAGCGCAGAAGGCGCTGGCGGCGACGATGCGGCTGACTTAGGCGTCAGCGAAGACGAAGCCAGCGAAGCTGACATCGCAGCGACCCTCGATGCGATGATTGGCGGCGACGATGATGGCGGGTCTGGGAGTGGGACCGGCTTTGGTTCCTACACCAACATGTCGGCGCTCGGACAGGTTCCCGTTGAGGTTCAAGTTGTTCTTGGCCGCGCCCGTCTTCCGATTGGCAATATCTTGAAGCTCGGCCGTGGCGCCGTGGTCGAAATTGATCGGCGCGTGGGCGAGCAAGTCGAAATTCATATCAACCACCGTCCGGTGGCACGCGGAGAAATCGTGATCGTTGATGACGATCGCCTCGGTGTGACGCTGACGGAGATCATCACCAACGCAGCGAACCTGCACTAACGCAAGAGAGAGCATGACCCGGCTAGCGATAAACGCAGCCTTGTCGACCTTGATTGTTGTGGCCCTGATGATGGGGCCAGAAGCGGCGGCCCAGTCCGTGACGCTTGATCTCGGCGACGAAGGATCTTCCTACTCAGGACGGCTCATCCAGCTGTTCCTGGGCGTCACCGTGCTCAGCCTCGCGCCGGGCATTTTGGTGATGACCACGTCCTTTATTCGCGTCGTGGTCGTCTTCTCGCTCCTTCGTTCCGCGATCGGTCTCCAGCAAGCGCCGCCGAACGTGGTTTTGATCTCGCTCTCCCTCTTCCTGACCGGTTTCATCATGGCGCCGACTTTCGAAGAGAGTTGGCAGAAAGGCGTCTCGCCGCTGCTTGATGAACAAGTCGATATGGCCACGGGCATGCGCCGCACGGTTGCGCCGCTGCAAGAGTTCATGGCGCGCCAGACTGAGGACGAAGATCTTCTCTTCTTTGAAAGCCTCGCGGCTCGTCAGTTGGCTGACGCCCCGAGTGATGGTCTGCCTGCTGGTTTGATGACGGATCAAGAGGTGCAGCTTCTCCTCGACCCGACCATCGAAGATCAGCTGGCGCTTCCTCCGCTCACCACGCTCATTCCAGCCTTCATGATTTCGGAGCTCACCCGAGCCTTTGAGATCGGCTTCCTGCTGATGATGCCGTTTTTGGTGATCGACCTCGCTGTAGCCGCAATTCTCATGTCCATGGGCATGATGATGCTCCCCCCGCAAACCGTATCGCTTTCGATGAAAGTGATTTTCTTTGTTCTCGTCGATGGCTGGCGCCTCCTTTCGGAGAGCCTGGTCATGTCTTTCTTCTAGGCTCGCTATGTCCGGTTCCAGTGCAATGCCCGCGCTTCAAATGAGAGATCAGATCGATGCGCTCACCGGCCCTGAAAAGGTCGCGGTGATGCTGCTCACCCTGGGTGAGGATCAGGCCGGTCCTCTTCTTGAGCGGATGGACGACAGCGAAGTGCGGATCGTCACCCGGGCGATGGCTGCCCTTGGCTCGATCACCGGTGAGGTGCTCGAAGAGCTGATCAAGCGGTTTACAGAGCAATTTGCCCAAGGCGGCTCGATCATTGGTTCGGCGGATTCAACGGAGCGGATGCTTCGTGCCTTCCTTCCTGCTGACCGCGTGGTCGATATTATGAACTATATCCGAGGCCCGGCCGGTTCGTCGGCCTGGGAGAAGATTGGCATGGTCGATAACGCCATGCTGTCGAAATATCTTCAGGGCGAACATCCGCAAACGGTGGCGGTGGTTCTTTCCAAGATCGATCCTGATCAGGCATCTGCCGTGATCGCTGAGCTTCCTGAGAACATGGTCTCTAATGTCCTGAGGCGGATGATCAACATGAACTCGGTGACGGACGATGTGCTGGCCGACATCGAAGAGATGCTTCACCGCGATCTCTTGATGAACGTGAAAGCGGCTGGAGACACCAACAATCTCAACCATATGGCTGAGATCTTCAACCGGACAGAAACCGAACGATCGGACACCTTGTTGCAAACGCTGCGCGAGGACTACGAAGAAGAAGTCCACCAGATCAAACAGCTGATGTTTACCTTTGAAGATCTCATGGCACTTGATCCGCATGCGCTGCGGACAGTCATTCGCGCCATTGAGAGCGACGTGCTGACCCTTGCGTTGAAAGGGTGTGATGAAGAGACGAAGAACAAAGTGGTCTCGAACCTTTCTGAGCGGGCTCGGACGATCCTTCAAGACAATATGGATACTCTCGGTCCGGTTCTGATGCGCGACGTGGAGGCTGCCAAGGCCACCATGGTGCGCAAGGCCAAAGAGTTATCCGAAGCCAACGTTATCATCATCGAGCGCGGCGGCGAATCGCAGAGCCAGATGGTCTACTAATCATGAGAGATCCTGAAGCGGTTCTCAAAGCGTTCAAGCAGCGTGCGGATGAAGCTGCGCGCCGGGTCGCTGACCTGCGCATGGCGCGAGAGAAAGCGCTGCAGGACCAGGTCGATGCTCTCCGGTCGATCGAGCAGGCTTTTGATACTGTTTCTGCGAGCCAGGATGTGCAGCGTTCGGTGGGCAATTACGCGCGGCACGCGCTCGCCCATGCGGCGCATATGCGTGACGTGGTCGAGCATATCGCCCGGCAGGAGGACGATGCGCGCCGTACCCTTCATGAGCTTTATGCCGATCAGAAACGGTTCGAGATCTATCTGGCGCAACGTCAGCGTAAAGCGGCTGCAGTAGCCAGAATGAAAGAAGAGGCGGAGCTCACGGAATTGGCGACGCTGTTGCACGACCAAGAACGACGGAGCGCGTATGAGCATTGAGGCTCTGCAAGGACTGGGTGGTAAGGAAAGCGGCTTTGCTTCGGTGAAGTCGGCGATCCGGAACGCAGCGCGCGATTCCGGTCTTGATTTTGATCTCATGCTCGGCGTGGCCAAGCGCGAGAGTTCCCTTCGCCCTGATGCCCAGGCATCGACGTCGTCTGCGTCGGGACTTTTCCAGTTTATCGACCAAACCTGGCTCGGCGCTGTCAAAGAGCATGGCGAGGCCCTCGGTCTTGGCGATGTGGCTGCTGACATCACGGCCGGCGAAAGCGGTTTTGAAGTGGCCGACCCGGCACGCCGCAAAGAAATCTTGGACATGCGCTTTGACCCGTCAGTGGCGGCGGGCGTTGCTGGTAAGACCCTTGCTGCTGCCAAAGATCGCTTGAGTGCCTCGCTGGGCCGAGAAGCGTCAGGCGCTGAAGTCTATATGGCGCACTTCCTTGGGGAGCGCGGCGCTGTTCGTATGCTGCAAGCTGGTGACAATGCTGTCGCTGCGAGCGTTGATCCGCGTGCGGCGAAAGCCAACCAACCTCTTTTCTATGATGGATCACGGCCCCTCACAGTCGCCGAGTTCAAAGGCAAGATCGGCCAAGGTCTCGGCGACGAGGGCCAGTCTCAAGCGGCTGTCGCCGCAGCGCCGCGTAGCGTTCAGGTGCTCTTCCGGCCGACCTTCGCGCCGCGGGTTGAGACCTATGCCGCTCCCGGCCCTGTGGCCTCGGCACCGCAGGCGGCTTCTGGCCTCCCGAACCAGCTTTTCTCTGCGATCTTCGAGATGGAAACAAACTTCATCTCAGGCGCCGAGGCTGATCCTCTGTCATCTGAACAAGACCAAGACGCCGACACCTGGCGTGAGCGCTACGAGAGTTAAAACTCCGGCGCGGGCAGCCCTCATTGCCCCACTCTCCCTCCACCGTTCGGCAGAGCGAGTGGACGATCTCAAGTCCAATGGTCGCGGGAAAGTCCTCTTTAGCACCAACGATCCCATGATCATGCCTGCCAAAGTGATGGAAAGCCCTGAGACTCGAGGCCTCGCCGATGAGACCAAAGCGCTTTTCCTCTCGGGCATCACCCAGAAAGTCTACGGTATCTAACGAGACCGCCATCCTTTCTCTTTTGCGCTTTGCCAACTGTACCCTTACAAAGACGCAGCAAGGCCAAAGGGAGTAGGTCCATGGACGGTTTCGGCGACGTGACAATCACAGCCCAAGTGGCGGAGACGATGGCGCGCCTGCGTGCGACCTTCAAAAGCGGCAAGACTCGCTCCCTCGCTTGGCGGAAGGAACAGCTTCTCTCCCTGAAGGCTGGCGTTGCGACCCACGAAGCTGAGATCGTCGAAGCTCTCCACAAGGACCTCGGCAAGCCGAAAACCGAAGCGATCATGGCTGAGGTCGATTATCTCACAAAAGAGGCCGCGATGGCGGTCAAGCACCTCCACAAATGGGTGAAACCCAAAAGCGTCGGCAGCCCTTTGGCCACGCTCCCGGCCCGGAGCCGGATCCAGC
Organism: uncultured Parvularcula sp.; assembly: GCA_963922235.1. Taxonomy (GTDB): domain Bacteria; phylum Pseudomonadota; class Alphaproteobacteria; order Caulobacterales; family Parvularculaceae; genus Parvularcula. The sequence continues at coordinate 14,074 of CAWUIJ010000009.1, read as the reverse complement.
CCGAGCCTCTCGGTGTCACACTGATCATCGGTGCTTGGAATTATCCTATCCAAGAGGTCTTCGGCCCGCTGATTGGGGCGATCGCTGCAGGCAATTGCGCGGTCCTCAAGCCATCCGAAGGCGCACCGCATGCCTCAGACGTGCTGCGGAAGATCGCCGATGAGTTCCTGGACCCTGATGCGTTCGCCACCTTCCTCGGCGGGGTCGACGAGACCACAGCCTTGCTCGAGCAGCGTTTTGACAAGATCTTTTTCACCGGCGGCAGCTCGATCGGCCGGATCGTGATGACCGCAGCGGCTAAGCACCTGACGCCTGTGACGCTGGAACTTGGCGGCAAGAGCCCTGCCATCGTTGCCGCCGATGCGGATCTTGAGGTCACGGCCAAGCGGATCGTTTGGGCCTCTTTCCTCAATGGTGGACAGCTCTGTGTGCGGCCGGACTATTGCCTGGTCGAAGAGAGCGTCTACGAAAAATTCCTCGGCCTTCTGAAGACCACGACCGAAGCGTTCTACGGCAAGGGCATGAAGGCCTCGCCTGATTACGCCCGCATCGTGCATGAGCGGCACTTCGACCGTCTGGTGAAAAAGCTGGAAGGCGCAGAGGTTCTCATCGGCGGTGAGACGGACCGCGACAATCTCTACATCGCGCCGACCATCCTGCGTGATGTCAGCCCTGATGCGCCAGCGATGCAGGAAGAGATCTTCGGCCCGATCCTGCCTGTCCTCAAAGTCGCGTCGATGGATGACGCCATTGCCTTCATCAACGAGCGTGACAAGCCGTTGGCCGTCTACGCTTTCACCGGTTCAAACGAGACAGGCGAACGTTTCGTCAACGAGACGAGCTCGGGCACAATTATGGTTAATGATGCCGTGATGTTCCAGCTCAACCACCATCTGCCCTTTGGCGGTGTGGGAGAGAGCGGCATGGGCACCTTCCACGGCAAGTTCACGTTCGACACGTTCAGCCACATGAAAGCCGTCATGAAGCGCGGCTTCTTTGCCGATGCGCCGTTGCGCTATCCGCCTTACACAGACAAGGCGCTCGAGCTCACGCGGAAGTTCAGCTAGAGCCGCGGGCTTCCGCGCGCTAAGGCGCGGGTTATGACGAAAGACATCTATGAAGGCCGGGCTGAGCTTGGCCAGGCCAGCCAGCAGCCCCAGCACCCGGACGAGGCAAAACTCGATCCGGTGCCGAACCCGCATAAGGGCCTTCTCTATCTCACGCGCTTTGTCGCGCCGGAGTTCACCTCGATCTGTCCGGTGACCGGGCAACCCGATTTCGCGCATCTCGTGATCGACTATGTGCCCGGTGAGCACCTGGTGGAATCGAAATCGCTCAAACTGCTTCTCGGCTCGTACCGCAACCATGGCGCTTTCCACGAAGACTGCACTATTGATGTCGGTAAGCGGATCATTGATGCAGTGAAGCCCACATGGCTCCGCATCTGCGGCTATTGGTACCCGCGCGGAGGAATTCCGATCGACGTCTTCTGGCAGACAGGGCCTGTGCCTGAAGGGCTCTATGTCCCTGACCCCGGTGTGGCGCCTTATCGGGGGCGGGGTTAGCTTCTAGTTCGTAGCCATATGGCTATGCGTCAGATTTTTTTAAAAATAGAGTAGGTGTTGCTGCCTGACGCAGATCACTAATAGCCGCGATCGCTGCAAAGACTGCCGCAAAAAGCGCAATTATGTCGGCGATCAGTTCCATGGGTGAGAGTTGGTGTCTCCAGGCGCATTTTCAAGCTTCACCGTAAATCTCCCGCATCCGCTTGACGCTGTCCGCCACCATGGGCTCGAATACATCCAAATCGATATCCGATAGCCGCTTGAGGTAAAGGCAGCTCACGGAATTCTTGTGCTTTCCAATGCGAGAGAGCTCATCCTCGTACTGCTTAAAGCCAGGCATGATGTAGATGGTGAGGTTTTGTTTTCTGGGCGAAAAGCCAGTGAGGAAGTAGTCTCCCTCGCGGCCAGAGTTGTACTTGTAGTGATACTGGCCAAACCCGACCATCGAGTCGCCCCACATCACGGGCGGCTCTCCTGTCACGCGTTCCATCATCTCGAGCAGTACCTCGCAGTCGGCGCGTTTTCGCTCATCCTCGATCCCGGCGATAAAGGCGCGGGGGTCGGCATCCGTCGGCTGGGTCTTGTTCTCGGCCATGGCCGAGTGTTGCAAAGTGAAGCGGCGCTGACCACCAGATTTGGCGGTCGCCCGGCCTCTTGGTAGCGTCCTCAAAAATACAGGAGGACAACCATGGCTGACGGCAATCAAAGCCCAGAGGACCGCGCGGGTTTCCGCGCGATGACGGAGGGCACGCAAGAGGACTACCAAAAGATCTTTGCGGCTGCGATGAGCTTCAATGCAGGCCTTGCGGGCCGGATCATTGATCATCTGAAGCTGCTCGATGGCGACTATGGCGGTTTCCCGGTCGATCGTCTGACCCACTGTTTGCAGACCGCGACCCGTGCCCACCGTGATGGCCGCGACGAGGAATATGTCGTCTGTGCGCTTCTCCACGACATCGGTGACACCCTGGGCGGGTACAATCACCAGGATGTGGCAGCGGCGATCCTCAAACCCTTCATCAGTGAGAAGAACCATTGGATGATTGCCAATCACGGGATCTTCCAAGGCTATTACTTCTTCCACCATGTCGGTCTTGACCGGAACATGCGCGATCAGTTCAAAGATCACCCTTATTATCAATACACCGCGGAATTCTGCCACAAATATGATCAAATGGCGTTCGATCCCGATTATGAGAGCGAGCCATTGGAATTCTTTATACCGATGGTCGAGCGCGTTTTCGCGGCACCGAAAAACTCCATGTACATGGCCGAGGACAATGCATGATTGAAGCAGCACTCACCGATGACCTTCCCAAAACGCCGGCAGAGATTGTCGCCGAGGCGCCAGCCGATGCCTGGATGACGGTCGATCCTGATCAGTTGATGCTGATCGATACGGCGGCTGGCCGGGTCGCGGTGATGCTGTCGAGCACCATGGCGCAAGGCCATGTGGCGCAAATGAAAACGCTGGTCAGCCAGCGCTATTATGACGGGCTCAGCTTTTATCGCGTCATCGACGGGTTCGTAGCGCAGGGCGGGGTCTTGGAAGAAGAGCGCCCACTGGGCAAAGCTGAGGCCAAGCTCGCCCCTGAGTTTGAAGAGCCGTTGCCCGAAGGCGCGGGCTTTGCTCCTTTAGGCTACACGGACGGTTTCGCGCCAGAGGCCGGCTATATCGAGGGCATGCCCGCGGGCCGGGATCCGGAGACAGAGACTGCATGGCTTGCGCATTGCACCGGCGCTTTCGCCTATGGCCGCGAGAACGCGAAAGACAGCGCCTCGACTGAGATCTACATCACGCTCCAGCCGCAGCGTTATCTCGACCGTAACCTCACCGTCGCGGGCCGGGTGATTGATGGCATGGATGCCGTGCAGCGCTTCGCGCGTGGTGATCGCGCTGTGAACAGCGGTGTGATCGCCAAGCCGCAAAACCGGACACCGATCATCCGGGTCCGTATGGCCACCGACCTGCCAGAGGCTCGCCGCCCAAGTTATGAGGTGTTGGACACCAGCTCCGATAGCTTTGCGGCCTTCATCAAAGCCACCGCCAACCGCCCTTCGGAATTCTTCTACTACCGCCCCGATCACGCAGATCTCTGCCAAGTCCCCATCCCGGTGCGCGAGCTGACGGCGGAGGCGGCCGAGTGACAAAGCATGGTCCGTGGACGATCCAAAACGTCCGGGAGGCTTACCGAAACCCTTGGGTCACGGTGCAGCACCACGACGTTCTCCGTCCTGATGGGGAGCCCGGGATCTACGGCACCATCGATTTTGCCAATCTCGCGATCGGCGTCTTGCCACTTTTCGCCGATGGAACGGTTCCCATGGTGGGACAGTTTCGCTTTCCCCTGGGGCGTGACACCTGGGAGCTGCCCGAGGGCGGGGGGCCGAAAGACGTCTCGCCACTCGCTTCAGCCCAGCGGGAGCTCAAAGAAGAAGTCGGCGCCACCGCGGCCCACTGGCTTGAGTATGGACAGGCCGATCTCTCCAATTCCGTGACCAATGAAAGGGCCCATCTTTTCTTGGCTTGGGACCTCACTGAGGGGGAGGCTTCGCCAGAACCTGATGAGGTCTTTAGATATAAGCGGATTGCACTCTCGGAACTGATCGCCGACATCCATGGTGGCCGCGTCGATGACGCGCTCACCCAGCTGTTGGTCCTCACGGCAGTGTCCAAGGCCATGGCAGGGTTGCTGCCGGAAGCTCCTGCGTCCCTCATCTTGGAGGCTGCGCGCGGGCGCTGAATTGAGGAGAGACGGCATGTCAGTCACCAAGGCCAAGGGCGCGCCGTCCCTTGCTGCAGTTGATGGCGTTTGGTCCCGCATGCGGGTGGAAGCAGCCACGGACGCTGCCCAAGAGCCTATCCTTGCGAGCTTTTTGTCCGCGACCATTCTCAACCACCGCGATTTCCAGAGCGCTTTGAGCTACCGGCTCGCGCAAAAGTTATCGGACGGCGAGATGAACGCGATGCTTTGGCGCGAGGTCGCTGAAGACGCTTATGCCGACGATGAGAGCATCGTCTCTGCGGCCATGGCTGACATTCAGGCCTATGTGGACCGTGATCCTGCGACCAAGTCGACGTCTCAGCCCTTCCTTCATTTCAAAGGTTTCCAGGCGATCCAGTCCTACCGTCTCGCGCACTGGCTTTGGGGGCAGGGCCGAGAAGCGCTGGCTCTCTACCTGCAGTCACGCATGTCCGAGCTTTTCCAAGTCGACATCCATCCAGCTGCCAATCTTGGTCGAGGCCTCTTCTTCGACCACGCGACCGGCATCGTGATCGGAGAAACTGCGACGCTCGGTGACAACTGCTCCATTCTCCACGGTGTCACCCTTGGCGGTACGGGCAAGGAGACCCTGCGGCGTCACCCGACCGTGGGCGCAGGTGTCTTGATCGGCGCGGGCGCTAAGGTGCTCGGTGATATCCTGATTGGCGAGGGCGCGAAGATCGCCTCTGGCTCGGTCGTTCTCGATCCGGTGAAACCGTTCTGCACTGTGGCAGGTGTTCCAGCCAAACCGGTTGGCCGCTGTGCCAAAGCAGCGGGCGAGGAAATGGATCAAAGCCTTCCGCATGAAGAATTTGTGGGTCTCCCGTAATGCGGCGCGCGTTTTCAGCTATCGTTATTGCACTCGTCTTCGCAGGGGGTGCTCTTCAAGCGGGGCATGCTGAGGACCACAACATTCGCTCCATCACGGTGCAAGGTGAGGGCGTCTCCATCGGCACGCCGGACATTGCGATGCTGCGATTCTCCGTTCGTACACGGGCAGAAAGCGCGGGCGAAGCCTTTTCCTCGAACAGCGCCCAAATGCAACGCGTGGTCGACGCGTTGAAACAGCGGGACCTTGAGCCACGTGATCTGCAGACCGATCAAATATCTCTGTCGCCGGTTTATGGACCAGGTAGCCGGTCTGGCTATCAAGACCGTTCGCGGGTGGTCGCCTATGAAGCGGTCAACAGTCTCACCGTGCGCTTGAGGGATATCGAAACCGCGGGCGCAATAATCGACGCTGCTGTTCGCGCGGGCGCGAACGAGCTGCAAAGCTTCCAGATGGGCTTTGATGATCCCAAGGCGATGCAGGACGCAGCGCGCATTGCAGCGGTCAAAGACGCCAAGGCGAAGGCCGAGGCAATGGCTGAGGCGGCCGGCGCTCGCCTAGGTCCCGTGATCACCATCAATTCCTCTTCGGCATCACGGCCGCAACCCATGATGGCCCGGGCGATGGCCATGGAGGCGGATATGAGTTCGCCCGCTCCTATCGAAGCGGGCGAGCAGCAAATTCAGGTCCGCGTGACTGCGGTCTTTGAGCTGCGCTAGGCTATTTCTTACCCATCATCCGTGCAGCGATCACTTGCTGCATTTCGTCGGACTGAAGTCGCTCTGCGAAGACCTTCATCTCTTCCCAAACCAGCGGCATAACGGCCTCATAGTCGCCTTGGATAAGGCGCTTCGTGTCCCGCATGCTTTGCGGCGGAAGGGCAGCCAGACGCTTGGCTGTCTCCATAGCTCGGGAAAGCGCCATGCCGTCGTCGACGACTTCGTTGACCATCCGCCAGTCATAAGCGCGTTCGGCAGGGATGGCTTCAGACAGCAAAAGCCACTCTGCAGCGATCTGACGGCCAAAGCGTTCGATCAAATACTTGGTGGCACCGGCTTCAGGGACAGCGCCAAGCTCCGTGAACGGCATTTTGAAGCGTGCTGAACGCTCAGCATAGATAAAGTCGACATGCAGCATCATGGTCGAGCCGATGCCGACGCACCAGCCCTTCACGGCTGCAACGACGGGCTTTCTAATCGCCAGCGCACTGCGAATGAGGGACACCACAGCTGGTTCCTCGTCGCTATCGCTGGGAGATGAAAAACCTGCCAGGTCATTTCCGGCTGTAAAGCTATCACCCTCTGACGCCCAAACCAGGACGCGGACATCATCGTCCTCATCGGCTCGGACAAATGCATCCGTCAGCGCCCGGTACATGGGCTCGGTCATGGCGTTCTTTTTTTCCGGTCGGTTCAGGGTGACGGTCAGCACCCCATCTTCTAACGTCGTGATGACATGTTCACTCATCGAGTGGTCCTCCATTTGCCGCCAATGAACCTGGATGGCACAACGGGTGCAAGCCTATGAAATTGATCATTGCGGAAACAGGGGTCCCGCCAGAGGCCTTAGGAACCGACTGGGGCACATATCCTCAGATGTTCGAGGCTATGTTCACCCGCGCTGGTGCGACATTTGACGTCGACACACGGAACGTCATGGCTGGCGATGTCCTCCCTGAGCCCGGTTCCGATCACGCTCTTCTGGTCACGGGCTCACCTATGGGCGTTTATGAGGACCATGATTGGATCCCCGGCCTCGAAAGCGCGGTGCGCAGCTGGGCAGAGGCGGAGCGCCCTGTTTTAGGGATTTGTTTCGGACACCAACTGATCGCGAAAGCCTTTGGTGCGCGGGTCGAGAAGTCTGACAAAGGTTGGGGTGTTGGTGTGCACACCTACGAGGTGGTGGATGACACACCTTGGGGTGAGGGGCCGTCGCGCTTCTCTTGCGCCGTCTCGCACCAGGATCAGGTGCTGGAGGCCCCTCAAGGGTTCAGCCGGATCGCCGGTTCAGCCTTTTGTCCCTTTGGCGCGCTCGCGCATGACACGTTGCCTGTTCTGACGTTTCAAATGCACCCCGAGTTTGATCACAGCTTTGCTGCGGCTCTGATGGATCTCAGGTCCGATCGCATCTCGGCGGAACGGAGCGATCTTGGACAGGCGAGCCTCAGAAACGAATCCAATCGCGCTGACATCGCCCGTTGGATGAGGGGCTTTATTGAAAGCCGGGTCTAAACGCCTTGACCGGTTAGTGGCCGCAGTTGGCACAGACGCCGCGCACTTCAATCCGGATCATATCAGGATGGAAATGGCTCTTCTCGGCGCTGTCTTGCAAGAACTGATCGAGGACTGGTCCAGCATCGACCAACTCTTCGACCTTTTCGCAGTGTCGGCAGATTTGAAAGACTTCAACAGCATGCGGTTCCCCGTGGGCACAGATCATAAAGGCGCCGAGACCGTCGAGCTTATGAACCAGACCCTGTTTCTGGAGTCGATCCAACGCCCGGTAGACGGTCATCGGAGCACCAACACCTTTGTCCTTAAGGCGCTCAAGAAGGTCATACGCCTTTAAGGGACCGCCGGCTTCCTGAAGTGCAGAGAGAACCAGTCGATCGTTCTTTGTCAGCCGAACGCGACGACTTTCTAAGTGAGCTTCCTGCTGGCTAGCCAGATTGGTCATATGCCTACGCCCTTGCGAAATCTGCTTTGGCAGTAATTAGCGATTCGCACCCTTCGACACCGAAAGGTTGAACCAAATCGCCCATACGCACAAGAACCCGGCGGCTGCCGAAACCAGGGGAGAAGCCGATGAGCGACACGATATTGGTCACTGGCGGAGCAGGATATATCGGTAGCCATACAGCCTATGCGTGTCTGGATGCCGGTCTCCGGGTGATTGTTCTCGATGATCTCTCGACTGGAGCCGAACACTGCATTCCCGCCGAGGCGGAGTTTATTCGCGGAAGTGTGGAGGATAGGTCACGCCTCCAAAGTCTCTTCCGAAGTGAGCCGATCAAAGCGGTGTTTCACTTCGCCGGCAGAATTATTGTGCCCGAATCTGTGGAAAATCCGATCAAGTATTACGCGGAGAACACCGCTGCGTCGCTTGGGCTTTTGGCAGAAATGGTGGCGGCGGAGATCCCCACGATTCTCTTCTCGTCGACCGCTGCCGTCTATGAACCCAATTCCGATGGCACAGCTTTGGGCGAGGACGCGCCGAAGTCGCCCCTGTCCCCTTACGGTCAGTCCAAGCTCATGACCGAAGCGATGATTCGCGATATTGGTCATGCCCATGGCCTGCAGGCGGGCATTCTTCGTTACTTCAACGTCGCGGGCGCCGATCCTCAAGGACGCACAGGCCAGTCTGGTGCCAACGCCACGCATCTTCTCAAGATCGCCAGCCAGGTGGCCGTCGGTTCTCGGCCCTATATGGAGGTCTACGGTAATGATTACGCCACCCGCGATGGCACCTGCATCCGGGACTATATCCACGTGTCCGATCTCGCCGCGGCCCATGTCGAGACCTTCCAACACGTCATGAAAGAGGGTGGTCAGGTGACGATGAATTGCGGCTATGGGCGCGGCTCGACGGTGAAGGAGGTCATCGCGGCCGCGGAAGCTGTGACCGGCCAAGCGATCGATGCTCGTCCTGCTGAGCGCCGAGCCGGTGACGCGCCGATCTTGGTCTCAGACACCTCACGCATCCGCGAGACCCTTCCCGGTTGGAAGCCTCAGCATGACAGCCTAGAGGAGATGGCTCGGACAGCAATCGCTTGGGAGAAGCGGCTGGGCACGCTGAATTAATCTTCCTGCGTCAATGATGGGCCATGGAGATTGCGTGGCGACCAGGGATAGGTGACCCGACCTTTTCGGGTTGGCTCACCGTCTTTCTTTATGCAGCGACTGCGACTCTCGCGGTCGTGCTGGCGACCTCGTTTCGGTCGCCTGTTTTGGCGCGGTCTGAGCTGCGTTTCTGGGGACTGATCGCCCTCACCTTTGCTGCGCTGTCCATCAACAAACAGCTCGATATCCAATCGTTGTTTACCGAAGTCGGGCGCAATCTCGCCAAGGAACAAGGCTGGTATGAGACCCGCCGTGTGGTTCAGCAGGCCTTCATCGCGGGCATCAGCGGCAGCGCATTCTTGATATGCTTGGTTGGAGCGGCCCTCTGGTGGCGAGCGCCTCTGGCCAACAAAGTTGCTCAGTTTGGAACCGTCTTGGTGCTGGCGTTCATCGTCATCCGCGCATCGTCCTTTCACGACGTCGGGGGCTTTCTCAACGAGGATGTGGGGATCCTCAAGATGAACGCCGTCCTTGAGGTCAGCGGGATCAGTCTTGTCTTGATCGGTAGCGGGTGGAGGCTGAGTCAAGCGATGACGCGCTTGCGTGATCGCCACCGTTGGGATGTTGAACCCGCTTAACCGGCCATCGTGAAGGGTTCGAGACCCGACAGGCGCATCGCGCGCTCGAGCTGAGGAATCTTCCGTGGAGGGATGTCTTTCATCACCTCAGCATAAGCCGCAATGTGTTCAGGCGTTGTGCCGCAGCACCCGCCGATGATGTTGAGAAGCCCGGATTCCGCCCATTCTTTCAGGTGTTTCACCATGCTCTCGGGTGTCTCATCGTACTCGCCAAAGGCGTTGGGCAGGCCCGCATTGGGATAGGCAATGATATAGGCCTCAGCCACTTTCGACATCTCGTCGATATATTGCCGCATCAAGTCAGGGCCGAGGGCGCAGTTGAGGCCCACGGAGATAGGGTTGGCGTGGCGTACAGAGTTGTAGAACGCTGTTGCCGTCTGCCCACTGAGCGTCCGGCCAGACTGGTCAGTGATCGTGGCGGAAAGAATGATCGGGATGTCCTGGCCCGTTTCCTCCAACAATTCCGCGATGCCATAGAGGGCCGCTTTGGCATTCAGGGTATCGAAAATGGTCTCGATCAAGAAGAGATCGGCGCCGCCCTCGATCAGGCCTTCAGCCGCGTCCTTGTAAGCTGCTGCGAGCTGGTCGAAGTTGACATTGCGTGCACCCGGATCATTCACATCAGGGCTGATCGAGCAGGTTCGGTTGGTCGGGCCGATGGCGCCCGCGACAAAGCGGGGGCGTCCGTCTTGGGCTTCAAAACGGTCGGCTTCAGCCCGGGCCAAACGCGCGCCCTCCACATTCATTTCGCGAGCGATGCTCTCCATCGCATAGTCGGCCTGCGCGATGGTGGAGGAGCTGAACGTGTTGGTCTCGATAATATCGGCGCCCGCTTCGAGATAGGCGCGATGGATCCCCGTGATGATATCAGGACGGGTGAGATTGAGGAGATCGTTGTTGCCCTGAACATCCTGTTTCCAATCGGCAAAACGCTCACCGCGATAGTCCTGTTCTGAGGGCCTATGCTTTTGGATCATCGTGCCGCCAGGGCCATCGAGAATCACAATCCGCTCTTCAAGCGCGCTTTTGAACTGCTCTGTCTTGCTCATGGTCATTGCCTTTGCGGTACGTTTGTCCTGCGATTGATCAGTTTCCCGGAACGGGCGGATGGTCAAAGCGCTCGCCATTGTTCCGCGCGTTCACGTCATTACCTTGATTTGGGATGCTGCTTTGATCCTTCAAGGCTTTCGCGGCCGGTGAAGACCGCCCACGAATGATGTTTGGCCCTGGACTAGAGCGCCCGCTCCAGAAGGCCCAATAGCGCTTCGTGAACCTGATCTTGCGTGCTTTGTGGGCTAACATAGAGGCAGTGATCAGCCTCCGGAATATGGACCAGCTCGCATGTATCCATGCCGCGATTGCAAAGGTTTTCGACATCTTTGGTCGTGACCACTCTTTCGCGGCCCACCGTGATCATCGTCACAGGGATGTCGAGGTCAGCAAGCTCTGTGCTTTTCGCCAGTTCATTGCCGGACTCCGTGAAGCCAAGCGCGTACTCTTTGGAGACGCCACCAACCCGGAGTTCAGGTTGCGTAATGAAGAGGGACTGGTTCTTCAGCACACGGTCGAGGCGGCTGGCTCCGCACCATTCATATGCCTCAGGTGTCCATGAATCGGGATTCCACGGGCCCTCGCCGTCGAGATAGCCTTCGGGATTGCCCTTTTTGATCGCTGCACGGATGGAGCGAAGCGCGAGCCATTCGGGCACCCATCCAAGATGGGCAGACAATGCGGGGACCAGAGGAAACAGTGCGTCTGCGCCTTCAAGCTCGCCATCGGCGGCTGCGCGGAGAAGGGAGTGCGCACCAAAACTGTCACCGGCAACAATGAAAGGGCCTGTCGATCGGCGTGTGTCGCGCACATGATCAAAGGCTGCGCCAACAGCGCGCCCATAGAGCTTAAAATCGCCCGTATACGTCTTTTGATAGTCATCTTCGCGACGCACCGAGCCGCCTTGGCCTGGCATATCGACCGTTGTGACTTCAAAGCCGAGCTCATACCAGCGGGCCATAAAGTCTGACGCCAGTTCAGGGCTCGATGTGTAGCCGGGGACAAAAAGGATCGTGGCCTTGGCGTCGGCGGGCGCGGCATGCCCGACCCGCAAAGGCTTTTCATCGTCAAACGTGATCCACGAAAATTCCCAGCCTTCTGGAAGCGGCGTGTAATTCGCATCCAGATAGGCTTTGGCCTCAGCGATTTCCTCGGGCGTGACGGCCCGGGAGATCGGCGGCTCGTATGGCTCACTTCCTCCGCATGCGGCTAAGAGAGAGACCGCACTCAGCAGGCAGAGGAAACGAACAAACAAGCCGCGCATAAGGATCACTCCGTTGGTGTTGGCGCTTCAGCAACGCCGAGAAGCTCGACGTCAAAGACGAGCGCTTGGTTCGGTCCAATGGGACCACCTGGTGTGCCTTGTTCGCCGTAACCCAGGGCAGGCGGCACATAGAGGCGATATTTATCGCCGACATTCATCAGCTGAAGGCCTTCGGTCCAGGCGGCGATCACACCGTTGAGCTGGAATTCAGCAGGCTGACCACGCTGCACAGAGCTATCGAAGACTGTGCCGTCGGCCAGTGTGCCGGTGTAGTGAACGGTGACGACGTTTTCCGGCGTGGGGCTCGCGCCTTCTGCAGTGTCGGTGATCACTTCATAAAGAAGACCGCTGTCCGTTTTCACGATGCCTTCGCGCGCTTCTTGATTGGTCAGGAAGATCGTTGAGTTGATCAGGTTCGCAAGGCCGAGTGCGCGGTACTCTTGTTGCGCCATGGCCTGGACGCGCTGCACGCCGGTGCTGATCTCTTGGATGATGGCTTCTGATTCTTCAGCGAGGCGGGCGGCATCGCTCGCATTGCTCGCCTGGTACACGTCGAGGACCTCAAGGTCATAGACGGTCACTTGGTTCGGGCCGACAGGACCGCCCGGCATGCCTTGCGCACCAAAGGCGAGGGCAGGGGGCAGAGCCACGCGCACGAGGCTTCCGCCTCGGGTCATCGGCAGGGCTTCGGCCCAACCAGGAAGCGTGTCTTGCACCTGGAAGACCACCGAGCCGCTGTTGGCGTAGGTCGACTCAAAAGGCTCACCTTGACCCGCAAGGCGCGCGACAAAATGCACCCGGACCAGGTCCTCTGGAGTGACTTCAGGACCGGTGCCGACGCGAATGGTCTGCATCACCAGGCCGCTTTCCGTCGTGGTCGTGCCGTCGAGAGCGCCAAAGGCTGCGAGGAAATCCTCACCGCTGGCGGCAGGCAGGATCGGGTTCTGGAATTCTGCCGGAACAGGTTCTGCCGAGAAGAGAGAGGGCGCTGTTTGCGCGGCCGCTGCAACGGTCGGCGCCGCGGCCGAGGATGTTGCTTCTTCTGCACAGGCGGCAATCGCCAAGACGCTGGTTGCGATGGCGAGGAGAGGGTTGGTCTTCATCAAAAAGGGCCTCGAAATTTCGGTTGCTCCACTGTCCCTAGCGACCTGACAGATTCTGTAAATGGAGGGTGAATATCACCGCTAAGATGTTCCTTGGCTGCGTTTTCCGAATCACTCTTGAAAACTAGAGCTAGGCTTTTTGTGAACGACGACCCCAAGATATGGTGTCTGGAGCGCTGAAGCCCTTCCGCGCCAGTGAGTAAAGGGATGCCGTTATGAGTGCCACGGAGACGACTGTTTCGGAGCTGAAACGCGGGGAATCGACCCCCAAACCAGCTTCTGCGAAACCCGATCTGAAGATCGTCCCGCAAATCAAAATCGTCACGGATCCATCCCGCGATGCGTTGCTGACCGATTTCGGCAAAAAGACGATGGACGATCGCTACCTGCTCGAGGGCGAAAGTTATCAAGACATGTTTGCGCGCGTCGCGGTCGCTTATGGCGATGACCAAGAGCACGCCCAGCGCATCTATGATTATGCATCCAAGCTCTGGTTCATGCCGGCGACGCCTGTTCTTTCGAATGGCGGAGCCAAACGCGGCCTGCCGATCTCTTGCTTCTTGAATGCGGTGGATGACAGCCTCGAAGGCATTGTCGGTACCTGGAATGAGAATGTCTGGCTTGCGTCCAATGGCGGCGGCATTGGCACCTATTGGGGCGGCGTGCGCTCGATTGGGGAGAAGGTCAAAGGCGCGGGCGCGACCTCTGGCATCATCCCGTTCATCCGCGTGATGGACTCCCTCACCCTTGCGATCAGCCAAGGCTCCCTGCGCCGCGGTTCAGCGGCGGTCTATCTCGACGTCCATCACCCAGAGATTGAAGAGTTCCTGGAGATCCGGAAGCCGTCCGGTGACTTCAACCGCCGCAGCCTCAACCTGCACCACGGCCTCAACATCACCGATGACTTCATGGAAGCCGTCCGCGATGGCCGCTCCTTCGCGCTCAAGTCGCCCAAGACCGGCGAAGTGATGAAGAAGGTCGATGCGCGCGAGCTGTGGCAGAAGATCCTCGAGATCCGCCTGCAGACCGGCGAGCCCTATCTCATCTTCTCCGACACCGTGAACAACGCGATGCCGAAGCA
>CAWUIJ010000008.1:0-39466 GCA_963922235.1 uncultured Parvularcula sp. | reverse complement strand
ATCTCTCGATTGAGGCCGGTGCGCGCGCAGGAATGGTCGCGCCCGATGAGACGACCTTTGCTTATCTGAAAGGGCGCCCAGGCGTGCCAGGCGACTGGGAAGCCGCCATTGCATCGTGGTCGGTGCTTTTCAGTGATCCGGACGCTGTCTTTGATCACGAGATCACCATCGACGCGGCCGCCATCGCTCCCATGGTCACCTATGGTGTAAGCCCACACGAAGCCATGCCCGTCACAGGCCAGGTCCCAGCGGCCAATGATGACAACGGCGCAGCGGCGCTCGACTATATGGGCCTCGCCGGCGGCGAAGAGCTTTCGGCGATTGCTGTTAACCAAGTCTTCGTTGGTTCGTGCACGAATGGCCGAATCGAGGACTTAAGGCAGGTCGCGGGCCTCCTCCGCGGAAGGCGCGTCGCCGATCACGTGCGGATGCTCGTGGTTCCGGGCTCCGCTGCGGTGAAACGTCAGGCTGAGGACGAAGGCCTCGACAGCATCTTCGTTGAGGCGGGTGCTGAGTGGCGGGAACCTGGCTGCTCCATGTGCATCGCCATGAATGGCGACAAAGGTGCGCCCGGCGAAGTCGTTGTCTCGACATCCAACCGCAATTTCCGTGGACGCCAGGGTGAAGGCGTGCGCACGATCCTGGCAAGCCCGGCGACGGCAGCCGCATCGGCTGTCGCTGGACGTCTTGCCGATCCACGCAGCTTGGAGGCCTCCTGATGAAGCCCTTCGGAAAAGTGACAAGCAAGACCGTGGCGGTCGGGACCACCAATGTTGACACGGATCAAATCATCCCTGCGCGCTTCCTGACGACCACGGATCGAGACGGGCTAGGCGACGCTGCATTCCGGGACTGGCGATTCGACAAGAACGGTAACACCCTTGATCATCCGATCAATGCGATTGATCCAGAGACGCACAGCATTCTCGTCGCGGGTGACAACTTTGGTTGTGGCAGCTCCCGCGAGCATGCCGCATGGGCGCTTGATGCCTTCGGCGTGCGCGCTGTGATCAGCACCTCCTTCGGCGATATCTTTAAGTCGAACGCCGTCAAAAATGGCCTCCTCCCTGTCGAAGTTGACCAGGCAACACTCGATAAGTTGATGGCTGAACCAGGACGTGAGCTGACAATCGATCTTGAGGAAGAAGAGATCCGCTTTGGCAATCACGTGGTCTCCTTCGCCACGGAGCCGTTCGCGCGCCGCTGTCTTCTTCAGGGGTCTGACCCGCTCTCAGTTCTCCTCGAAGCCGTGCCCGCTATTGAAGCTTTCGAACACAGCAATGGAAAAGCGCTATGAGCCTTCGCATCACTGTCCTTCCGGGTGATGGTATTGGTCCTGAGGTGACCTCGTCCGCCCTCCAGGTGCTCAGCCGTGTGTGTACAGCGCATAACGTGGATCTGGAAGCGAAGCCCTACCCCTTTGGTGGAGCGGGCATCGATGCCGAAGGCGACCCTCTACCCGGTGCAACAAAGGCTGCCTGCCTCGAAGCTGACGCCGTGCTCTTGGGAGCGGTCGGCGGCCCGCAATACGATAAAGCCGCGCGCGATGAAGGTGCGCCGCGTCCTGAGCTTGGACTGTTGGGTCTCCGCAAGGCCATGGGCCTCTTCGCCAATCTCCGGCCGTCGCGGATCTTTCCTGGGCTCGAAGATGCCTCACCTCTCCGCAAAGAGATCGTCCTCGACACAGATGTCCTGGTCGTCCGTGAGCTGACCGGCGGCGTCTATTTCGGTGCACGTCAAGAAGGTGATAACGAAGCCAGCGACCTCATGCCCTACTCGCGCACAGAGGTGGACCGTGTGGCGCGCGTGGCCTTTGAAGCCGCTAAGAAACGCCGCGGCCGGCTGGCCTCAGTCGACAAGGCGAATGTGCTCGCCACATCGCGGCTCTGGCGCAAAACCGTTGATGATGTGGCCAAGGACTACCCCGATATCGCGGTTGAGCATGTCCTGGTGGATGCGATGGCGATGCACTTGGTGACCCGGCCCACAGAGTTCGACGTCGTGGTGACGGAGAACCTCTTTGGCGATGTTCTGTCTGATGAGCTTTCTGCCATTGTCGGGTCGATTGGCCTTGCGCCCTCCGCATCGCTCGGCGTTCCGGGAAGGCCAGGCCTTTATGAGCCCATCCACGGCAGCGCGCCGGATATCGCTGGCCAAGGCATCGCCAACCCGCTGGGTGCGATCCTCTCCAGCGCCATGCTTCTGCGCCACTCAGCCAACATGAATGATGCCGCCGCTCAGATCGAAGCTGCTGTCTCGAAAGCTCTTGAGACGGGTTTACGGACGAAAGATCTGGGTGGCCATGCTGGCACGCAAGAAGCCACCGAAGCCGTTCTTTCCGCTCTATGATGACGATCTGAGAACCATATCGTCGCGATGGATCAGCACCTTGGTGCTCTCCATCGCTGCTGCATCGCAGAGCGCCAGTCCAAAAGCGACAGCCACACCTTGGTGCTGCACTTCGACGACATCGCCTGCCAAGAAAGGTGTGGCAACAGTCTGAACACCGACAGACAGAAGGCTCGCACCCTGCTCGAGAGCTCTCACAGCCCCCTCATCAACGTCGACTGCACCCTGACGTTCCACAGCGCCCGCTAACCAACGGCGGCGCGACGCTTGTCGAGGACCAGGTTCAAAGGACGTGGACCGGCTTCCGGTCGCCAACGCAGCCAAAGGTCGCTCATGGTGACCACTCGCAATCACGGTGCGGACACCCCAGCCGGCCGCAAGAGACGCAGCTTGGATCTTGCTCGCCATACCGCCGGTCCCGCTGGACGAAGCACTCGGTCCGGCGACAGCGCGATAAGAATCGATATCCCCCAATCCGACATGCGCCACGGGTTCGGCATCATCATGCGTGTTCGGATTTTTATTATAGAGGCCATCAATATCAGAGAGCAGAAGCAGTGCCTCGGCCTCGACAAGCCCCGCCACCCGGGCCGCGAGCCCGTCATTGTCACCGTAGCGCAGCTCATCAGTCGCCACAGCATCGTTCTCATTGATGATCGGCACAACACCGCGATCGATCAGAGCACGAAGGGCTGACCGCGCGTTCAGGTAGCGCGATCTGTGATCCGTAATGTCCGGGGTCAGGAGGATCTGCGCAGTGCTCAGACCTTGTGTGGCGAAGGCCTCTCGCCACCGCCGCTGCAGCAAAGGCTGACCGATCGCGGCCAAGGCTTGCCGCTCGGCCAGAACGAGATCAGCACCGCGCCGGGTCTCCCCGGTGGCGCCACGACCAAGAGCGACGGCCCCTGATGAAACGATAATGACGGGCCCGGATCGCTGAACGAGATCCTCGGCAAGGCCGGGAAGGCTGAAGTCCTTCCCGCCTGCGATCAGGCTCGAGCCCACCTTGACGACGAGCAATCCAGCGTCAGGGAGGGCCGATGCCGTCATCGCGCCTAGCCCCGGCTGATGGCCTCGCCGACGCGCCGTGCCGCTTCGGCCAGTTTCTCTTCGTCAGCGACAAGCGCCACGCGCACGTGCCCTTCCCCCGCCTCGCCAAAGCCGACGCCAGGGCTGAGCGCCACGCCAGCCTCGCGAACCATCCGTTGGCAGAAGGCCAAGCTGTCGGTCTCACCATTGGGCAGCTTGGCCCAGCTGAACATGCTGGCTTTGGGGCGCGGAAGATCCCATCCAGAATCCTTCGCTGCACTGAGCAGCGCGCTCAGCCTAGAGGCGTAAGCAGCCCGCACCTCAGGCGCAATGACTTCGAACTGCTCAAGCGCCAAAGCCGCCGCGTGCTGGATCGGAGCAAAACTTCCGTAGTCAAGATAGGCTTTGACCCGCGTGAGCGCCGAAATCAGCCGCTCTTGCCCAGCCACAAATCCCACACGCCAGCCGGCCATGTTGAAGCTCTTGGACGCAGACGTGAACTCCACGGCCAAATCCATCGCTCCCGGAACCTGCAAAATAGATGGCGGCGGATCATCATAATAGATCTCCGCATACGCAAGATCCGATAAGATGAAGAGCTCATGCTTGCGCGCGAACTTGATCACCTCCTCGTAGAACGCGAGGCTCGCGACCTCAGAGGTGGGGTTCGCAGGATAGTTGATCACCATCGCGATGGGCTTTGGCACACTGTAGCGAATGGCCCATTCTGCCTTTCTGAAAACCTCATCGCCCGGCTCCATCGGCAAGGGCCGCACAACACCGCCAGCCAGGATAAAGCCGAAGCTGTGGATCGGATAAGACGGGTTCGGAACAAGGATCACGTCACCTGGCGCAGTGATCGCTGTGGCGAGATTAGCGAACGCGTTCTTCGACCCAAGCGTCGACACGATATGGCGTTCAGGGTCGAGCTTCACCCCAAAGCGCTTGCCGTAATAATCGGCACACGCACGACGAAGAGGCGCAACGCCTGCGCTTTCGGAATAGCGCGAGGCGTTCGGATGTTCGACTTCCTCTTTCAAGGCATCGATCACCACACGCGGCGCTGGAAGGTCTGGGCTGCCCATCGACAGGTCGATCACTTCACGACCTTCCGCTCGTTCCGCCGCTACCATCTCAGCCACTTGCGCGAAGACGTAGGGCGGCAAACGCCGCGTGGTGTGAAAGCGATCTAAGCCGCCGTTACCGAGAACAGGCACGGTCCCATCCTTCCTCTTTTTGCTAGAAAGCTTGGAGCATACAGATCTCAACGTCAGAACAAAGCGAATAGACGCTCAAATGGCCAAATTATGCGGTTCCTGACGGGGTGTGGTGACTTTCGAACACTGACATGACAAAGCCTTTGTCACTCAATCGGGGACGGAGTCGAAAACGTGAGCAGAAGGCGTCTGGTTGGTTTCGCTTTGGCAGCAATTGCAGTCGTTTACGTGGTGCAGTTGGCTTTCACATATTCCCGATTCACCGGGATGTATGTTGAACACACGCCGATTCTCGTCGATAGCTGTGATCTGTCGTTCAGGATGGGCGGTGCTGAAGACCTCGCCTCGATCCCTGGCGAGGGTATTTTCATTTCTGCCACAGACCGCACCGATCGGGTGAAAGGGTTTGTCGACGGGATTTATTGGCTGCCCAATGGAGGAGAGCCTTTTTTCGTCTCCACCACAGCACCAGCAAACTTCCATCCGCACGGGATAGACCTGTTTGAAAGCTCCGAAGGGCTCTTCCTCTATGTGGTGAGCCATGATGGTGAGCTTTACGGCAAGTCAAACGAAGACATGGGTCATTCCATCGAAGTGTTTCGGGTCGAGGAGGATCGCTCACTCACCTACGTCAAGTCGATCCGTGATCGGCTGATCCGCTCGCCCAATGACGTGACAGTGCTTGATCATGACCGCTTCTTTTTCACCAATGACTGGCGGTTCTTGAGGGGGCCGGGGCACTTCTTTGAGAACAATTTCCTTCTCCCCATCAGCGACGTTGGGTTTCATGATCGCGGCGAGACAACGATTGTGGCCAAGGGCCTCAACTATCCCAACGGCATCGCGCTCTCTGATGACAACAAGACGCTTTGGGTCAATGAAATCCGCGGGCGCCGTATTCGGCAATTCGCCGTAACCGCTGATAGCGGGGACATCCAAGAGCAGAAGAGAATCCCAGTGGCGACAACCCCCGACAACATCACAGTGACCCCGGATGGCCAGCTGCTGGTTGCCGGCATCGCCGACGCCTTTGCCTTTAGAGCGCATCAGGAAAAGAAGACGGAGACCGCGCCGTCTCTTATCGTAGAAGTCACGCCTCAGTCAGGTGAAACGCGCCATGTCTTTTATGATGAAAGCGGAACAATATCTGGCGCCACAGTTGGTCTTTACCATGACGAAGCCCTTTACCTCGGCACAGCTTATGACGACACGCTTCTTCGTTGCCCGATGAGCGGGCCATCAACCTAAACCCAACCCTTCATTTTCGTCCCCGCGTTCATTTAAGAGGACCCTCGATCATGCCCGGTGTTATTCCAGGAGACGTTCCAATTGCCTACGAACTCACAGGCCCAGAGGACGGAACGCCTGTTCTTTTTCTCAACGGCCTAGGCTTGCAGTTGACCCAGTGGCCGCCGGCGATGATCCAGGCCTTTGAGAACGCGGGGTATCGCGTTCTCCGAATCGACAACCGGGACATCGGACTGTCTGGCCGTTTGAAGGGGCAACGCGCACCTCATCCTCTTGTTCAATATGGTATGCGGATGTTCGGTATGACAACAAATGCGCCTTACCGGATTGAAGATATGGCCGACGATGCCGCCCGAGTTCTGGACGCCTTGGGCATCACTGAAACCCACGTCGTGGGCCTTTCAATGGGCGGGATCATTGCGCAAGTGCTCTCAGGCGGTGCGCCAGGCCGTGTTCTCAGCCTGACCTGCATCATGACCACCACCGGCAATCGGTCACTTCCTCTGCCCTCACTGGACATCATGAAGCTGATGTCGAGCGGTGGCGGCAAGGTCAAAACCGTTGATGACGCCGTCGAAGGCCTTTTCAATATGTGGTCTCACATTCGGACCGAGGACGGCGGACAAACGGACGATGAGCTGCGCGCTTGGCTGCGCGCGTCTCTTGAACGCGGTTTCGACATGTCCGGCCAGCGACGCCAGACGTCGGCAATCTTGGAAACGGGCGATGTTCGGCGCTACACCGAAGCCGTGACAGCCCCGACTCTTGTGGTTCACGGCACGGCTGATCCCCTCGTCAATATGGCGGGTGGCCAAGACATTGCGAAGACGATCCGCGGCGCCGAAATCGAGTTGATCGAAGGCATGGGCCACGATCTTCCGCCCAAGCACACAGAGTTCATCACGGAACGCATACTGCGGCACATGGTGGCGGCACACCAAGGCCAAGCGGCTCCTGTATCAGCATAAAAGGCTCAAGCTCGTTGCACGTGAGCGTCAAGCCATTGGGCTGAAAAGACATTATGTGGCGACAAACTGCGATTTGGCGGTTTTCGTCCGTGCGGAGATGCGTAAAGACCTCTACGCGACCGCGCAGCTGGGTTATGGCTTTCACTCAGGTCATTTTTCGCCGCATACGGCCCAAGAGGGATTCCGTCTTGCGGACTATTCCCTTTTTATTTTTCTAGAAATAACAGTTATTTGAAACGTGTGAATACTCACATTCTAATATTGTCATTGCGCGCGATTTTGCTACCGACAAGAGTGGCGGGCTTTGAATGGAGCCTGCCACTAGCAGTTAGCAGGACGAGGCCCTCCATGTTCAAGCGTTCAGTGTTACTCTTTATCGCGGCGATCTCGCTGGCTGCTTGTGGTTCTGAACCTGAACCAGAACCCACGCGTGTCGTGAGGCCCGTAAAGACCTTCACTGTCGTGCCATCGACAGGTTTCCAGACCCTCCGCTTGCCCGCGGTCATCGGCGCAACAGACAGCTCGCTGCTCGCTTTCCAGGTGAGCGGTGAATTGCTCGAACTGCCGATAGAAGAAGGCGCTGAGGTTCTCGAAGGCGATGTTCTTGCCTCATTGGACCCGCGCGCATTTCGGAACTCAGTGGCCAGCGCTCAAGCAACATACGATAACGCCAATACGGAGTTTCAGCGCGCTGAGCGCCTCCTTAGCGAGAACGCGATCGCCCGCAGTGTCTATGACCAACGCCGCGCTGATGTTGATATCGCCCAAGCCAATCTCGACAGCGCACAGAAGAATCTTGATGACGCTGTGCTTGTGGCGCCGTTCGATGGGGTCGTTGCCCAGCTCTACGTTGAGAGTTTTGAGTCCGTCACAGCACAACAACAAATCCTGACCATCCAGGGCAGCAATTCTGTCGATGCGATCATCCAAGTTCCAGCCAGCTTTGTCATCAACGCTGAACGAATTGAGCCCATCGACACCATCGTCTATCTCGACGCCGCGCCTGATCTCGCATTCCCGGCAGAACTTGCAGAGACAGCAGCCATCGCCGATTCCAGCTCTCAGACATTCGAAGCACGGTTTCGGTTTGAACCGCCTGAGGATCTTCTCGTCCTTCCGGGGATGACCGGTGTTGTTGAGGGGCGGTTCCGGTTCATCGAGGCAGAACTCAACGAACAGCTCACCGTCCCTGTCGCAGCCATCATCGCAGAAGCCGGTCAGCCGTATGTGTGGGTGATCGAGCCAGAGACATCGACTGTCACACGGCGCGATATCGTTGTGGGCCAAGGCGTTGGCGAACAGGTTGAGGTGATCACGGGACTTGAAGCGGGCGACACCATCGTTGCCGCTGGCGGCCAGTATCTGTTCGAGGGCGCAGAAGTGCGCCGGTACGAGCGCTAAAGGGAGCGCCCGCCGATGAACCCCGCAGCAGCAGCCATTCAGTTCCGGCTCATCAGCTGGATTGTCGTCATCGGATCGCTTGTCGGCGGAACGATTGCCTACAACTCGATGCCACGATTTGAAGATCCGGAGTTCACCATCCGGATCGCGCAGATCGTGACATCCTACCCTGGCGCCACGCCCTTAGAGGTCGCCAACGAAGTCTCTGATGTCATCGAAAGCGAGCTTCAAGAGATGCAGGAGGTCGATGAGATCACCTCCTACAACTATTGGGGCCTCTCCATCGTCCAAGTGGAGATCAAATATGCTTTCTCGGAAACAAAGCCCGAGCTGCAGGCCACGTTCACCCGCATGCGGAACAAAATTCGCGATGTGGGTCGAGACTTGCCAGCAGGTGCGAGCACACCATTGGTCAACGACGAATACGGCGATGTCTACGGCATTTACTACGCGATCACGGGCGATGGATTCACGATCAAAGAACTCTACGACTACGCCGAAGATCTGCGCACCGATATTCTTTCGGTGGATAACGTCGCCAAGGTGGAGTTCCGCGGCAACCAAGACGAGCGAATCTATATTGAGATCTCGCGCGAAAGGGCCGCCGCCTTTGGTGTGTCGCTTGATACGGTCTTCAATGATCTCGCAGAACAAAATTCAGTGGTGTCCGCAGGCGATGCAGCTCTCGGCGGCCTGAGGCTTGAGATCCATCCCACCGGCGAAATCACGACAGTGGAGCAGATCGGCGGCACCGTTGTGACCGGCGGTGCCGGTGACGTCATCTATCTTCGGGATATCGCCACCATTCGGCGCGGCTATGTGGATCCTGCCACCTACCTGACGCGGTTCAACGGCGAGCCGGCCATCGCGCTGGCGGTCTCTAACGTGAGCGGCTCGAACGTCGCAAAAATGGGCGCGGATATCCGCACCAAGATCGATAATGTGATCGGTGAACGGCCGATCGGCATTGAGGTGCACGAATTCTATCACCAAGGCGACGCGGTCAACGAGTCCGTCAGCAGCTTCGCCTCGAACGTGATCGCTGCTGTCGCAATCGTTCTTGTCACGCTCTTTATCTTCATGGGCGCGCGTTCAGCGATCATCATCGGTGCGACCCTGGTCATCACAATCGCGGCCACACTGTTCACGATGTATGCCATCGGTATCCCGATGCATCGTATTTCGCTCGGTGCCCTGATTATTGCGCTCGGGATGCTGGTCGACAATTCAATCGTGATCACCGAAGGCATTTTGGTCGGGGTGCAACAGGGCCGGAAGAAGCTCGATATTTCGATGGAGATTGTCGACAAGACAAAATGGGCACTCCTCGGCGGCACCGCCGTGGGCATCATCGCCTTTGCCCCGATTGGTCTCGCACCGGGCAACACCGGCGAGTACTGCCGGCACCTCTTCTACGTGATCATGATTTCGCTGTCTTACAGCTTCATCTTTGCGGTGACGATTGTACCCCTGCTGGGTGATCTGATCTTCCAAGAACCCAAGACGCCAAAAGCCGCTGACGAAGAAGGCGCCTTCACCAAGTTCTATACAGGTATGATGCGCGGCATCCTCTATTCTCGCTATGTCGTCATCCTTCTGACGATCGCGATGTTTGCCGCCGCGGTTTATGGATTTGGATTTGTCAAAAGCGGCTTCTTCCCCTCGGCCACCACACCGCAATTGTCCGTGGAGTATTGGCTTCCTGAAGGCACCGACATCCAAGTGACGAACGCCGACATGGCGATCATCGAGGAAGAGATCCGCGGCTTCGAAGGCGTCGCTTACGTCCACTCGATGATCGGCGCCGGTACGATGCGCTATATGCTCATCTACAATCCAGAAAACCCCAACAACGCCTTTGGGCAACTCATTGTGCGGACGGAGAACCTGGATGTCATCCCTGATCTGATGGTCAAAATCCAAGCCTATCTCGACGAAGAGTTCCCAGCAGCGCAGTCGCGGGTGTCGAGATACACGCTGGGACCAAGCTCTGGTGCGAAGATCCAAGCCGCATTCTATGGTCCTGATCCCGCGGAGCTCCGCCGGATCTCAAACGAGGCCTTAGGCATTTTGCTCCGTGAACCTACGGCCACAGGAGCCAAAACAAGTTGGCGCGATGAGATCCCCGTGATTGAATCGAACTACGATCCCGAGCGCGGCAATCGCGTGGGCGTCTCCCGTGAGACTGTTGCCGAAACTCTGTCCACAAATTTCAGTGGCCGGGTGATCGGAACCTATCGCGAAGGCGATGATCTGATCCCTATGGTCTACCGCGCTCCTGACAATGAACGTTTGCGGCCAGAAATTGCTTCAAGCATTCAAGTTCCAAGTCCGAAGACCGGCGAGACTGTTCCGCTGACCGAGGTCACCAACAGCGTCCGCTTCGCCTGGGGCGATAGCCAGCTCATTCGAGAGGACCGCGTCTGGATGATCAGTGCTGAAGCTGACCCCGTACCCGATGTGCTGGCATCAGATCTGCTTAGTGTCGTGCGCCCTAAGATTGAGGCGATCGAGCTTCCATCGGGTTATGAGCTCAAATGGAAAGGCGAGATCGGCGATAGCGAGGAAGCCAATGCTCAGCTGGCCGGGACCATTCCACTCGGAATTCTGGCAATGGTTTTCGTCGTTGTGCTGCTCTTCAATGCGGTTCGCCAGCCCGCGATCATCTGGTATCTTGTGCCGCTGTCGATCATTGGTGTGGTGGTTGGTCTGCTCGCCACGGATACAGCGCTTGAATTCATGGCTATCCTCGGGCTTCTTTCGCTCTCAGGCCTTCTCATCAAGAACGCGATCGTCCTGGTCGATGAGATTGACCTTCAAATCCGTGAAGGCATGCCCCGCTATGACGCCGTGCTGAAGGGCTCATCTAGCCGTGTGCGCCCAGTGATGATGGGTGCACTGACCACAGTCTTAGGCGTCATTCCGCTCATGGGTGACATCTTCTTCCGGTCCATGGCTGTGGTGATTATTTTCGGGCTCAGCTTCGCAACCATTCTTACGTTGATCGTTCTGCCTGCGCTTTATGCAACGGTTTTCGGTATCAAGTCTTCAGAGCGTGCTTCGGCCTAGACGCCGCCCGCGCATCAGACACTGAGGAGGTGTCCATGTTCCGTCTACGTTCAAGCCTTACGGTTTCCGCCCTCGCCCTCACGCTTTCGAGCTGTGCGAGTTTGCAGGACCTCAGCAACACTGTGATGCCGCAATCTGATGCTCCTGAAACGCCCAAGGCCTGGGCCATGGCCCGGGAGGAAGTCGGCGATGTCCAAGTCGGCTGGATCAAAACCTTCAATGATCCCGTGCTTGAGGTCCTTGTCCGCGAGGCACAATCCAACAATCGCAACCTCCAGTCAGCCGCAGCCAACGTCGACCGCGCCCGCGCACTGGCGCGCCAAGCAGGCGCGGCGCTTCAACCGAGCGTCAACCTGGTGACCTCCGGCTCGCAGGGGGGCAACATCGAGTCGAGCTCGGATGGCTCTATGAGCGCCGGGCTCGAGCTGAATTGGGAAGCGGACGTGTGGGGACGCATCCGTTCGGGTCAACAGGCTGCAGTGGCAAGCGCGCAGTCGGTGGAGGCGGATTATATCTTCACGCAATATTCGATCGCCGCGCAGGTGGCGCTGGCCTATTTCGTCGCCATCGAAGCGAGCATCCAAGAGGCCATTGCCAAGAGCAACGAGGACAACCTCACAGAAACCGCCCGTATCACGCAGGTTCAGTTCGACGCTGGCATGGCGTCGGCCCAAGACTTGGCTCTGGTGCGCAGCGACTTAGCGAGCTCCAGCGACACGTTGGTGAGTGCGCAAGGTTCGAAACGTGAAGCTCTCCGCGCCCTCGAAGTTCTGCTTGGCCGTTATCCGAGCACGGAAATTGAGGTGCGGACTGACCTTCCCGCTGTTCCGCCGCCACCTCCAGCTGGTTTGCCGTCGGAACTTCTCGAGCGCCGGCCTGACCTGATCGCTGCAGAACGCAATGTCGCCGCCGCGTTCGGGCAGCTCAAAGTCGCCAAAGCCGCGAAGCTTCCAACAATCGGCCTGACGACGAGCATCGGCGGAACATCTGGTCAGCTTACCAACCTTCTTGACCCAGCCAATGTCGCATGGACACTGGCAGGCAATATCACCGCACCTCTGTTCGATGGTGGCCAACGCCAGGCAGAAGTTGAGATCCGGAACGCTGAGCAAGAGCAAGCCGTGGCCGCCTATGCCCAAACGGCAATCGAAGCCTTCCAAGAAGTCGAGGACACTCTTGATAGCGGTGTTGTCCTTGATCAGCGCCAGTTGCTTCTTGATGAAGCGGCCAGCGAAGCACGCGAAGCTTATCGGATCGCACAGCTTCGTTATCAGGAAGGCGAGACCGATCTTATCGATGTCCTGAACATCCAGTCACGCGTCTTCCAGGCGGAAAGCGATCTCGCGAATGTGCAGCGCCAGCTTGTCAGCCAGCGCGTGCAACTCAACCTCGCCTTGGGAGGGAACTGGGACGACGTCTGATGATCAAGCCGGCGCATCCCAGGTCGCGTCGAGCCGATCAAGATCGTTGATCACTTGCCAGGTCCCGCCGCCCTCTTCCACGCGCGCTTGCCAGGAAGAGATCCGGTTGATGTACTCACGCGGATCAATATTGTCCGAACGCAGCTTGGTCACATTCACCGCCACCACATGAACACCGTCGAGCGGCAGGGGGAAGTTCCGCACATACCCCGGCGGCAGATCCTCTTTCAGGTCTGAGAAAATGAAGATGACCTTCCGGCCAGTCCCCTTCTCCGCAAGAAACTCCGTTGCCTGGAGCATCGCGCCAGTAATATCCGTATGCGAAGCAGGACTCACACCTCGAACGAACGTGTCCACGCTATCTCGGAATTGCCGCTTCTGCTGATTGGTCACACTCGGCCGATCATCGAAGTGCATTTTCGCGATGATGTCGCGCTCAGAAAAACTGCCGGTATCCACGCGAGCCACTGCGAACGCATCGTTCGGTTCTAACCGAGCGAGGATCACAT
Source organism: uncultured Parvularcula sp. (assembly GCA_963922235.1). Classification (GTDB taxonomy): domain Bacteria; phylum Pseudomonadota; class Alphaproteobacteria; order Caulobacterales; family Parvularculaceae; genus Parvularcula. The sequence continues at coordinate 26,255 of CAWUIJ010000008.1, read as the reverse complement.
TGATGATTTGCTGCGCCTGATCGATCTCCTTGGTGTACGTTCCGGAAGTATCGATCAGCATGTAGACGCCGGTGTTTCTTTGTGGCGGCTCACCACATGCTGCGAGCGTTGCCGCGAACCCAGCCGTCAGTCCTAGGATAAGCTTACGCACCCTGACCTCCCTACGCTGCCTCGCGCTCTTTCAGGCGCGTTTCGGCATCCTTGATAACTTTGCGGGCTCCTACGACTTCGATCTGCCCACCGCGCAATTCCTTCACGCGCTGCTCTGCCCAGAGCGGAGCAAAGATCACAACGTCATAGAGCTGATTGATCACGGTCGCGGCCTCTTCAAAGGCCCGTGCAAGAACCCGGAGACTGAAGCTCAAGGTCAGGAGCACACCAGCAGCCACCCAACCGAGAACTGCACGCATCGAGTGGATAAACGTCTCTAGCGGGATCGCAATAAACGTCAGTGCAAAGGGCAGAATGAAACCCATACCCATTTGCGCAACGGTGGTAATCCAAAGGAAGGCAGGATCCGTTGTTTGATCACCGCGCAAAACGGCTGCAGTCGCGAGCTCATCTTGCAGGAGGAGCTCCCGCATATAAGCAAGGCCAGCCTCCACACATGCAAGCGAAAGCAGCAGCGTGAAGGAGACAATCGCCAGGCGCTGCCTCACACGATCCGGCAGTGCACTGATCGCTGGGAAGAGGTTCGTGATCCGCAAACACTCCATCAGGAATAAACCCATGGAGAGCTCGACCAAGATAATCACAAGCGCAGCGATATCAGCTGTCCGGAAAGCGCCCATATAGGTGTTGCCGCCTACCATCTCGGACATCGGCCGGGCAATCAAATGGAAGTTGACGATCGCACCACCCGTCGCGACGAGAAGGACAAGTCCTGAGATGAAGAATTGAACGAGGGCGGAGGACTGGAGCGACATCGCTGCTTGATCACTATCCGCGTTGATGTCCTCATAACGTTTCATGCAGGCGTCAACGGTTGCTGCACGGTCGTTCAGCGTCTCGACGCGTGTCTTGACCTGGTCAAGCAGTTTGGCTGACTCGCGCCAGCTTGGCGCCATGTCATGAAGATGCTTATGCCGGGTCCGGCAGTCGTCCCTATACGCGCGATTCGCTTCCTCGCCCGCCTTTTTGAAGGAGCCATGGATGCTTTCAAGCACCTGGCGAAGAACAGGTTCGGCTTTCGCGGGAACAGCAGCGACCGCCTCGACCGCTTCGGCCCAGCCGGGAGGCGCAGGCGGGTTGGCCGCGCTGGCCGCATAGTCTTCGTCGAGCTTACTCGCTTGTTCCGTAAGTCCCTGATGCAACGCAGGATAATCGCCTAAGTCACGACGAACCTTATCGCTAAAGCGCTCATATTCCCGCTCCACCATCCGAGCAGCAGCCTCCCGGCCCGCAGCCAAGAGAACCTCTCGGTTCCTTGCCACAAGCCTCGTTCGAACACTGAAGATCGAACGCGACGCGAAGCGCAAGCCCTGACCTACGGCCAAGCAAGATGAGTGAATAAGCCGTTGGATCGGCGCCCTCGCCAAGTAGAGCGCCAACACACCAAGAGCTGCCATGGCCAGCGTACCTGACAGGCCGCCAGCGAAAATTTCATTCGTCGACACCGTGGTCCCTCCCGCGGTCGCCCACACCCCATAGGACCACGCAACTGCAAAGATGCGCAGCGCCCCGCTCTAGCCATGCAGCGAATGTGTTCACACAAAGCGAGGGACAATGATCAAATCTATGTCGAGATTTCGCCAGGGTGTTAGCCTTGACCGACGCTTAACCCTTCAAGAGCCTGCCATTTCGCGACATGCGGGCCCCAAGCTTGGTCAACGAGACGTTGGATCTCCGCATCCACCTTTGTCGTTGCATTGGTTTTGTAATCAGAAATCGTGGCGAGGTAGGAGGAAATCGCGCCCTCTGCCCTGTCCCAATCTGGGAGGGAAAGCTGATCGTGCACAGATTTGAGCACTGCCATCGGATCACGGATGAGGGTGTCGTACCCCACTTCCATAAGCTGCCCTTCCCCGAGATCCCCCCTCTCTTCCTCATAGGTATCCATCAGTCTGGTGAAGGTCTCGAGGACAAACTGGTCGATGTCGATATGATCGAAAGGCTGGAGCGCCAATTCGGGGAGAAGCTTGCGGTAGTAGTTTCGCGTTGAGGCGAAGACTTCGTAGGGATTGCGGCGTATATGGATGAACCGCGCGTTCGGCCAGATCGCAAGCAATCGCTTGATCCGCGCCGTATAGACGGGGTTCTTGATCAGAAGCAGCGGCTTGTTTTGATGGAGAGCAATCTTTTCAGCAAAGTGCCGAACCAGCCTTGTCCACTGCGCAATATCGAGTTCCGAGCACCCGTCGAAAAAGACGCCCCGATTGAATGTTTCCCTGAAATTCTTAGGGAAATAGACGGCCTGAAACACCGATAGGTTTTGAAGGTTTGCTAGAGGGATTTCATCCTCTTGCGGAGAGTCGGGCGTGACAGCGACGTTGTCGACATGCCGGTCCTCAGGCAACGCTTTTTCCAATGTCGGCGCCAGCCATGTGCCTAGCGTGAGAATTTCATCAGGCAAGCCGCTGGCAAGAGGTGAAATGTGCCCGAAGGCGGGCGACTTACCCAACAGATTGTGGAGATGCGTGGTGCCCGATCGCCAATGGCCAATCACAAACACCGGCGCTTCCATTGGCACGCTCTTCGTGGCCAGTCGTTTGTGCTTTGAACGCTCAAGAAGGTGGATTGGTGATCGCCCTACGGCGCTTAACATCATCAGTGCAAAGAGCGGAAGGTGCTTGTTCGAAGGCCAACCGTTTTCAGAGACAGCTTTCATAAGAACCGAAAGCCTGGCTCCCATGAGCGGATGCTTTGTGGACGGTTCGAGCTCGGCCGCACTCATGTTTCGTATCCCCAGCGGTCAAAGTTCTCGGCCCATGCACCTGCGACCCGCTCTTTCACATCATCGGGCAAGTGGGTGTAGGTGTTCTTTTGGTATCCTGCGATCGATTGCGCATAGGCTTCGATCGCTGGCCTCGCCTCTTTGAAGTCACCAAGATCAAGGGTGTCATAGATCCGCTCGAGACTTCCCAAAGGATCCGCCTCAACGTCGGTGAAGCTTACCTCTGCGTACTGCCCTCCTGGGATTTTGGGTTGATCGTCGAAAAACGCATCATACATCGCACGGTAACGCCACAGGATAAAGTCCGTCAGCGCCTCCTCATCAGGCTTTTGATAAGCATAGAGAGGAACTGTGGTTTTCTCCATCTTCACCGTCGACTGGAACACTGTGTAGGGGTCGCGGTGGATATGGATGAAGCGCGCATCGGGATAGAGCTCGCGAATGAGTGCTACCTTTGCCGTATGGTCAGGCGCCTTGAACAGCAATCTTTTCTCAGCACCATGACGGATCATCAATTTCCGGCCAAACCGGTCAAGGGCTGCTTTCCAAGTCTCGCGGTCCGATGACGGCGCATCGCGCAGGCTCAAAAGCCCCTTAAAACTCTCTCGTTTTTGCGGAAAATGGCGTCCCATCTGGATGGACAGAAATGTCTCTGAACAGAGTGCGCGTTCCTCCTCGATCGGTTCATCAGCACTGAACTTCACGTTATCCTGCGGGCGTTTGCGAGGGGCAAGGCGCTCCGCACCGCCGCGGGCGAATTTCTCAAACGTAAGGAACGTCTGCGGAAACACTGCCTGCAGAACACTTGGCGAAGCGAACCGCGGGTCTTTGGACAACAGGTTCCAAAGATGCGTGGTCCCGCTGCGGTGATGGCCAAGGATGAAGACAGGACGCTCGACCCTCAAATTGTCGATCTGCGCCTGGTGTTTCTTCCGCTCGTGGCCAACAATCGCTGAATTGAGCGTCGCCATCATCGACGTGAATGCCGTCCGACCCCAGTACTGGGGCGGAATATCCCCACCATGCTCCCGCAGGATCCGTCCCCAGCCGGACCACGTGACGCCTGCAAGCGGACTGAAGACCCAGCGCGCAAGCCAAAGGCGCCGCTCCTCAGCGGCAACGGCGGTCTCGTCCCCACTCATTCCGCAGCGAAGGACTGACGCGGCTTTTTGCTGGGTGCCACAGCATGTTTCGCGAGCGAGGCGCCGAGGCTCCAAATCGAGCCCGGCACTTTATGGGTGTCGGCCACCACCTCATCAAAGGCGTTGACGATCCAGTCCTTGTCGGTCTCATCAACCACAAGCGGCGGTAGCAATTTGATGACATGCATCCCTGCGCCAGCGACCTGGGCCAGAATACGGTGCCGCTCAAAAAGGGGAATCAAAATCATCTGACTAAAGAGCGATTTGTTGGCGGCCTCCAGCATCTTCCAAGAAGCTTTCAGTTTCAAGCTCTTCGGGGGCCCAAACTCCACCGCAATCATCAGGCCCTTACCGCGAACATCTTTCATAAACTCATACTTATCGATGAAGGGGCGCATTTCAGACATGATCTGATCGCCGATCTTAGCGGCGTTTTCGACTAGCTTTTCTTCCTTCAATACACGGAGCGTCGCGAGGCCGGCCGCCATCGCCATGTCGTTCTTGCCGAAGGTTGATCCGTGTACGACTGCGCGGTCCATTCGGTCAAAAACTGCGTCCATGATTGGCGCCTTGGCCATAATCGCACCGACAGGGGCATGGCCGCCGGACAGGGCCTTTGCTGTCAGAAGCATATCAGGCTCAACGCCCCAGTGCTCCATCGCCCACATCTTGCCCGTCCGGCCTAGGCCAGTCTGGACCTCATCAGCGATGAAGACTGTTCCGTATTTAGAGCAGATGCGCGATGCCTCAGCGAGGTAGTCATCGTCCGGAATATGAACGCCCTTGCCCTGGATCGGCTCAAAGATGAATGCCGCCACATCTTTGCCGCGCAGCGCCTCGTCCAGCGCTGAGAGATCATTGAGCGGCACCATCGTGACGCCAGGAAGCAGCTGACCGAAGCCCTTCTGGAACATTTCATCACTGGTGACGGAAAGCGAGCCAAGGGTCAGGCCGTGATAACCGCCCTTGAGGCACACAACCTTGTCCCGACCCGTGGCGTAGCGCGCCAATTTCAGGCCCCCCTCAACAGCTTCAGTGCCTGAATTCGCGAAGAAGGCTTTCACCCGGCTGTCGCCTGGCCAAGTTTTGATCAGCTCCTCAGCAAGCAGCCCTGCCAAAACCGAAACATCCAGCTGCGCGAGATTGGGGAGCTCACGATCGAGCACCTCGCGAAGCGCGGCGTTCACCTTGGGATGGTTGCGGCCGAGAGCGAAGGTGCCAAAGCCGCTCAAAAGATCGAGATACTGTTGGCCCGCGTCGTCGTAGAGATAGGCGCCAGCACCCCGCTTATAATGCCGATCAAACCCGATGGTGCGCAAAACACGCACGAGCTGCCCGTTCAGGTGCTGCTCATGGAGGTCAAACTTTTCTTCGGCGCGCGCCTCAAGAAGGCTTCCGATAAATTCTGTCATAACCGCATCTTCACCCAGCCAGCATGAGAGGCAATAGCCCTGTTGGAAGCACCCCGTGAAGGGCCTCAATTCTTACCAAGTGTCACGGATGTGATGGATCAGTCTTTGCTGGCCTCTCCGAGCTCGAGGCAGCCTTGGCTGCTTGAGACGCAACGTCATGAAAGCAGGATTTACAGGGCCCCTGCTTGACCGGCAACTGGTCTCGCTAGGCGCAAAAAAAGGGCTGGCAACCCGAAGGATGCCAGCCCAATCAAAGGCCTATGACCTTAAAGCGTTACCAAGTGTAACGGCCACGGATGTAGTACGATCCGCCGTTGAAGCCGCCTGGTGAGCTGTCTGGGTAAAGCTGACCAAAGTCACCCGCATTCGGGTTCTCTTCAGGATAGTTGTCGAACACGTTGTTCGCGCCGACAGCGATCTCGAAGCCTTCAACAACTGTGTAGGCAGCTTCGATGTCAAAGAAGACCTCTTCACCTTGCTCGCCTGTGCCGTTGTTCGTGTCTTCCCACTCACCGAAGTAGTTCGCGCGGAAGAGGAAACGCCAACGATCCTCGACGTGAGTCAGCGTGATGTTGCCTTTCAGCTCTGGAAGCTGCTCTTCAAGAGCGGCCACACGACCATCGCTGATTGGGTTGATGTCACCGACTTCGTCCACCTCTGTATCGATGTAAGCGAATGCCACTGTTGCCGTGGTCGCACCGCGCTCAACAAAGCCATCGAGAGGGATCGTACCGACAATTTCAACACCTTGAGTGGTCGTGTCGAAGCTGTTCGTGAAGTAGCCGAATGTGGTGAGGTCTTCGAAGCCGACAAAGTCAGCACGGTTGATCACACCAGCATCACCAAGGCCTGTGAGGGCAGCAGAGACCGACGTGAAGTCAGAGATGCCGTTTTCGCCCGCAACCCAGTTCAGGGCCTCGAGGAAATCAACTTGCTCCGACAGAGCGATCCGATCGTCCACATCGATGTTGAAGTAGTCGATCGTCCAGGTCGTTGGGCCAAGATCGACACCCATACCGAGCGTGAAGTTCTGCGACTCTTCAGTACCCAGCTCAGGACGGCCATTGCCTTGCGACTCGATGAAGTCAGCAGCCAGCTGACCAGCTGACGATGTCAGTGGCAGCGTACCCGTGTCAGCCAGCTCGCCATCAACGATCTGCGTTGTCACGTTGGTAACGTTGGCCTGACCAGCTGTTGGAGCGTGGAAGCCTGTCGAGACTGTCGCGCGGAAGAACAACTCAGGAATGACCTGGTAGCGAGCACCGAATTTGTAGTCGGCAGTGGAGTCGAAGTCTTCATAGTCTTCGTAACGAACAGCAGCTTGCACAGTCAGCGCATCTGTCACATCAGCCTCAAGGTCGAGATAGAGACCATAAGATGACTGATCATTCGTTGATGAAGCCGTGAAACCACCAAAGCCGTTCGAGCTTGACGAGAAGCCTTGACCAGCAAGCGGACCAAGCGCGAAGGACGCTTCGTCACCCGCGGTGATCTCGAACTCTTCTGTCCGGTACTGAGCACCAAACGCGACGTTCAGGTCAGAAGCGAAGGCAGCAACTGGCATCGCATAGACGAAACCAGCATCCACAATCGTCTCAGTCTGCTTGTAAGCACCCGGATCGAAATCACGTGGCGTGTCTGGACCAAGCGAAGCGTTGATTGTGTTATTGATGAAGAAATCCGACTCACTCACACCGTGGACGACGCTGAGATCGTAAGCGAGGCCCGTGCCGAGTGCGAATTCACCGCGAAGACCACCAGCGATCGAGTAATCGGTCACATCACCGCCGAAGCGAGGAACGAAGCCAGATGGAATGGTCTCAACAAAGGAGAAACAGTTCGGATCAGCTTGAACCTGCGCAAGAATATCAGCGTCAGGAATAAGGCCGTCCGTACCTGTCAGCGGGATACCCGCAGGACACGAACCACCGGTGCCAAGACCGTCAAGGTCACCAACCAGGATCGATGCCACACCGTCGTCGTCAGCAAGGCCTGTCGTTGGATCAACCGATGGACCGCGATAAACGCCGCCACGGTTCGTTGGGTTCCGATAGAAGAAGCCGCCCGCTGTGGTCCGCTCAGCGTAGTTACCGAACGCGTAGAGTTCAGCACTCTCTGTCAGCTCGTAACCAGCGTTGAAGAAAAGCTTGTAGTTGTCTTCGACGTCAGGAGCACCCCAGTACTGAGGAACTTCGTCTGTGTAAGAGTTGATGAGCTCGAAGTCGGTGACGTCCGTGTTGCCCGCCGCGATCAGCGCATTGACGTCGTCACGAACAACCGAACGAATAGTACCGTCGACCTCAGAATACTCACCGGTCAGGTTGACGAAGCCTTTTTCGCCAATGGGGAGACCCACATTGCCCGAGATACGGAACTGATCGCCGTCACCTTCGTAGGTTTGGCCCCAGACGGCTTCGACCATGCCGCCTTCAGCATCGTCCTTCAGGACAAAGTTCAACACGCCAGCGATAGCGTCCGAACCATACTGTGACGACGCACCGTCACGCAGAACTTCGACCTGCTTCAGCGCGAGAGCTGGGATCACCGAAACATCAGGACCCTGAGCACCATCAGAGATGCCGCCGCCGAGGAATGAGATGACCGAACCACGGTGACGACGCTTACCGTTCAGAAGAACGAGCGTGTTGTCTGGCGACAGACCACGGAGGTTTGCAGGACGGATAACAGTCGCTGCGTCAGAGATAGGCTGCGCATTGACGTTGTACGAAGGAACTGCCGTCCGGAGCAGGTCATCGATGTCGTTGCTGCCCTGGTTCACGAAGTCTTCTGGCGGAATGACATCGATCGGGGCCACAGCGTCCGAAGCTGAACGCTCAGCACGACGTGTACCGATCGAGACGATGATTTCGTCCGTTTCTTGGGCAATAGCGATGTCGAGCGACAGCATGGAACACGCTGCGATTGTCGACACGGCCCCCAGCCAAATCGATTTCTTGGATTTCACTTTAGACTCTCCCTTAGAGCAGTAAGATGCGGCAAAGACGTACGGCTTAGAATTTTGTGCGTAAACACAATTCCCAAGCGACGATAAACTGTGCCGCGCTGCAGCATGTTTACCAAGGGCCAAATCGTAACAGTTGACGGTTTCTGGGGTGGCTGTGTTGCAATTGTCACAATTTTCGACAGCCCATTAAAAGGCAAATTGTTTTCAGTTCGTTAACCGCGACTCAGCGCGAAAATGGGAACGAAAACCGCCCTTATAGACCATTATTGAGCGAATTTTCGGCATTCAGCGTGCCAACTTATTCACTTTCAAGAGACCCGCCAAACCAATCATCGGTTCGCGGCAAATCATTGACCGCACGGGACAGTGCGGCCGACCAACCATCCGAAATAGAACGAAATGTCGGATCCGAATCTTCGACTCGTCTCTGCACACCCATTTGAAAAGCACCAGTCTTCAAAACAGCCAAATCAAAGGGTGGCCCCACGGATAGATTTGAACGGACAGACGAGTCCATTGAGACCAAGACGGTCCGCACCCCCTCATCCAAAGACGACTCGCGCCTGATGGTCCGATCAAGGATCGGCTTGCCGTACTTGATCTCGCCGATCTGGAGGAAAGGCGTATCCTCTCCGCATTCGATGAAATTCCCCGCGGAGTAGATTAGAAAGAGACGCGGTGGCTGACCTTTGATCTGCCCACCAAGAATAATGGATGCGCCGCTTGATGCGCCTTCTTTTTCAATCGCTTCGCCATGCTTTCCAACAAGGTCACGCATCAATCGACCGGTGACTTGCGCCGCCCTGAAAAGATCTGGGACGTTCAGAAGATTCTCAACCTCCCCGTCCTCAGACGCAGCTTCGAGTGCCATGTTAAGGCGCGTGATCACGCCTTGCGTGATCGAGAGATTGCCTGCGGTCATCAGCACGATCACACGCTCGCCGGGCACATCCCAGGTGAACATCTTTTTGTAGCGCGACACATCATCCACACCCGCATTGGTCCGAGTGTCCGAGAGGAAGACGAGTCCCTCATCAAGCTTAAGCGCGACGCAATAGGTCATGGGATTTCCGGTTTTTAGAACGTTATTGTTGAGCCTGTGACATAGCGACAGTCACCGTCATCGTCTCTGCCAGCTGCCCCATGACGGACCCGGTGATAAGCGACGCGTTCTGAGCGTCAAGATCAGCCGAAACGCGGACGTGTTGTGGCGTCGTGCACGTGCGATTCGCCACGTCGAAACCGACCCAGCCAAGCCCTGGCACATAACCCTCTGCCCAAGCGTGGGTCTCATAAACACCGTCACGTGGCACCTCTGGATCGGCATAGTAATATCCAGCCACGTAGCGCGCCGGAATCCCAAGACACCTGGCTGCGGACAGGAAAACATGCGTATGATCCTGGCACACACCTTTTGCTTGAGAGAGTGCTTCTCCTGCAGAGGTCGCAGGCGTGGTCGTCTCCGGCTGGTAATCGATGGCATCGCGAACAGCAGTTGACAGCGCGTGGAGGTTATCAAGCGGATCATTTCGCCGTGTTTCCTCGGCCAACTGACGAACGGCTTCATCAGGCTCGGTCAAAGCGGTCGCGCGCAGGTAGAGGCCTGGCGGCGTGCGATCCTTCATGCCTTTGAGAACGCCTGCATCGTCAGTTCGGACGACAGTGCCTTTAGCCACCACCTCAACAGCCTCAACCGGACCTTCGACAGCAAGAAATCCCTCCGCATTGGTTGCGGCATCGCGATAGGAGCTCTCGACAACCGTTCCATTCACCGTGACACCCCACGCCTCAACGGTTTGCGCAGCGTAGACGGATGGAAAAAGCCGCAAGCGCATCGACACCCACGGCGCAGAAGGCGCGTAGAGGTAGCGGGTCGCGTGCTCGATCGTCATCCTCATAGCTAAAACCCGTATGCCTCTTGGATCAGATCAGACAACGCCAACACGTCATAGAGCGTTTCCGACACCCACTCGAACAACCCATCCGTAAAAATGTCGCCCATTGTCGCTGTACAGAGCTTATGGTCAAGAGCCGCGCTCATCTCATGGCAGGGATGGTTCTGCCCATAGGCCTGCGCCAGATCCTTAAGGGTTGTGTTGACTTCATGAAAACAGAAAGCAACGGAACGCGGGAAGGTCCGGTTCAGCGCCAAAAGATCAGCAATGTTCCAAGGCGCAAAATCACCCTTGTAAAGATGGTGGTAGGCCCTGAGACCCGACGAAGCGAGAAGCAAGGACGTCCACTGATAAAGATCTCGGCCGCCTCCAATCACGTCGCGCTCTGGTAGAAGAACGAGATACTTGACCTTCAGAAGACGGAGGGTCATCGCCGCCCGCTCAATATGGCTTCCCAGGCGAATGAAACCGTAGCGGTCATTGCGCAGCATGGTGGTGTCCATCGCCCCGCGGAATGCACCGGCCCAGCGCTGGGCAAAATCGATATGATCAGGCAGCGCACGCGATGCCGTCCGGTAATCCATGCCGTCAAACCGGCGCCAATTGTCGTTCAGCGCATCCCACATCGCGGAGGTCAGCGCTGTCCGTTCCGCACGGCCGTTGAAGCGCGCGAGCTGCATGCACGAGAGAATCGACGAGCCGCTCTCCGGTTCTAATAGCAGCGCTTGCAAGGCCTCTGGTCGTCCGCTTTCCGATGAATCGGGCCGCTCAACACCCGCTGCCTCCAGCACAGACCGCCAATCATCCCGCGAGGATGCGCCGGGTACCAAAGTCATTCGTGCACCCATGCCAAGGAGGCGTGAGGTGGCGTCAGCCCGCTCAACATAGCGGCCCAGCCAGTAAAGATTGCCTGCAGTCCGGCTTAACATAGGCTGTCTTCCGTCAGCACCCAGGTATCCTTCACACCCCCGCCCTGGGAGGAGTTCACCACCAAGGAGCCTTCGCGCAGCGCCACCCGGGTCAACCCGCCTGGTGTGAGACGAATACGCTTGCCCACAAGGCAGTAAGGCCGAAAATCGACATGCCGTGGCCCAATCGATCCGCCGCACAGCGTGGGCGTCGTTGAAAGATCAAGCGTAGGCTGAGCAATAAAGCCAGCAGGATCAGCCTCGATCCTCTTTCGGTAAGCGTCGCGCTCCTCTTGGGTCGACTTCGGACCAATAAGCATGCCGTAGCCGCCCGATCCGTCGACTTCCTTCACAACCAATTCGTCAAGATGCTCGATGACGTAAGCATAGTCGTCTTTCTCGGACAGCCGATAGGTCTGCACATTGGGCAAGATCGGCTCTTCACCGAGATAGAAGCGGATCATCTCCGGCACATAGGTGTAAATCGCTTTGTCATCAGCGATTCCCGCTCCGGGAGCTGAGCAAATCGTGACGCCGCCGGAGAGGTAAGCATGCATCAGCCCTGGAATGCCGAGGAGGCTATCCGGACGAAACGCCAAGGGGTCCAGGAAATCGTCATCGATCCGCCGATAGATCACATCCACCACGCGAGGACCCCGCGTCGTCCGCCGCCACACCTGCCCATCGCGCACGAAAAGATCGCGTGCTTCCACAAGCTCTGCACCGATCTGGTCGGCCAGAAAGGAATGCTCGTAATAGGCGGAATTGTAGGGTCCGGGCGTGAGGACAGCCAGTGAAGGCTGCTCCCGACACGCGGGCGGTGCGACATCCTCTAGTGTCCTGCGCAAATCCTCTGCATAGGTATCAACAGGCCGGATCCCGCCTTTGGCAAAAAGGTCAGGGAACATCCGCATCATGATCTCACGGTTCTCGAGCATGTAAGAGACACCCGACGGCGTGCGGCAATTGTCCTCGAGCACCGCAAAGTCATCGCCGCCCATCCGCACGAGGTCGATGCCCACCACATGGCTGTAGACCCGCGCTGGCGGATCAAACCCGATCATCTGCGGAAGAAAGGCCGGGTTTTGGAGCACCAGCTCCTCAGGCATGTGCCCTGCCCGTAAGAACTCGCGGCGATGATAGACATCATAGAGAAACGCGTTGAGAGCGCTCGCCCGCTGACGGATCCCGCGATCCAGGCGGTCCCACTCACTCCGCCCGAAAACACGCGGCACCAGATCAAAAGGAATCAACCGTTCAGGATCACCCCCCTCGCCATAAACAGCGAAGGTGATCCCGACGCGGCGAAAGAGCGCCTCCGCCTCCTTCGCGCGCAGGTCGAGGAGCGACATCCCCATGTCTTCAATCCATTGAGCAACAAGCTCGTAGGGTGGTCGCACCGCGCCCGGCGGTCCCATCTCGTCGTAGGTCAAGCGCAATCCTTATCGCTGATGCGTCCGTGGATAGAGACATAAACCATAGAAGCTCGTCAATCTAACAGGATATGCTGTTCAAGAGCCCTATGACCCGGCGAGGTAACGCCTCCACGTGACAGCGTTCCCCAGAAGGAGCGCGGCCATAAGGACCGCAAAGAGCACGCCAGGCCCATCAGGCGATGCGAGGGCCAAGGGCGAAAAGAGCAAATAAAGACCCACAACGCAGGAGCCCAGCGTGACCGAGGTCGGAACACGATACCGCCACGGCGTGATATCGACCTCTGGGTGAGGTGTCATGGCAGCCTGATCCGTCTTGGGCCGCCACACGCCCATCGCCAGCATGATCGCAACCTCGATAACAAAAAGCACCGCATACTGATGCAGGAAGTGGATATCGAGAATAGTGAACGGCGCGAACCGCAAAAGCCCATAGGTCAAGACGTGAAAAACGATGACCACCTTCGCAGCTGTCGCGGGCACGTGCCGGGTGAAGATCCCCACCACGACGATCACGATGATGGGAATATTGTAGAAGCCCGTGAAGACCCGAATCACTTGCCAAAGACCCGCTTCAGCAAAGGACAAAAGCGGCGCTGCCACAAACGAGAAGATAGCGATGACGATACTGATCACCTTGGCCTGGGAAATCAGCGCCTCATCGCTGAGTGCCTGCTTCCGCAAGGGCGCCCAGATGTCGAGGACAAAGAGCGTCGCCGCGCTGTTCAAGAGAGAATTGAATGAGCTGAAGACCGCGCCTAGCAAAACCGCCAAAAAGAGCCCCGTCAGCACCTTCGGCATCACGTCGTCCACGAGCCGCGGATAGGCTTCATCGATACCGCCGAGCCCGGCACCATAAAGATGGAAGGCGATGACCCCTGGAGTCATCATTAGGAACGGAACAAGAATTTTGAAAAATCCCGCCAGAAGGACACCTTTCTGGCTCACCGCCAAAGAGGCGCCACCGAGGGTCCTTTGGATCACATATTGGTTTGTGCACCAGTAAAAGAGGTTCGCGAAGAACATCCCCGTAAAGAGGGTCAAAAAAGGCGTGGGGTCGTCACGCTCGCCGATCGCGTTGAGCTTCTCGGGGTGAACGGTGAGCAACTGGTCCAAGCCGCGGAAAAAATCCCCCTCCCCCAGAGCGATCAAACCAAAGACCGGAACAAGCCCCCCGATGACCAAGAGCCCGACACCGTTGAGGGTATCGGAGACCGCGACAGCACGCAGCCCGCCAAGGATGGCGTAGAGAGCACCGATCACGCCGATCACAATCACGACAAGGACGAGTGCCGGAAACTCACCAAGGCCAGTGACCTCTGGAACTGAAAAGAGCCGCATGACAGCGATGGACCCTGAATAGAGGACCGATGGAATCGTCACCAAGCCATAGCCAAGAATAAAAAGCCCAGCCGAAAGGCGCCTGACATCCGGATCAAATCGCTCGCTTAAAAACTCCGGCAACGTCGTAAAGGCGCCGGCCATGTATCGAGGTAGGAAAATGAAGGCCATCGCAATGGATGCGATCGCCGCTGTCACTTCCCATCCCATACTGGAGAGGTTTGATCCGTAGGCCGATCCATTCAGACCGATGAGCTGCTCGGCGGAGAGATTGGTCAGCAGCAAAGAGCCAGCGATAAAGGGGGCCGACAGCCCCCTACCCGCCAAAAAGTAGCCGTCCTTGGTCGACGCTTCGCCCCTCGTCTTGCGATAGCTCACATATGCCACAGCGCCCATGAACAGGACGCAGGACAGCACGGTCACAAAAAAATCGATCATGGCCCCTCAGCAAACGCCGGTTGATTGCGACCTTATCGGGTCTCGCCGTCAGCCTAGCATCTGATTCCGGTGTGATCACATCCGCTTGACTTTGAGCGCTACATCTGTAGCGTCGCTACAAATGTAGCGCATAGGTGCGAGCGATGCTTGACCAACTTCCGCCGCGGGAGCGGCAGATCGTCGACCTTCTTTACGAGAGGGGGCCATCAACGACGGCTGAAATCGGCGAAGCCTTGCAGGACGACCTCAGCGGCTCAGCCATAAGGGCCATGCTTTCGAGGCTAGAGAAAAAGGGCTTTGTCGAGCGGTCAGTCGAGGGCCGTGTCAACCGATACGCAGCTGCTCTTCCGCAAGACCGGGCCAAGACATCAGCGCTGAAACAGATTGTTCGCGTCTTCTTCGGCGGATCACCGACTGGTGCCGCCACAGCTCTTCTAGGGATGTCCAAGGACCTCACCGAGGAAGAGATCCGCGAACTCGAAGACATGATCGCCAAAGCGCGAAAGAAAAACGAGTCATGACGACGGCGCTGGTTCTCGAGCTAGGACTGAAGTCGGTGGCGCTCAGCGCTTTCGCGCTCGTCCTTCTGGCAATTGTCCGTAAACGGTCATCGACAGAACGTTCGTTTCTTGCGCATACCGCTCTTCTTGCGATGGTTCTCTTGCCCCTCGCCGCCTCTACGCTACCGTCGCTTCGTTGGGGAGTGTTGCCATCCGAAACACCGGTCACACTGACAAAACCGGCCCAGACCAGTGCGATCACCACTCCTGTCCCGGGCGTCTTATTTGATGCAAGCAAGGATGACTTTCCAAAAGAGCAACCACTTCCTTGGGCGCTTCTTATCGGCGCAGTCCCGACATGCGCAGCGATTTTTGGCATAGCCCTTGGCCTTTTCAGACTTCAGGCCCTCAGGCGGCGCGCGACGGTTTTGCAGGACGAGGTTTGGCTCAAGGCGTTAGCGCGTGCCCAGGACCGTATGGGCTTCAAAGACGGCACGGCCCTCTTGGTCAGCAGTGAGATCAATTCCCCGGTCAGTTGGGGTTATGTCAGGCCGACTATTCTTCTCGATCCAGAGGCCGTCAACAATGTCGACCGCGCCGAAGCCATCATTGCGCACGAACTAGCGCATGTGGTGCGGATGGACTGGATGAAAATGATCCTGGCTAGGATTGTTGTCGCAGTGTTCTGGTTCAACCCTTTCGTATGGCGTCTGGCAGCGGAAGCCCACCAGCTACGGGAAGAATCTGCAGATGATGCTGTTCTCCGTACAGAGGTCAGCCAAGACGCCTATGCGTCACTGCTGGTAGAAGTGGTTCGCCACGCCCAAGGAGCATTTCTCACACCAGCCCATGGCGTGGCCCCCAGAAAAGGATCATTGCGGCGACGGGTGGAACGTGTGCTTGACGATACGCTCGAGAGAAAAACCACGGGTCGCGCCTGGGCGACAACGTCACTGACCGCACTCAGCATGGTCCTTCTTCCTATTGCTGCGATCACGCCCGTCGAGGCGGAACAAAGCATTGTACGGAGCGTCGAAAAAAGCGAAAGCCTTAAAAATCCAGGCTCCAATAACCCAATAGACCTGCAGACTGTTGTCCCTTCTCCCTTTCCAGCACCAAGCCCTCAGCCAAGCTCATACCCTCTGCCTACGGCGGACCAGCTAGCCGATATGAAGCTTCACGGCGTCACCGACGCCTGGATTTCTGACATCCAAGGCGTCATGCCAAAGTTAAAAGCGCTCGACATTGACCAACTCATTGAGCTTCGGATCCATGGCGTGACCCCGTCCTACCTGAAGGAGCTCCAAGCGATGGGCTTTGAAGAGCCCAGCTACGAACGCATCAAGTCCGCTCGGATCCATGGCGTGACTCAATCCTATACGGATGGTCTTAAAAAGTTCGGCTACACGAAACTATCCTTGGATGATTTGATCAGCATGCGCATCCAAGGTGTGACTGCCCAACAGGTAGAGTGGCTGAAGAAGGCAGGCTTCAAAGATCTGTCGACTTCTGAGCTGCAAGCGGCAGCGATCCATGGGCTATCAAAACGATATGTCGAAAGCATGATCACAGCTTGGCCGGGAGAGCTTTCCTTCGACGACCTCATCGATCTCAGGATCGCCGGTGTGACAGAAGACTTTGTCGAAGCGCTCAGGCGCGCCGGATACACAAACCTTTCATTTTACGAAGCACTGGAGTTGCGACGGAGTGGCGTACGGACGTCAGATACTCGTCCGACGTCTGAGAGCGAACAAAACTAGGATCAACAAGGAGCAATACGGATGCTAATGACGCTCGCGCACGCGGCGACCCTGGCGCTCGGCCTGGTGGCAGCACCGCAGATGGATGCATCAGAACTCATCGACTGGCGCATGACGCAAACCGACACGCAACGAGAGATGGATGAGGTCACCCTTCTCATTCGGTTGATGTCCGGCCAACACAGTTCGTCTCACACGTCTCGGACCTACCCGATACGCTCCCTTCCGGGCGTTGATGCCGGGAGTCTCAACTCTCCATCACGCATGCTGATGGAGTTCACACTGCCCTCAGATGCTGGGCGCCTCGATTGCGAAGGCACAGCAAAAAACGGCACTGGCAGCGGCGAGTGCGACTTCGAACCCAATCGGCAATTCGGCAACCGCTTGCAAGCCATGGGGATCGACAAACCAACGGACAAGGAATTGTTCCGACTCACGCTGGCTAGTGTCTCAATGTCCGATATAAGAGCAATGCAGCGGTGGGGATATGGCGACCCTGACCTTGACACCATCGTCGCTTTCGCAATCCACGGCGTCGATGACGAGTTCGTTCAAAGCTTTAAAGAAACCGAACTCGAGCCTAAGGATCTCAATCAACTTCTGGCATTCCAAATCCATGGTGTGGATGCGGACTATGTCGAAAGCATCAGAGGCATCGGCCCTCGGTTCTCGCAACTGAGCGGGGATGACCTCTTAGCATTCCGCATTCACGGAGCCACCCCGGACGC
Source organism: uncultured Parvularcula sp. (assembly GCA_963922235.1). GTDB lineage: Bacteria > Pseudomonadota > Alphaproteobacteria > Caulobacterales > Parvularculaceae > Parvularcula. The sequence goes on along the minus strand of CAWUIJ010000008.1, from coordinate 8,840 downwards.
CATCCGCGCCATTCTTGCGTTCGACGTCGGCGACTTAGGACCTGACGAAGTGTTGGCGTTCCGGATCCATGGCGTCACAGCGGAGTTCATTGATGAGCTGCGCGTGATAGGAGATGATTTTGATCAACTGAATGCTGATGATTTGGTTCGTTTCGCTATTCATGGCGTCGACGGAGAATTCATCGAAGCGTTCGCCGAGATTGGTTACTCCGACCTGTCGCCTGACACGCTGGTGAGTTTCCGAATCCACGGTGTGACAACAGAATATGCAAGCAGTTTCAACGAAAAGAGTCTCCCGAAACCCACGCCAGAGCGCCTGATCCGCATGAAGATCAGTGACTTTGACCCGGAGCGAATCGATGACCGTTAACTCAAACACACTGACCTGCGCACGAAAAAGGAGCGGGTTATCTTGCTCTTTGATCGCCCTATCCCTCAGCCTTTTGCCGACAGGTGGGCTCGCCCAAGAGACGAGCACGTCAGAACAACCTCAAGTGTTCGAAGCGGCATTCTTCGAACGCTTTGCCCCCCAAACTGGGCGAGACATGGTCTTCCGTATACCGGGTTTCAGCGTACGCAATACGAGCGACGGGCGTGGCCTGGGACAGGGAGGATCGAACGTGCTCATCAATGGGGAACGCGTGACATCAAAGTCAACGGATGCTTTGGCTATTCTCAACCAAACACCGGCCAGTTCTGTGATCCGCATCGAGATTACTGATGCAGCCACTCTCGGCGTCACTGGCCTGACTGGGCAGGTTGCGAACGTGGTCCTCGAGCGGGATGGGCTCAGCGGCGCATGGGACTATAACTTCCAGGCTCGCGATCGCCTCGAACCTCGGGTGTCCAACGGTTCAGTCTCGCTGTCGGGCAGTTTTGGCGACACGGAATTCTCGCTTGGCCTCAGCAATGACAGTTTTCGAAACGGGCACAAAGGCCCAGAACGGGTTTATGATGGCAACCGTCAGTTAACAGAGGTCCGGGACGAGGATGCGCAGTATTATGGCGAAGCGCCCGAGGTCACAGCAAGCCTATCGGGCGGGAAAACGGACACCATCAAGTACAACCTGACAGCCTCAGCCGCGCTCTTTCAGTTTGATGGCTCTGAGGTCTCCAAACGGGCCAATGATCTCGTGATCGTCAGCAAGAACAGCGAAGACGAATGGAACGCAGAAGGCTCTGCCGACTTCACAAAAACACTCGGGCCAGGAGATGCGAAGATCATCGCCTACCATAGGTTCGAACACAGTCCATTCTTCGACCGCCAGGTCACAAGCACGATGGGCCAGCAAGAGCGCCTCGATACCTTCGAACAAATCGCGGATGAAACCGAGACGATCTTGAGGGGCGAATACATTGTTCCCCGCCCGAATGATCGCAGCTGGGAACTCGCAGCAGAGTATGCGTTCAATCGCTTGGATACCGAGAGCACCGCATCAAGCGATGTCGACGGCTTCGAAGAGGTGACGCCCCTTGATCCGGTGAACGTCGAAGAGCTGCGCTATCAGACATCACTCACCCATAGCCGGAAATTGGGCGATCTTGCCGTTCAACTCTCTGCGGGTGCAGAGTATTCTGAGATTCAATCCGTAACTGGCAACACCAAGGGCGAGAAGAGAAGCTTCTCTCGACCGCGCGGTTACGTGACCTTTGCCTACCCTTTCTCCGAGGATATCGATCTTCGTGGACGGATCGAAAGATCCGTTGGCCAATTGGATTTCTTCGCCTTTGTCAGCTCCCAAAACTTGCGCGAGGGCGTTGAAGAAGTCGGCAACACAAACCTGGTGCCTCAGCAGAGCTGGGATACCGAGTGGGAGATCGAGAAGCGTTTCGGTGAAGAAGAAAAATTGATCCTCCGTACTGAGAGCTCATTTATCGAAGATCGCGTGGACCAAGTCGTTATCAATGGCGAGCAAGCTATAGGGAACATTGACGAGGCCCGCTTTTTCTCCATCGAAGCCGAGGGTACGTTTCTCTTGGATCGCTTTGGGATTGAAGGTGCACGTATCGATCTCAACGGCGCGCGCCGGTGGAGTCGGCTCGAAGATCCCATCACAGGCGAGAATCGCCCCTTCTCAGGCAGCAACCGTTGGTTCGTCGACTTCAATTTTCGGCACGACATTCCCAACACCAATTATGCCTATGGCGGTTACATTGGGCATTTCGAGCAAGAAGACCGCGTCACAGCTCGTCAGCGCTCAGTCTTTATGATCAGTGAACCGGGAAGCGAGATATTCATTGAACACAAGGACGTCTTCGGAATGTTGCTCACGGTCGCTGTTTTCAACCTCTTCGATCAAGACGAGCGCTTTAACCGGACTTTCTATGAGGGTTTGAGAGAACAGAGCGATATCGCCTTCATCGAAGAGCGATCCCGTGACTACAAGCCCATCTTCGCCTTGTCGCTCTCGGGAACATTCTGACGACCGATCGGCTGAAAACTTTGCGTACAGACGTCCATCTGTACGTAAAGCGCCGATAGCTGATGAACCCGAAAGGGTTCACTCAGCGGGTCCAGCCTGCATTTGAGTCTGCAGCTCACGAGCAATATCGCCCGGCGCGCCAGTGCGGCGCGCAAAAAGGTTATAAGCAATCGGGATGAGGATGAGGGTTACGAGAACGGCAGCGACAACGCCGAAACCGATGACGATGCCGATCGCCTGACGGGTCTCCGCTCCGGCTCCTGACGACAGGAGAAGCGGCAAGGTGCCCGCCGCGGTGGTGAGCCCCGTCATCAGGATCGGACGCAAGCGGGCGAGAGACGCCTCGCGAAGTGCATCATCGAAATCGGTTCCCTCATCACGAAGCTGGTTCGCAAATTCAACGATCAGGATACCGTTCTTCGCCGCCAGTCCCACCAACATGATCAAACCGATCTGGGTATAAATGTTGAGCGTCTCCCCAGTGATCCAGAGGCCCAACAAGCCGCCACCCAGGGTCGCTGGAACGCACAGCATAATGATCAAAGGATGGATCCAACTCTCAAACTGCGCCGCCAGCACCAAAAAGACGATCAGAACACCAATTAAAAACACAAAAGCGATGGAACTGCCCGAGGTCTGGTAATCAAGAGACGTGCCTTTAAAATCGATGGTCGCTTCCTCCGGAAGAACCTCGCGAGCCAGAGCTTGCATCTGGTCGAGCACAGTCCCGAGACGAACCCCTGGCTCCAATCCGGCTTCAAGGGTGATCGCACGGACCCGGTTGTAGCGATTGAGGCTAGCGCTGTCGGCGATCTCGCGGATGGTCACAACGCTTGAGAGCGGGATAAGCGCGCCGGTCCGTGCAGAACGCACATAGATGTTCTCGATATCGTTTGGCGAAGACTGTTCATTACGCAGACCTTCGATGATCACGTCGTACTCTTCTCCTCGCTCAAGGAACGTGGTGACGCGGCGCGAGCCCAACATGGTCTGCAGGGTGCTACCGATTTCATCCACTGTCACACCAAGATCAGCCGCACGATCATAATCAATCTCGACACGGAACTGTGGCTGGGTCTCCTTATAGTCCCAATCAATATTGACGAGGCCGAAGTCCTGTTCCTCAAGCGCCGTGACAAACGTGTCCCGCCATTCGGTCAGTTGCTCATAGTCTGGCCCGCCGATCACGAACTGAACCGGATTGCCTGTCCCCCCGCCGAGGCCCTGACGCATACGGGCAAACGCTCTAACACCGGGCAAGTCAGACAGGCTCGCGTTGATTTCGGACATAATCTCCGTCGCTGGCCGCCGTTCGCTCCAATCGGCAAGGACAGAGATCACGAATGCCTCGTTGAAAGATGAGCTGCCAAAGCCAGGCGCGCGGATCAGCAGACGCTGCATCTCACCCGACTCTGTATAGGGAAGAAGCCGACGCTCAATCTCATCGGCATAGCGTTCCATGAATTCAAAGGACGCGCCTTCGGGTCCACGGATGAAAATGAAGAAAGCACCGCGATCTTCTTGCGGAACATACTCCTCTTCCACCGCATTGAAGAGCCCCCACGTGCCAACGATGGAAACCAACAAGGTGACTGCGAGGATCAGCGGTTGGCGGATCGTCTTGGAAAGGAGCCATCCGTAACCTGCACGAAGGCCTTCAAAGGCCTTGTCGACGAGCCGAGGCAGTGCCGTGAGCATCCCACTGCCCTTCTCATTTTTCAGAAGCTTCGATGCCAGCATCGGCGAGAGCGTGAGTGCGACACCGCTCGAAAAGGCCACGGCAGCCGCCATCGTGATCGCGAACTCTGTGAACAGACGACCAACGTCACCTTCCAAAAACGTGATGGGCACAAAAACGGCGATCAGAACCAAGGTGGTTGCAATCACGGCAAATCCCACCTGGCGCGCTCCGCGGAATGCAGCGACGAGAGCATTCTCGCCATACTCATCCATCCGCCGCCTGATGTTCTCAAGGACCACAATCGCATCATCGACGACGAGACCGATAGCGAGAACAAGCGCCAAGAGGGTCAGGAGATTGACCGACAGCCCTAGGGCATAAAGCACAGTGAACGTCGCAATGATGGAGATCGGCACAGTGATGGCGGGAATGAGTGTGGAACGGGCATCCCCCAGAAAGAGGAAAATCACCAGTGTCACGAGGATCACGGCAATGACCAGGGTGGTGTACACCTCGCGGATAGAGGCCTCGATGAACACGGAGCTGTCAAAGCTCTGGTAGATGCGCATCCCCTCAGGCAGCGTCTCATTAAGACGTACACCAAGCTCCCGTGCGTCTCTCGCCACATCCACCGTGTTCGCCGTTGATTGCTTCACGATGCCAAGGCCAACCATGGGAATGCCATTGCCTCGAAAAATATTCCTATCCTCGACCGTACCCAGCTGCACCCGGGCGACATCGCCCAGACGCACAAGGTAGCCATCCTCACCCTCGGCCAGAACCAAATCCGAGAAGTCGTCGCTCGTCAAAAAAGGCCGATCGATCCGGACTGTGTAGATACGCCGGGACGATTCGATACTGCCCGCGGGCGCTTCGATGTTCTCACGAAGCAGAGCCTGCTCGATATCCGTGACGGTCAGCCCTCGCGCAGCCAAAGACTGGCGGTCAATCCAGATCCGCATAGCGTAATTGCGCGATCCGCCGACCCGAACACGCGCAACGCCATCGACGGCGGAGAAACGATCAACCAGGAAGCGGCTGGCATAATCGGACAGCTCCGGTGTCGTCATCGTTTCTGAGGCCAGGTTCAGCCACATGATGACGTCATCATTCGAGTCAGCCTTTTCGATCTCAGGCGGATCAGCCTCAGGCGGCAATTGATCGAGCACGGAGGAGACACGGTCGCGGATATCGTTTGCGGCGGCATCGATATCTCGTGTGATATCGAACTCGATCGAGGTGCGGGATCGGCCGTCCGTGGACCGCGAGTCGATGAAGCGTATCCCTTCAACGCCCGCGATACGGTCTTCAACAATCTGGGTAATGCGCGTTTCCACGACCGATGCCGAAGCGCCAGGATAGCGCACGTCCACCGTCACGATGGGGGCATCGATATCGGGATATTCGCGAAGCGGCAGCCGATCGAACGACACCATTCCGAAGACAATCAGCAGCAACGCAAAGACGGATGCCAGGACCGGCCTTTTGACGGAAAGATCTGAGATCAGCACCGCGTTACAACCCGCCCGTTGTCACAGCCGAAACCGTTGATCCGGAAGAGGCCCCTTGCCGAGACGGCGTGCGCTCGATTGTCTCGATGATCGTTACCGGCTGTCCATCGCGTGCACGGATCAAACCCTCACTGATCACACGGTCACCTTGAGAAAGACCGCTCAACACTTCAACGAGACCATCGTACCGTGCACCAACCGAAATCTCCCGGCGATGCGCAATATCCTCCGTATCAACCACAAACACATAGGTCCGTGGGCCGACCGGCTGGATTGCCTCTTCCGGAATAGCCAAAGCCAAACGGGCGTCAGCTTCTACAACAACCCGCATGAACATGCCGACTTTCAAGAACCGCTCATCGTTCGGCAGAATGGCCCGGACGCGGACAGAACGAGTCGCGGGATCAATCGTGTTGTTGAGTGTGGTGATCTCACCTCGAAAGGTCTGTCCTGGTAGGCTATCGGTCTCAGCAACAATCTGTGTACCACTCTCAACCGACGCCAATCGGGTGGCAGGCACAGAGAAATCGAGCCGCATGGCGCTGTCGTCGATCAGTGTTGTGACCACATCGCCAGGCTGGACGTAGGAACCGACACTGACCTCACGAAAACCAAGCAAACCGCCAAAAGGCGCAACGAGCACCCGGTCGCGCAAGAGCGACTGGACCTGGCGCAGCTCGGCCCGCGAGGTTTCCATATCCCGGCGCGCCTCATCCGCATCGGCTTTGGAACCAGCATCGTACTCCACCAACCCAGCGAACCGCTCATAACGCACGCTGGCTTCGCGAAGGCGCGCTTCGGCGGCCTCAATCTGCGCGAGCTGTTCTCGCTGCACGAGCGTGAGAAGCGTCTTTCCCTCTTCCACGCGCTCGCCATCTTCAAAATAGACCGCTGTGACCCGGTCCGCGGCGTTGAGGGTCAGGTCCGCCATCTCCTTAGGAAAAAGGGAGCCAAGCGCCTCAATACGCTGAGAAAAAGGCACCTCAGACACTGTGTCGACGATCACCGAAGGCGCAGGTCGAGACTGCGCCGCTGCGGGCGCCACGCCCACAACCAGTGCCATAACAATCGCTGTGATTGCGCGAAGACGCATAGATAGTAATTCCTGGTTGATCGGGTTCGACAGGCGAAAATCGTCAGTTTGGCCGTGAAAACTACAACACAACAGTGACGCGTTCCCTTCTCAATTTAGTCCAGCAACACCAATGGCAACTTTGTGACCTGAGCCGCAAGTCCGCAATTGAGCGCGGCGTTCACGACCTGATTTCGCCCTCAATAGCGAGACGACCAGGAATTCGTGTCAAGATCAGCGCACCACCACCCCATTTCCTGCTCTTGCCCTACTTTGGCCGCTGCTCAGAACCATCCATTCAAGTGGTTGCAGCGCTTAAGGTGCAGGCTTTGTCGCTCTACGGAGCGTTGCTCGATAGCAATGCAATCGCCAAGAGGTCCAAGCCGGACATTGCATTGCTTCTAGCAGCCTTCGCTGGGATACGCGCCTGCGGGACAAACTTCTCCTTCGGTTCAAACCTAAGGCAGGGTGTCGCTGAGTGAGGGGGCCACGCCCACAATGCAACGTGGTTGAGAGGACGCGACGCCATTAGGATCCAGGATAAATCGCCGTTCTGAGATGTGTTGGCTGAGATGCTGAAGCGGGAAAGCCGCTAAGCCGCGACGAGACTCCAGCCCTCAGCCCCTCGCTTCGCTAACAGTGGCGATGAGAATACTTCCGCTTACGAGATAGCTCACGCTGATCAGTACACAGCCGATCGTCCTAACATGATTGAGACGCGTCCAGCGTCGTCCGTAGAACTTCCAGTAAGCCGCCGCCTCTTCAGAGCTATGATCAAGGCTGGCAAGCCGGTTGTTCATCGGCACATTGCCGAAGAGCGTCATCAGAAACACCGCTGGCACGTAGACCGCCGCCGCAGTGACAAGGCCCGTCCTGACAGGCCCCTGCTGGGTCATCCAGCCGTGGTAGGCCATCGCGATGGAAAGCGGCGCGATGGCCATCAGTCCAAGGACGAACGACGTATTCAGGACTGTCTTGTTGATGTGTTGCATCGCCTCGATACCGGAAGCGGGAGCTGCACGCTTCAGTCCGCTCATGATGAACTCCGAGAATGCGGAGAACACCCCGCCAATCACTGCGCTCCAAAGCGCAAGGCCGAAGCTGGCGAGGATCACACAGTCGTTTGTCATATGACGACCTCCCACAGCTGTGCGTAACGGCGATCTTCTCGAGCCGCCTTGATGCTGCCGCGCCTAAGAAGCTGAAAGCCGAGGACGATCCCGACTTCGAGGACCGTCGCCATAATGATCGACGCCGACGGGGTACCGTTCACCAGCAGGCTGACGATGCGGCCTGCGCCATAAGCTCCGTAGACGATGGTTCCAACGAGGAGGCCAAGGTCGGTGAAGCGTGTCCGGAAGGCACCAAGCGCCATCACCAGTGCCGCAGCGACCAGGAGCCCCCCAGGCGCGGAGAGTTCCGACATCAGGCTCGGTTCACGCTCAACCCTGATGCCGCTCATGGCGAGGAAGTCTTGCGGAATGGCCAGGAGCGCGCTGCCGATCAAGCCGAGGAGGGATGCCGCCCCTAAAAGGGCGGCTCTCGTGACGATCCGTTTCATGCTGCAACGCTCCACACGCCAGTGGCTGCCGCATCGTGCGCATAGTCGGAAAAGTCCTTAGCTGGACGTCCGAGGGCGCGCTCGACGCCATCGGACAGGTGCGCATTGCGCCCGTCGAGAACCGTGGAGAAGAGATAGTCCAGCATCCAGACCACGTCCTTAGGCACCCCCGCCCGGTCCGCTTCAGCCACGAAAGCGTCATGGGGTACGTCCGTGTACGTGATCTCGCGCCCGGTTGCTTTGGAAAGCTCGGCGGCCACGTCCGACAGCGTCAGCAGCCGCGGTCCGGTCACCTCATAGAGCTGACCATTATGGCGATCGTCCGTGAGCGCCGCCACCGCAACTTCGGCAATGTCGTCGACATCGACGAAGGGTTCCGGTGTATCGCCGGCCGGCAGGGTGATGGCACCAGCACGGACCATATCGACGAACGCGCCCTCCGAGAAATTCTGGCTGAACCAGCTCGCCCGGACGATGGACCAATCGAGCCCGGCATTCTGGACGATGCGCTCCGCCGCCTGGGCCTCTTCCTCGCCGCGACCGGAGAGGAGCACGAGCTTGCGCACGCCGTGACGACGCGCGCGGTGAGCGA
>CAWUIJ010000007.1:0-44053 GCA_963922235.1 uncultured Parvularcula sp. | reverse complement strand
ATGCAAATGCGGGCCACCTGATCGCCAACCATTCGCACACGCACCCTTGGCTGAGTCGGACCGAGCTCGAGGTCTATCTCAACGATATTGACCGTGCGGCAGAGCTCCTCGCTCCGCTGCCCAACACACGGCCTTGGTTCCGGTTTCCCTATCTCGATGAGGGACGAGGAGATCGTAGCAAGCGCGATGCTATGCGGAAAGCTTTGGCCGAGCGCGGACTGTTGTCAGGCTACGTAACCATCGACACCTATGATTGGCACATGGACAATCGCGTCAAAGAAGCCATCGCGGACGGGTACACGGTCGACCACGACGCCCTGAGCGCTGTTTACAGCCAAATGGTGGTGGATGCGGCGGAGCACTATGCTGCGCTCTCTGACGAATGGCTTGATCGTCAGCCCACCCACATGCTCTTGCTGCATGAGAACGATCTCGCGGCCCTCTTTATCGACGATGCTGTCGTAGCCTTGAGGCAAGCGGGTTGGACTATTGTCTCACCGGATGAGGCCTTCGTCGACCCTCTTGCCCAGGAGCTGCCGGACACGCTCTTTTCTGGGATGGGGCGCGTCTCCGCCCTCGCCTATGACAACGGCGCCCGAGGCGCCGATGTCTTTGACCATTGGTCAGCAAGCAAAGCGGGAATCGATCAGCGCCTTGAAGAACGAGGCGCTTTTAAGCCGCCTCTTTCTCAGGGCCCCAATTGATTTTGCTCTCATCACCGCCAGCCCACGCGCGGACTTTCGGGTTCATCACGGCGAACCAGAGCGGCGGAAACGTGATCAGCGTGAAGCAGCCCGCATAGCCCGTCGGAAGGCGCGGCAAGTCTGGGAAGTTCCGCAGACACTGATACGGACGCATGGCATTGGCATGGTGATCAGAGTGCCGCTGCAAGTTCACAGAGAGGATATTGGAGACCACGTGGTTGGCGTTCCAGCTGTGATGCGGCTGGCAAGGCTCATACTTCCCGTTGGGCAGTTTTTCGCGCTTCAGACCATAGTGCTCAATATAGTTCACCATGCTGAGCACCAAGAAACCAAAGAAGTGGTGGATGAGGATGAACGGCAGCACATCCCAGCCAAGCCATGCAATCAGACCCGCCGCGATCACGAGCGTGAGGGCATAGGATTGAAGGATCTCATTCTCGAGGCTGAAGAAGCTTTTACCCCGCGCCTTCAGCCGCTTGGCCTCATGTTCCCAAGCGCCCTTCGCAGCGCCCGTCATGTCACGGAACGCAAAGCCATAGACCGTCTCGTTCATCCGCGCCGATGAGCAATCTTCCGGCGTCGCGACTCGCACATGGTGCCCGCGGTTATGCTCAATGCAGAAATGGCCCATCCCGATCAACGCTAGTGATACGTTCGCGAACAGACGATCAAATTTCTCCGTCCGGTGACCAAGCTCATGGGCCAGGGTGATCGTCTGACCAGAGGCCAGCCCCACCGCAAAGACAAAAGGCGCAGCTGCCCACAGAGGAACCGTCTGGGTCCCAAGGACATACATCGCGGCGATGAAGCTGATGAAATACATCGGAAGCGTCGCGAACACGACATGGGAGTAATAGCGATCCGCTGCGAGCGCCTCATAGTCCGTTTCCGGAGGGCTTGTGACGTCCTCACCGATCAGCGTGTCGAGCGCTGGGATCGCGATGTAGGTCCAAATGAACGGAATGAGCAGGGTCCAATTCGCACCATCGAGCGCAAAATAAAGCGCAACGCTGGCCGCTGGCACGAGGCCATGGGGCAAGCCCCATAGGAACATGTACCGCCTAGGCGCCCTCAATGGGATCGCGTTTTCAGTGTTCATACGGGCGGTAGCGCTCATCATTGTCCTCCATGTGGGGCGTTTTTCTGCCCTCAATGGAAATTAGAATAACCGATCTGATCAACGATCTCCACGCATACATCATCGATGACGTCTATGACGGTCATAGGCGAGAGAAAAGATCTGCCCGCCAATCGTCAGTCCGCACAGGATTGGGACGCGAGCATGACATCTTCGGTTCCCATTTCTCGCGCCGCAGCAACCGGGCGGTCTGTTGCGACGATATCGAGCCCGAGATCTTCAAGCCTGCTGTACACATTCCGGGTGCCGCCTTCTGCGCGATCATCCAAAGATCCAATAGCCCCGCCCGAGGCGCTGATCCCTTGCTCTCCCAGGTAGGCGTAGAGCTCACCTCTCGGCTCATCACGAATGATCCCCGTCCATGCCACAAGCCGGTCGGTGTCGATGCCGCTTTGCTCCAGGAGATCGAGCTGGCCGGCATCCCTCACCCCGGCAAAGATGGAGACGTCATCCGATGCCCTCGCCACGATCAATGCGCCTTCATCAGAATAGGTGATCACCCCTGCGAAGGGTTCAGCGCCAACTTCCTCCACGGCCTCGACCACCTTTCGCAACCCCACCCCGCGCTTCACATCGAGCTGCAAGATCGTCCGTCCACCAATTGCAGAAAGGGCTTCATCCAATGTAGGAATCTGAAAGTCCGTCTCGCGACCATCGTTATCAATGAGCCTCAAGGCCTTCAGCTCGGCCAGCGTGAGATCCGCAACCAGACCGCTTCCCGTGGTGGTGCGGTCGACGGTGTCATCATGCATCAGGACGAGCGCGCCATCACGCGACTCGCGCACGTCGACTTCCAAAAGCGCAGGAACCTGATCGAGCACATGCATGAACGTCTCGATCGCGTTTTCTGGATAGCCCGCATTCGGGCCGCCACGATGGGCACTGACGATCGCCGCCTGCCCTTCAAGACAGCTCAGAAACGCAGCGGCTGTCTGTGGGCCATGGAGATTGAAATCGACCCCTGCACCTTTGGGCGTGTTGACCGCCGGTTCCGCGCAGGAGGTGAGCATCATCGCGAATGCGGCAACGCTGGCACTGATCTTAGTGGTCATGGCGTTTTCTCCCCAGCCAGTCGCGGTGGCCTTTAGCGAGCCCGACGGCCTGGAGCTATCATGCAGCTGCGCCGACCAGCCGCCTTGCACGACGGCGCTGACACACGTAGCCCGCAAGGAGATACGTGGTTGATGAGACTATGCTGCAAGACAAAGATCGCATCTTTCAGAACCTCTATGGCCTTCAAGACCCCTTCCTCGAAGGCGCCAAACAGCGCGGAGCCTGGAACGCCACCAAGCTCATGCTCGACCAGGGTCCTGAGTGGATCATCAATCAGACCAAAGAATCAGGCCTTCGTGGTCGCGGCGGCGCTGGGTTTTCCACAGGGCTGAAATGGTCCTTCATGCCCAAAGAGGTTGGCGATCGCCCGCATTATCTCGTCGTGAATGCCGACGAATCAGAGCCCGGCACCTGCAAAGATCGCGAGATCATGCGCCATGACCCGCACCTTCTGATCGAGGGATGTTTGGTTGCGAGCTTCGCGATGAAGGCCCACGCCTGCTACATCTACATCCGCGGCGAATACATCTTCGAGCGCGAACAGCTGCAGAAAGCGATCGATGAGGCCTATGCCGCCAAGCTGATCGGCAAAGACAACATCCACGGCTGGGACTTTGACCTTTACCTGCACCACGGTGCAGGCGCCTATATTTGCGGCGAAGAGACAGCCCTCCTCGAAAGCCTAGAAGGCAAAAAGGGCCAGCCGCGGCTTAAGCCGCCCTTCCCCGCCGGCGCGGGTCTCTATGGTTGTCCGACCACGGTCAACAATGTGGAATCGATCGCTGTGGTCCCGACGATCCTTCGTCGGGGTGCAGATTGGTTCAAAGGATTTGGCCGCCCGAACAACCATGGCACCAAAGTGTTCTGCATCTCTGGCCACGTGAACAAGCCGTGCAATGTCGAAGAAGAGATGTCGATCCCGCTCAAGACTTTGATCGACCGGCATTGCGGCGGCGTGCGCGGCGGCTGGGGGAACCTGAAGGCCGTGATCCCCGGCGGTTCATCCGTGCGCTGCCTCAATCATGAGATCTGCGACGATGTTCTGATGGATTTCGACGCCCTTCGGGAGCACGGCTCTGGCCTTGGCACAGCAGCCGTGATCGTCATGGATAAGTCCACCGACATGGTTCGCGCTATCGCTCGGATCTCCTATTTCTATAAGCACGAAAGCTGTGGACAGTGCACGCCGTGCCGTGAAGGCACAGGCTGGATGTGGCGCGTCCTTAACCGCATGGCTGAAGGCGATGCAGAGATGTGGGAGATCGACAAGCTGCTCGATGTGGCTGGTCAGATCGAAGGCCACACCATCTGCGCGCTGGGTGATGCCGCGGCATGGCCAGTCCAAGGCCTAATCCAGCACTTCCGCCACGAGATCGAAGAGAAGATCACGAACTACCGCAAAGGTCCGGGGCATGTGGCTGTGGCCCATGCCGCGGCGGAGTGAAGGTAGGGACCCTACCCCATCGTACCGAGCTCTGCGGCTCGCTTAAAGTGGGATGTACGGATCAACGGTCTCTTCGATGCGGCTATGGAATTGCTGCATCCGTTCGTCAGCCGATGAGACGCTCTCTTCCAAACCGATCGGAGTCATCAGGCGAATCATCGCTCCGTCAGACCGGCGACGGGTCAGCACGTCCCAAATGAGAACGCCCTTCATCACAAACTCGTTCGCAATGCGGTGACCACGCTGCTGGTACCAATAATGGACCAAAAAGCGCGCGTCGCCTTTTTTGATCACCATACGGTTATAATGATAGGCAGGGCGACCCTCTGGCGTCTCCACAATCTCGTTTCGCACGACTTTCCAGCCACCACCGGGCAAACACTGCTGCGGTGAGTGCCATGACGAACCGTTGCGCTGTTGCTCCAGATAGGCCGTATAGAGATTGAAGACCTCACCCTCTGGATTCACGACATCCATGACGATGTAGTCATCAGCAGCGAGCACCTTCTCGGTCTCGACGTCCAAAGGTCGAGGCTGAACCTGCCATCCAGCAAACTCGAGAGGCAGCTCAGCGAAGCGCTGCCGCTCGGGAACATACAACGAGCTATCAACCGTGTGCACGAGCGGGCCGAGCACCAAAAGAGCGGCAGCGGTGCCGCCGCCGATCTTGATAAACCGATCGCGATCGAAGGCCTGCTTTGGCTCGATCGGATCGACAAAAGGCAGACCAAGGCTCTTCAGCACATCCTTCTGACCGGAAAGGCGCGCCATCGCGACGAGAACACCCAACAACAGTGCGATACAGAAGAGGAAAACGACCCAGCCTTCGAAGAAATGCAGGAACCCTTCGGTGTGAGACGGCCCATACCGATCGGAAAGAACACCTGTGATCGCGATCCGGAAGCTGTTCATGACAATCGTGATCGGAATGGTGCTGAGAACAACAATCAGTCGCTGCCAGATCGGGCCGCGATAAAAATAAGCGGCCAAGGCACCGAGGCTCAAAAACGGAAAGAGATACCGAAGGCCTGAACAGGCTTCCACGACCTGAAGTGTAATGTTCCCAAGCTCAATGACATTGCCCTCAAGCAGGACCGGCACATCGAACAGGCGGATCATCGCGACACCGAGCTCAGATGACCAAAGCTGGAAGTTCCAGGACGTCACGGTGATCACCCAAAAAGGCGGCGGGATCATAAAGGCGAGATAGACAATCGGAACGATCGTCAGCCGCAGAAGCGACATGCCACCAATCAAGAGCGGCAAGGCCACAAAAAACGCCATCATGCCGATATGCTCGAGAAGGAAGACGTTGAGCTGCTTGAGCGAAAACACCATGAATAAGGCGAACGCGATCAGTGGAAGAGCCAGAGTGCTAGAGCGCCCGATGCTGTGGGTGATCGCTTCACGCCGATCCCAAAGCATCCAGACTGAAATCACAGGAATAAAGTAGGAGTGACTCAGCTCCTGCTGAAAACCCCAACGATACCAAAGATTGGCAATTCCGCCGTGGAAAAGGACCACGAACGCCAAGAGAAGCGCGCCGCAAACCGCCAGCAACACTCGGTCACGCACCATAAAACTCGGCATATTCAAAGCAGTTGAGCTCACGTTTCCTCGGGTGTCGTCGCTTAAGCGTTATTGAGCACCACTGTTACATCCAACTGGTTAAGCGACCACATAACACCAAGCAACACTTTGGCCGAGCAAAAGACCCGTGACCCAAATCGCAGTCGCGACGCCGAGGGCTCTGGCGCTGAGGCGCGGCTTTCTATAGCTCCATGACGTTGCCGCCGAAGATGGACCTATGACCGACCTCAGGACGATCAAAGTCAACGGCCGCGAGATTGATGTCGATCCGCGCCTCACCCTGCTCCAGGCCTGCGAAGAAGCCGGCGAAGAAATCCCCCGGTTCTGCTATCACGAGCGCCTATCGGTGGCCGGAAACTGCCGAATGTGTCTGATCGAGGTCAAAGGCGGCCCGCCCAAGCCCGTCGCTTCCTGCGCGCAAAACGTCAAAGACCTGCGCCCTGGACCCGAAGGCGCTCCGCCGGAGCTCTTCACCAACACGCCGATGGTCAAGAAAGCCCGCGAAGGGGTGATGGAGTTCCTGCTCATCAACCACCCCCTTGATTGCCCCATCTGTGACCAGGGCGGCGAATGCGACCTGCAAGACCAGGCGGTGGCCTATGGCCGCGATGGCAGCCGGTTTGCTGAGAACAAACGCGCCGTCGAAGAAAAGCATATGGGCCCACTGATCAAAACGATCATGACCCGCTGTATTCAGTGCACACGCTGTGTCCGCTTTGCGACCGAGGTCGCAGGTGTTGACGATCTGGGCCTCGTCAATCGCGGCGAGAATGCTGAGATCACGACCTATCTTGAAAAAGCTGTCGGTAGCGAACTGACGGGCAACCTGATTGACGTGTGTCCGGTCGGTGCCCTGACCTCCAAGCCTTATGCCTTCACTGCGCGGCCCTGGGAGCTCAAGAAGGTGGAAACCATCGATGTGATGGACGCCTTGGGCTCGAACATCCGGATGGATATTCGTGGGCGGAGCGTCATGCGCATCCTTCCGCGCACCCATGAAGGTGTGAACGAAGAGTGGCTGGCTGATAAAAGCCGCTTCATCTGGGACGGTCTTTCGAAGCGCCGCCTCGATCGGCCCTTTATCCGCGAGGGCGGCAAGCTTCGGCCTGCAAGCTGGGATGAGGCCTTTGATGCCATCGCCGCCCGCTTAGAAGGCACGGCACCCGAGAAAATCGCTGCCATCGCTGGCGACCTCGTCGCGGCAGAGCCCATCAAGGCGCTGAAAGATCTCATGGTATCGGTGGGCACACCGCATACGGACTGCCGCCAAGACGGCAGCGTGATCGGCGTGAAGCCCAATGGCGAGAAAGCGCCGCGCGCTGCATACACGTTCGCGCCAGGCATTGCCGCGATTGACGAAGCCGATGCCGTGCTCCTCATCGGCACGGATCCCCGGACAGAAGCGCCCATTCTCAACGCGCGGATCCGTAAGAACTGGCTGCATAAGATGGACTTTGCCGTCGGTATCATTGGTGAGCAGCGTGATCTCACCTATGATACCGTGCATATTGGTACGGGCCCTGACAGCCTCACAAAACTGATCAGCAGCCAGCATGATTTCGGTGCGACGCTGAAAAACGCTGCGAAGCCGATGATCATCCTCGGCTCCGGTGCCCTCGCCCGCGCCGATGGCCAAGCGGTCATGGCTGAGGCGCTGAAGCTTGCAGAAAGCGTCGGTGCACTGACATCGGATTGGAACGGCTTCGGTGTCTTGCACAATGCCGCCGCGCGCGTGGGTGCCCTCGACCTTGGCTTCCTTCCTGGCGAAGGAGGTCGCGATTTCGCAGGCATTCTCGAGGGCGCGAAGTCTGGTGAGATCGAGGTGGTCTACAATCTCGGCTGTGATGAAGCCGATCTTTCAGGTCTGACCGATGCCTTTGTGATCTATCAGGGCCATCACGGCGATGCCGGCGCGAAGGTGGCTGATGTCATCCTTCCGGGCGCTGCTTATTCAGAGCAGTCTGGCCTCTACGCCAACACGGAAGGTCGCGTCCAGCTCGCCAACAGGGCCTATTTCCCCTTTGGCGAAGCGAAGGACGACTGGGCGATCCTGCGTGCGTTAAGCGAACGGCTTGGTAAGACACTGCCCTACAATGATCTGTACGCGGCCCGCCAGGCCATGATCGAGGATGCATCGAGCTTTGGCAGCCTCGACACAGTTGGCGCTGATGATCTTCCGTCTGCTGCGGATTGGGCGAATGCCGGAACAGTCTCAAGCGAGCCCTTCAAGCCCGTTTTCGACAGCTACTATTTCACCAACCCGATTGCTCGGGCCAGTGAAACCATGGCCGAATGCGCAGAGGCAGCCAAACCTACCCAGCCAAGCTTAGCAGCTGAATAGGCTTCCGCGCGTTCATTCGGTGAGTGGGCCCTCGACGGCGTAACCGCGCTTGGCGAGGAGTGTCGGAAGGCCATCCTCACCGATGAGGTGACCTGCACCCACGGCGACGAAATCATTGCCCGCACCCTCGAGCTCTTCTGAAAGAAGCTCGGCCCAGGCCTGATTGCGCCGTGTGATGAGCACATCATAGAGCTCTTCAGAGACCTCGCGGATGCTGTCGAGGACCAGCTCTTCCAATGATGAAAGGTCACCCAGAGCCCAAGCCTCGGCAAAATCCTTCAGCTCCTGCTGATCCTTTTCAATGTCATCGAGCGTGGACAGAAGAAATGCTGTTTCCACGTCTTCGGACAATCCGCCAAAAAACGAGAGCTGCTGTTCAACGGTTTCGAGGCCTCTTTCCTTGGCATCCGGCGTTTCCGCACCAATGACCATCTCCACGCCCGACGCGGGATCGAAACCGTCTCGCACCAGATCCATCGTCGCGAGCGTGACGGCTGCCATCCAAGGCCGGAAGGGTTCCATCAGCTCAGGAGAAAGGCCGAGACTTTCGGTTTGCTTCACAAGGCGACCATAGGTCTCTGCATCAAGGCGCTCTGACAACGGACGATCAGGGCTCATTCCATAGGTCATGCTGAGAGCCTGCACGGCCGTTTGGTCATTGAGCTCTGCAGGCAAAACTTCGAACCAAACCTCGTCAGCCTCAGCAATGAGCTCGCTCACCTCTTCATTCTGCCAATCGAGATCGCCGGGCAGAACATGGATGGTGGGGAACAGCACCATGGTGCTGTCCTCATCGCTCACCACCCAATAGGCGACGCCCGGTTCGATCGCCTCACCGAAAGATGCCGGCGTTGGCTTTCCCACGGGTTCATGGGATTCGGCGTCTTCAACGCCAGCCCCGCCGCAAGCCGCTGCACCAAGAGCGAGGAGGCTCGCCAACACGCCTTTGTTGTTCATTCTGGGCACCCTTTCCAAGGTTTTCCGCCCATCTCCTAGCCACTCTCGGGCGTTTTGTCCCGCGGTGTACGAGGGACCTGCACTCCAACTGCCAATGTGCTAAAAGAGCGAGATGACCCAAGCTTTTCGCATCACCCATGATGGGCCCGTCGCCACCCTGACCCTCTCCAATCCTGAGAAACGCAACTCGATGGACGCGCATTTTTGGGAAGACTTTCCCGCCGCTGTCCGGGAACTCGATAAGAGCGGCGACACCCGCGTCTTGGTCATCGCTTCCGAGGGCCCGCACTTTAGCGCCGGGATCGACCTCAGCGTGTTGGCTGGCTCGAAACCCGATGTCGGCGCTGCCAGTGGCCTCGACTTTTATCATTCGGTGAAGCGCATGCAGCAGACGTTCTCTTGCCTCGAAGACGCACGCATGCCCGTCATCGCGGCTGTTCAGGGCGGATGCTTCGGCGCTGGTGTCGACCTCGTCACCGCCTGCGACATGCGTGTCTGTGCGGAGGATGCCTTCTTCACAATCTACGAGGTTGTTGTGGGCATGACCGCCGATGTGGGCACCTTCCCCCGCATCCTAAACCTGCTTCCTGAAGGTATCGTCCGGGAGCTGAGCTACACCGGCCGCAAGTTCAAGGCCGATGAGGCGCTCCGCTTAGGCTTTGTGAACCGGGTCGGTGCTGACGCTCAAGCCACGCTGTCCGCAGCCTATGAGCTCGCCCACGATATCGCCGCAAAGGCCCCACTCGCTGTCGCAGGGTGCAAGGACATCATCAACTACTCTCGCGACCACAAGACGGACGAAGCGCTCGACCGGATCGCGATTTGGAATGCGTCGATGCTTCAGTCATCGGAAGTGATGGCTGCGATGACCGCGAAGCAAACAGGCGAGCCAGGCGAATTCACCAAGCTTCCGCGTTTTCGCTCGATCGACGGTCGCGACGTCTAAGGTCTCTCAGCGGGCAGCGAGGGCAAGCACCCTTCGCGCCCGCTTGATCACTGGCAGCTCGATCATCTTACCGTCGAGCAAAGCCACGCCCTCGCCTGCGGCCTCAAAGGCTGCAACCACACGCTCCGCCTCGGCCACCTCTTCCGCAGTCGGAGCAAGGGCCTCATGGATAGGAGCGAGTTGAGCTGGGTGGATCGCTGCCCGCGCCTGAATACCGAGCGTCCGACCCCGCCTGGTTGCCGCTTTCAGCCCCTCATCGTCGCGGACATCTAGGTAAGGCACATCGAAAAATGCCTTACCCGCCGCGGCAAAGGCAGCGACGCAGCGTGAACGACCGTAAAGGTGCGCTTCCCAAGATAGGTCGCAGCCGATTTCGCCTGAGAGATCGATCGCACCGTAAATCCCTCCAACCACGGCGGGGTGATCGGCAATGGCCTCAGCGATCCCAAGAGCGCGGGCGGTTTCCATCACGACAATGATCCCGTCCTGCCCATAGGCATCTCGAAGAGCATCGATGTCATCAAGCGCCATAGGCTTGGGCATCATGACAAAGTCAAGGCCTTCCGCCCCCTTCAGCGCAGCAAGGTCTGCCGCATAGGGAGGGGTTCCCGCGCCATTGACCCTGAACCCGAGCAGGCTCGATCGCTCCTTCACCTCAGACAAAAACGCGAGTGTTTCCGCCCGCGCTTCATCTTTGCCGTCCGGTGGAACGGCATCTTCAAGGTCAATGCATGTCAAATCCGCCCCTGCGGCGGCGGCTTTCGCAAAGCGATCAGGCCGCACACCGGGAACGAAGAGAAGACTGCGCCAACGCTCAGGGGGCAATGTCGATGTTATCCCCTGCCGCCTTCAGGGCATTATCGATGTCTTCGGCGCTGTGGCGGACAGGCAGCAACGCTCCTTCACCCCAGGCGCGGTTGACGATCTTACCGCGCTGCACACCTTCACGTTTGAAGATCTGGTTCGCCCAGCGAATAACGTTGGTGTACTCATGGACCTGCAAGAACTCACCAGCGCCATAGAGCTTGCCGTTCACAAAGACACCGTACCAAGGCCAAGTGCACATATCGGCAATCGTGTACTCTGCACCTGCCAGATACTCATTGTCCGCAAGATGACGATCGAGGACATCGAGCTGGCGCTTCACCTCCATCGAATAGCGATTGATCGCGTATTCAATCTTGATCGGTGCGTAATTGTAAAAGTGACCAAAGCCGCCGCCGAGAAAAGGCGCACTTCCCATCGACCAGAAGAGCCAGTTCAGTGTTTCGGTCCGCGCTTTATGCTCTGTAGGCAGAAAAGCACCGAATTTTTCTGCGAGATACAACAGGATCGCGCCTGACTCGAAAACCCGTGTGGTGGGTTTTGTTGTGTGGTCCACCAGTACAGGGATCTTGGAATTTGGATTGGCGTCGACAAAGCCGCTCGAGAACTGCTGTCCCTGCATGATGTTGGTGATCCAAGCATCGTACTCGGCTTCACTATGACCCGCGAGCAGAAGCTCTTCGAACATGATCGTGACTTTGACGCCGTTCGGCGTGCCGAGTGAATAGAGCTGGAAAGGATGCTCGCCGACCGGCAGATCCTTATCGCTGGTGGGGCCAGCGATGGGACGGTTGATGTTCGAGAAATTACCTTCGCTGTCCTGATCCCAGGTCCAAACCGCGGGAGGCGTGTACTCTTCTGCCATGGATGTCTCCAAATTCGACTCAGTTGCCCTGCTCTTAAGCCTTCCGAAGACTGTGTGCTACTCAGTTCCCCGAACGGCGCTTTCAGCTCAGCTGATCAGGATAAGCTCGATCGGATAACGAGCTGAAATGCGGCGCCAATCAGTCTCGAAGCGTGATAAGTAGGCTCGAACAACTCTCCTCATAGAACGGCCCATGTGAGTGATCGTCAGTTCGTTTCACCCTCACGACCGACAGCCAAGGCCCCGCCCATGAAGCTCTATTCAACAAGCGCCGCTCGCAACAAAGGCGTCATCGCGGAGGCGTTCTGCCGTCTCTTGCCCTCGGCACACGCTGTGCTCGAGCTGGCGTCAGGCACCGGAGAACACGCCGAAGCGATCCTGTCAGAGCGCCCAGACTTGGTCTGGCAAGCAAGCGATCCCGATCAGGAATCGAGGACCAGCGCCTCTGAGCGAATGGAGGAGATGGGCCAACCGGCCGCCGCCTCCTTTGACACGCGGGCGGATGGGTGGTGGGAAACGATCCCCTATCCTGTCGATGCCCTTGTCAGCATCAATATGATCCACATCACAAGCTGGCAGGGCGTCGAAGGCCTCTTTCGCGGGGCGGCTGCCCTTCTTCCGGCTGATGGCCACCTTTTCCTCTACGGACCCATGAAACGCCGTGGACTGACGGAAGAAAGCAATCTGCGCTTTGATGAAAGCCTCAAGATGCGTGACCCGAGCTGGGGTGTCCGGGATCTCGATGATGCACTCCAGCCCCTCGGCGCGCGCTTTGGCCTAAGCCTTGCCCATGTCGAGCGCGTCCCCGCGAACAACCACGTGGTCCTTTTCAGACAGGAAGGACGCGAAGAAAGCTGATCTCCGTATCGCCGAAACTACGGGTCTCTTCTCGCTCAACGCCTTCGGGCACATCAAAGCTATCATCTTTGCTGTGCTCCGCCACCAGCAAGGCCTCGGACGCGAGCCACTCCCCCGTCATCAAGATCGAGAGCGATGGCGTGAGAAGGTCTTTGCTATAGGGAGGATCGAGAAACGCCAGATCGAAACGAGGGCCGACGCCCGCCGGCTTTGTCCCCAAACTGTCCGCAGGCCGACGGTGGATGCGCGTGTTCCCAAAGAGGCTCAACGCTTCCACGTTATCGCGGATCACGCCCCTCGCCCCCGCGTCGGTTTCGACGAACAAGCAGAACGAGGCACCGCGCGACATCGCTTCAAAGCCGAGCGCCCCGGACCCGGCAAAAAGGTCGATCACCCTCTTTCCCTCAAAGCTAAAGCCGTCACGATGGGCAAGAATGTTGAACAAAGACTCGCGTGTGCGGTCCGTGGTTGGGCGTGTGCCGCGGCCGCTCGGCGCTGCGATTTTCCGCCCGCTGAATTCACCGCCCACAATACGCATATTGACCATCCTTTAGGGCATCAACCTGCCCGCACCCACAATCGACCCTTCTTCCGCCAGCATCAAGGCATGTTGCGCGGGCGACAGCCCAGGCGGCGGCGCGAGAAGTGGGCTCAGTTGCCCCTCCTCATCATAGCTCGCCAACTGCTGCACCACTGAGCGGACCTGGGCGTGATCCAGAACCTCCCCTTGCCGCTGATCGATCGGAAATGCCGAGGGATAAAGCTCGCAAACCGTGACGCCAGGACCATCGGGCAGGTCTTGCTCAAAGGCGGTCTCAAAAGGCCAGATGCGAAGGTCGGCATTTAAGGACGGTGTCGCTCGAAGCTGGGCCAGATGCTTGATCCCCATCATGCTCTGCCCACCAACACTCCCCGTGGTGAACATCTTCCAGACCGGCTGCGCCCGGGGAAAGAACGTCTCCGCCATGCGGTGCTCGGCGATGTCCTCGTAGGAGACCAGCTTTTTGGCAGGGAGTGCGGTCAAATCTGAACGCCCCGTAGGGCGCCCCCAAAACTTATGCGCCCCACGGAAGACATCACGGTTCAGAAGGTCAGCCACCTCAAATCGATTGTTCTGATTGCGATCGTTATCGTCGATCTGTTCATCAAGGAACGACCAAAGGGCGCCCCACGAAGCTTTCCCGGTGATCGCTTGGGCTGCACCCGCAGGATAGCCGAAACTGAAATCAAACCCTGCGAGAACGCGTTTGCCTTGCCTGATCTGGTCATGGAACCAGATCGACAGCCAGGCTATCGCAGCCATCCGTGTCGTGAAGTTCTGGATCTCAAGGCCCTCACCTCCCCAAACCGCGCACCAGATCGTGTTGGCAGCCTCAGGCTTGGTCGGAGCGGACGCAGCCGACCAATCGGTCATCACATAGGTATCGAAGAGACGCACTCAGAGGCCAAGGTCTTGGGAGAGCTTCTTCCCCAATTGCTCTTTCAGAATCCGGCCAGGAACCTCTTCAATGGCACCCTCGGCCAGCGCACCAAGTTGGAACGGTCCGTAGGCCACACGAATCAATCTGTTCACCGTCAGGCCGAGGTGGCGCATCACGTTCCGCACCTCGCGGTTTTTTCCTTCGGTGATCGATAACGTGATCCAGCTGTTGCCGCCTTGTTGACGGTCCAGCTTGGCCAGAATCGGACCGTAGGCGACGCCTTCGACGTCCACACCGTCCTTGAGGCCATCGAGCTTGTTTTGGCTGATGCGGCCATAGGCGCGGACGCGGTAGCGTCTCTTCCATCCCGTGCTTGGCAATTCGAGAACCCTCGAAAGACCGCCATCATTGGTCAGGAGCAAAAGGCCCTCTGTGTTCAGATCAAGCCTGCCCACTGACAGGACGCGGGGCAGCTCCGGGGGCAAGGCAGCAAAGACTGTCGGCCTCTCTTGCGGGTCCTTATGGGTCGTCACCAGGCCTGAAGGCTTGTGATATCGCCAAAGACGTGTGGCCTCGGCATGGCCTACACGCTCCCCATCAAAGCGAATGTCCTCTGAACCCAGAACAAAGGTTGCGGGGGTGGTCACCACCTCGCCGTCGACGGTGATTCGGCCCTCGCCGATCAGTTTTTCGGCGTCACGGCGCGACGCCAAGCCCGCACGGGCCAGCACCTTTGCGATCCGTTCGCCCCTATCACCTTCTAAAGCCACGCAATTATTCCCAACATTACATTAAGTTGCAAAATTCCCATCGGTGCTGTCATCCGGGTGATATAGAAGCATGGGACGTACAGAGTTCCATCAGGCTTTCGGACGGAGTTGTCGATGAAGAAGTCCATGATCGGGGCAGCAGCCCTTCTTATTCCTGTGGCCATGGCTGGTTGCACCACCACCAATCCTTACACCGGTGAAACCCAAGCCTCGCGGACAGCCCGCGGTACCTTTGGCGGCGCAGCCGCAGGTGCAGCGCTTGGTGGCATCATCGGAGCCATCTCAGGCGACGTTGACCCAGGCACCGGCGCAGCCGTCGGCGCGATCGCTGGCGCAGCCCTTGGCGGCGGTATCGGCGTTTACCAGGACCGCCAAGAAGCTGAACTCCGTGAGGAGCTTGCAGCGACGGGTGTTCGCGTGCAGCGGACTGGCGATAACATCACGCTGATCATGCCTGGCAACATCCTGTTTGCCACGGACCAGGCCACGATCGACAGCGGCTTCTACGCCACGCTAAACTCGGTCGCGAAGGTGATCGCCAAGTACGACCAGACCAGTGTTTGGGTCCAAGGCCACACCGACAGCACAGGCTCTGACGCCTATAACAACCAGCTCTCTGTTCAGCGGGCTGTGTCAGTCGGCAATTACCTGGCTGGCCAAGGCGTTGCACCACAGCGGATCGACGCTCGCGGATATGGCGAAAGCCGCCCGATCGCCAGCAACGACACAGAATCTGGTCGTCAACAAAATCGCCGGGTCGAGATCGAACTGATCCCTGTTCAAGGCTAGACCATTAACCCTGCGCTAAGGCGTATATGCTTGAATATCGAAGGAAACCCGCGGTGATTCCGCGGGTTTTTTAGGCTTACCAAACCGCCTGACTCCCCCCTTTCGCCACAACCAGAACCATTTGGTGCCGGATTTTCGGCAACCTCTGGACGATTTCGCTATCGCGATGTTATAAATTCTCATTGATTGTAGATAAAAATGATAGGTCGTGAGATGGGAAAGCGGCGACGTGGGCAGAATCTCAACCAATGCTGCGGCGCAAACAGCGCTCCGCCAACTTCGTGACACGCAGAGCGCGGGTGACGAGGCGAGACAGCGCGTGGCGACGGGGCTTGAGGTCCAGTCGGCTGCAGACAATCCTGCATTCTTCCTCGTCAGCAGCAAGACGCGGAGCGACCTGACTGTGCTTTCAGGTCTCCGCGACAACATCGGCCAACAGACGGGAATTTTCGCAGCGGCTATGGCCGGCGCGCGCCAATTGAACGAGACGCTCGACAGTGTCGCGAGCGTGATCACCGCGTCTCAACAGGGCATCGCGCTGGATGAGCTTGAGATCGCGTTCAATGCTTTGTTCGGTCAAGCCAAAGAGGCGATCGCCTCCGCAAGTTTTCAAGTCACCAATCTTTTGCGCGACGAGGGCATAACCAGCACCGTGATCTCGGTCGATCGTTCCGACGCCGGAGGATTGGATTTCCAAACGCTCGCCGTTCAGGCACGCGACTTCGACCGGTTCACCTATGCCGCCACGGGCTACGACGAAGGCACCCGCTTTGTTGTTGAGGCCGAGAATTTTGACAACAGCGCTGCTGGCTTCTCTTATGAATGGGAAGAATCAGAGGCAGAGAGTGGTTTCCTCGAGTGGGGCGGCGATGCCGTTGGAAACGTGTTCTATCCAGGCTTTCCGGTCATTATAGGCAACGCCCCGCGGCTCGACTACGAACTCGAATTCTCCCAAGCGGGCACCTACTATTTTGCCTTTCGAGGGATTGCGGCTGATGCCGTTTCCAACGGCGTTCATCTTGGTTTGGATGGGACACTGCTCTCGGGCGCCACAGGCGTTAATGTTGCGAGTGCCGATCTTTCTAGTGATCCAGCATGGGGCGGCCAGCAAGGGGCTATCCCTGGAACGACAGCAAGTTTCACCATTGCTGCACCAGGGACGTACACGATCAACATTTGGGGTGCACAAAATGGTCTTTTGCTTGATGGCTTTGTCATCAGCCAAGACGATACTCAACTTGAGGGCGCATCCCCGACTTTGGGCGGCGAGACAGCGCGCACGGGTAGCACCGCGCTCGATTTCTTTGCGGACCCGGTCTATGGCAACGATCGGATCTTAGCTGCTGGATTTACAGAAGTCCTCAACACGCTTCGTCCCTCTCTGTCCGCTGGCTTTGAAGAACAAGCGTTCACTGTTCTTGACGGACTACGGAACAAATTGAATCGCGAGGTCTCGACTCTTGGGGCGTATCAGGCGCGTTTTGAACAGCAAGACGAGTTCCTGAGCGATCTCGTCGATGCACTGGACGTTTCGGTCGCCAGCCTTGTTGAAACGGACCTCCAAGAAGAAGCCAGCAGGCTTGCCGCCTTAGAGGTGCAAGAACAGCTCGTTGTCCGAAGCCTTAATATCGCCAACCAGCGACCCGCGTCAGTGCTGGAGCTGTTCCGTTAGTCTGCCCCGCTAGTCGAGAACAGCCTTCCCCGCCTCAGCAAACCCTGTCCTGTTCAGGATTGCACGCTGCGTTCGCGCTGAAGCGAAATTGATAAACTGCTGCGGCTTCGCATCAGGGTGAACCGCGCGCCGCAGGGGTTTCGATCCTGCAGGCATGGCAATGATCTCAGCGATCGTACGCGGAATATCCATGGGGTCTGTGTCACCACCACCGCTGCCGCGTGACTGCACAGCCTCCATCATGGCAGCGTAAGCCTCCATAAGCTCCGCAGGCGTCCGTTCGACCAGATCCTCGGTCAAGCCCGAAGCGTTCTGCCAGATCTCTGTGGGATAACCGCCGGGCTCGATAATCGTCACTTCAATACCTTGCGATGCCACTTCATAAGCCATTTGCTCGCTCATGGCTTCGAATGCGAACTTCGTGGGCGAGTATTGCCCTAAGGTTGGGATAATGACGCGGCCAAGCTGCGACGTGATCTGAACAATATGGCCCTGCCCCTGCTTCCGCATGGCTGGCATCACTGCTCGCGCCATGCGGTGGGCACCGAAGACATTGGTGTCGAAAATATGCTGCGTGGCTTCCATGTCCTGCATCTCGACAGGCCCGCCATAGGAGATGCCCGCATTGTTGATCAGGACATCCAGCGTTCCGCCCGTCGCCTCAAAGACAGTGGCCACACCGCTCGCGACCTGCTCATCCGACTGCACGTCGATTTCGACGACGGTGATGTCGAGATTGTCGCTGGCGGCAAGATCATTGAGTTCTTCGGCCTCTGGGCGAGGTACATTCCGCATACTGGCAAAAACCTTCGCCCCCAGGCGAGCATAGTGCTCAGCACCAAGACGGCCGAAACCAGACGAGGAACCGGTGATAAGGATCGAAACGCCAGAAAGGTCGATATCCCCTTCCTTGGCTGAAGCATTCGTGGCTGTTGCTGCACTCGCCACACCCGCGGTGGCCGCCGCCCCCGCCAAAAGCGTGCGCCGGTTGATCGTCTCCGTCATCGTTGTCTCCCAAGACTTTTTTTGAACGCTAGAGCGCAAAGCCGCCCAAGACCAGGCCGGGGTGCTGCCGCAGCCTGGCCACAAAAAAGCCCGGGCCGCGAGGGCCCGGGCTATGAGAATGTCGTGCTGAGAAAGACTTAGAACGCCTCAGCATCCAGAGCCATCATGCTCTCTGCGCCTGTTTTCAGTTTGGCCAGGTGCGCCGAGCTTTCAGGAAGAACGCGCTCGAAGAAGTAGCGCGCCGTGATCAGCTTGTTCTTGTAGAACGGGTCGCTATCGCCTTCGCGCTCGAGCGCTTCTTTGGTCATCATCAGCCACATATAGCCGATCGCCACGAGACCAAACATGTGAAGGTAATCGTGCGAGCCAGCCGCTGCGTTGTCGAAATTGCTCATCGCGTTTTGCGCCAACCACTGGGTCGCTTCTTCGAGCTCTTTCTTGCTCGCACCAAGCTGGTCGATATAGCCGTCGAGAACGTCCGACTGACCTTTGT
This sequence comes from uncultured Parvularcula sp., assembly GCA_963922235.1. Lineage (GTDB taxonomy): Bacteria > Pseudomonadota > Alphaproteobacteria > Caulobacterales > Parvularculaceae > Parvularcula. The sequence continues at coordinate 25,182 of CAWUIJ010000007.1, read as the reverse complement.
TGTCAGCGCTCCACTGGTCAATCTCCGCAAAGAATGTCTGCCAGTAGCGGCCGCCTTCAGCCATCAGCTTACGGCCCACAAGGTCGAGGGCTTGGACACCGTTTGTGCCCTCGTAGATGAGCGCGATACGCACATCACGGACGAACTGGGACATGCCCCACTCTTCAGTGAAACCAGAACCGCCAAAGACCTGAAGGCTGTCGTTAGCGCCTTTCGAACCCTTGTCTGTGAGGTAAGCTTTGATCACCGGCGTGAGGAGAGCCATGAAGTCAGACGACTTCTGCTTGGTCGCGTCATCCGGCGCCTTGTGCGACATGTCTTCTTGAAGACCAGCCCAGAATGTCAGTGCCCGTGCGCCTTCGACGAAAGCGCGGGTGTCCATCAGCATCCGGCGCACATCTGGATGCACAATGATCGGGTCAGCTGGCTTCTCAGGCGCTTTGACGCCGGTCACCGAACGCGACTGCAGACGGTCACGCGCGAAGGCTGCCGCGTTCTGCATCGCCACCTCTGCTGCGGCGTAACCCTGGAGGCCAACGCCCAGGCGCGCTTCGTTCATCATCACGAACATCGCGCGCATACCCTTGTTTTCCTCACCGCAGAGGAAACCGGTCGCCTCGTCATAGTTCATGACGCAGGTTGCGTTGCCGTGGATACCCATTTTCTCTTCAAGGCCGCCGCACGAGACATTGTTCCGCTCACCGAGCGAACCGTCATCGTTGACTATGAACTTAGGCACGATGAAAAGCGAGATACCTTTAATGCCCTCTGGCGCACCTTCGATGCGGGCCAGCACGAGGTGGATGATGTTATCCGACATGTCGTGCTCACCAGCGGAGATCCAGATTTTCTGGCCACTGATTTTATAAGTACCGTCCGGCTGCGGAACAGCTTTTGTGCGGATGAGGCCAAGATCCGTGCCGCACTGCGGCTCGGTCAGGTTCATGGTGCCTGTCCACTCGCCCGCGGTCATTTTCGGCAGATAGATCTGCTTCTGCTCGTCAGAAGCCGCCGCGTGGATTGCGCGCCATGCACCGGCTGAAAGGCCTGGATACATGCCGAACGACTGGTTAGCCGACGAGGTCATCTCGGAAATAGCGAGAGCGAGCGTGATTGGCAGACCTTGGCCACCATACTCCGGGTCCATGGCCAGCGCGCCGAGGCCTGACTCGCAATACTGCTTGTATGCCTCTTTAAAGCCCGTCGGCGTTGTTACGGAACCATCGTCGTTGCGTTGCGCGCCTTCAATATCGCCAACACGATTCAGAGGGGCGACCACGTCACGGTGGAATTTTCCGGCCTCTTCGAGGATCGCATCGATCGTGTCTTGGTCGGCATCAGCAAAACCTGGAAGGTTCGAATAGTTTTGCATTTTGAGTACCTCATGCAGAACGAACTGCATGTCGCGAATAGGTGCCTCATAAATTGGCATGGACTCTCTCCATCTTCATTAGGGAGCATGAGCTCCACTGGATTTACAAATTTGGCGCGGTCGTACCCATCATTGTCCGCCAAAGCAAAGCCGCTAACGGTCGCGGCAGGCAGGCGAGCAAACATGCGGTTGTCACAACCCAAAGATGCAATCGCCTGCCGATCCTTAGAACTTTCTTAAGCCTGCGCCTTCACCCGAGGGTGAAATCAGCATAACGCCGAGGGCCAAGGAAGATTCGGGGCTTTCGTTCGTTTTGCCCCCGGGTGTTCAGTCGATGAAAAGGAACGACTGCGTGAAGTCCAATGTCCCCTGGAGCGTGAAAGGGATCGACCCTGATGCCCGCTCGGTGGCCAAAGAGCTTGCGCGCAGAAATGGTATGACACTCGGCGAGTGGATGACCCAGATGATTAAAGAGCAAGGCCTCGGTGAAGTCTCGGGCGGCGGCCAGGAAGCGACCGTCTCTGGCGTCACGACGGATCAGTTGAGAGGTGTCGTTGACACGCTCAATCGTCTGAACGACCGCCTCAAAACCGCCGAAAAGCACCTGCAATCAAGTGATATGCAATCACGCGAAGCAATGGGCGGCCTGAACAAGGGGCTTGAGACAGTGTTTGAGCGGGTCAAACGGCTCGAACACGAGACCGATGCCGTTCAAGGCGGCTTGGACATTGCTGAGCGGCTCGATCGATTGGAAGGCGCGACCGAGAAGAACTCTTGGGTGCGCAGCCTTGTGGCTTTGGAAAAGGCACTCAGCACCCTGGTCGATCAGGTCGAAAATTCGCGCAAGGACACCGAAGAACGTCTTGAACGCAACGAAGATATCATCAGTGAGCTGAAGGCTCGGTTCGATGAAGAAGATGCCCTGCTTCGCGGTGAACTAGGACAATTGCTTGAAGCCGTCGACTCAACGACAGAGCGCGTCTCCACGACCGAGGGTCTGGTCAGCGAAGCCTTGGACGCCGCCAAGGAGGCCATGGATTCGCACGATGAGACGTTCATCGAACGGACAAGTCAGCGCCTTCAGTTGCTCGGCAGCGAGATCAAGCGGACAAGCGACAACATCCGCACCCTTGAGCACAATGTTGCGCGCCTTTCGGAAAAAATCGAGGCCGGTGAAGAGCGGTCAGCCGAAGGCATCAGCCGCGTGGCGCAGTCCGTCGAAGCGCTTCGGCGCGAGGTCCAAGAAACAAGCCTCAATGCGGGTGGGCACGGGTCCACCGGAGAGGTGCGCGATGCGGTGGCTGAAGCCGATCGCCGGATTACAGCGCTTCAAGGAGCCTTCGCCAGCGTGGTGGACAGACTGGAAAGTCGAGACCATGGTGGGCCGCGTGGTGGGACGGACATTGTCCAAGAACTAGCCGAGGCTTCTTTGGTCGAAGACTTTAAGTCGGGGACAGAGGATGACGACGAATTCGATCGGGTCTTTGAAGACCCGCTCGAATTTCGCGTGCAAAAGGAGTCCACGCCGCCTCCTTCGATGGACACTCCTGCACCGCAGAAGGGCCATCCTTCTGAGTTTGGTGCTTTTGATGCGACAGACGCCGACGCACCCTTCGGATCGGATAGCAACGGCTTTTACCGGCAGCCGCCACCAGAACTCGCCACCGCAGACAGCGGACCCCGCTTCTCGTCGGAATGGCGCGCGGAGTCCGATTTTGATGGCAGTCTACGCGACGGCGCCATGAGTTTTGGCGATGCTGATCCGTTTGCGGACGATCCTACCCTCGGCGAACGCCTGCGCGCACTGTTTGGGCGGCCTTTTTCTGAGCGGGGTGACAACAATCCGCAGCTCGGATGGGTTCTGATGACTGTCGCGCTTGCTGCTTTTGTCTTCATGGCTGTGCAGTTGGCCTCGGAAGATAGCGAACTTGCGTCGAGCGCAGAGACCGAAGTGGCAGGCCCCGCCGCGCCCATTCCCGATCGGTTGGTTGGCGGAACAACGGCTGATTCTTCAGCGCTTTATGCCCAAGCGAAGAGCCAACTTGCCGATGCGGTGACAGCAGGCGACGTTCAGGACGGCGTCAACGCTATGATGCGCGCGGCACGCGCCGGATCGGCAGCCGCTCAGCATGATCTCGGTGAGATGTACCTGGCCGGCAATTTCGTCCCGGCCGATACCCAAAAGTCAAAGCAGTGGTTTGAAGAAGCCGCCAAGATGGGCAACGCGCGCGCTATCCATCGCCTAGCATTTTTCGCCATTGATGAGCGGTTTGGGCCGGTCGATGTGGATTCAGCGATCCGCGGCTTCGAACGCGCGGCGTCAGCAGGGCTGACCGATGCCATGTTCAACCTTGGCATGATCCTGTCGCCCTCGATGGACTACATTCCTGAAAGCCGCCGGGACGCCGCGCAAGCCTATTTCTGGTTCCGGCTGGCTGAAGAGCAAGGCGATACGAATGCCGGAAACGAGGCAGCTGCCTTAGCGTTGGACCTTGATCCTATGTCACGCCGGGAACTCGATCGTTTGGTAGCAGCCTGGCAACCCACACCGATTAGAACTTAGTTTAGCGGGCTAAGTGCCCTTTCCTCATACGCCCAATCAGGGCAAACGGTTGCCATCAGGCAAAGAGCGAGCGGCTATGACGATGATTGGGGTCATCGGGGCATCGAGCTATGAGGGGCGGCAGATGCTGCTGTCCCTAACAGATCGTGGTTTGTCGCATTTGGGTTTCGACAGCGATCGGTCGCCCATCGTTCCATCTGACCAACCTTTTTTGAAGCGGATCGACCTGACATCGGCGCAAGCCGTGCGCGAAGCTTTCGAAGCCCACGGCGTCACAGATGTGGTGCACTTCCCCGACCGGGGCACAGTGGAGCGCTCTCTCAAAGATCCGCTCGATGCGTTTGAAAGCACCCTTTCGCCTTTGATGAGTGTTCTGCGCGCAGCGGTCGAGGCTGGTATCAAGCGTTTCGTCCTCTCTTCCACAGCCTCCGTCTACGGAATGCCTTCGTGCATCCCTGTACCAGAGAGTGAGTCCCTCACCCCGATCTCGCCCATGGGCGCTGCCGCCGTCGCGGCTGAACGGATCGCGAGCGATGTCTGTGAAGGGCACGGGATCAACCTTGTCATTCTTCGTTATTTCAACGCAGCAGGCGCAGACCCAACGGGTCGCTCGGGCGACGCCAGCGCACCGAAGCACTTGATCACCGCGGCGGTACGCGTGGCCACAGGGCGCAAAGAAGGCCCCCTCAAAATCTATGGGGATGATTACGATACGCCCGATGGCACAGCGATCCGGGATTATGTCCATGTCGCTGATGTCGCCGCTGCTCATGCCGACGCAGTTGACTATCTTCGCCATGGCGGCGGAACGGTCACTCTCAATTGCGGCTACGGCGAAGGTGTCTCGGTGCAAGACGTGGTGCAGTCGGTGGAACGGGTCACTGGCAAAGCGATGGACGTGATCACCACAGGACGCCGCGCAGGTGACCCGCCGCAGTTGATTGCCGACACCGCTGCTATTCGCTCTGTCCTGGGGTGGCGGCCCCTTTACAACGATCTCGATTTGATCATCCGTACAGCGATCGCATGGGAAGATCGCGACGGTTTGGACACCCGTGAAAGCGCTTAGCCTGAGGCTGCTGTCTCAGGGTCTGGCCGTCATCACAGCCATCGCAATCGCCATGCTGTCGTTGTCGTCATCCGATGGCCCTCCATCGGGACTGTTCGCCTTGCTTGAAGAGATTGTCGCTGCCCTCTTTGGTAGCGCCATCGGCTCCGACAAAATTGGGCACTTTGTTGCGTACACAGCCCTTGGGGCTTTTGCCGCGTTTGGCGTGAGGCTTCATGGCCCTCGCGCACTCTTAGGCATCGCTCTAGCAATTCTCCTCTACGGAGGTTTTTTAGAGGTTGTTCAAGGGCTTACAGATGACAGGACACCCTCGTTTGCAGACCTCTTGGCGAACGCGCTCGGGATGGCTACGGGCTTTGCTGCTGCCGAGGCGGCCCACATCTTCCTGAAACGGTATTCGTTATGAGCAGACCACTGATTGTGATTCCAGCGCGATACGGATCGCAGCGCCTCAAGGGCAAGATGCTGCTCGATGAGACAGGAAAACCCTTGGTCCAGCACACGTGGGAGGCTGCCTGCGAAGTTGCCGGTGCTGACATTTTGATCGCGACGGACGATGAGAGGATCGAAACGGCCGCCAAGCAATTCGGTGCCGACGTGACGATGACCGATCCCGAACTCCCCTCCGGCTCAGCGCGCGTCGCGGCAGCGGCGAAAGGCAGAGACGCTTCTGTGATCGTGAACCTCCAGGGCGATGAGCCTGAAGTTGTCCCAAGCAACATCACCCGCCTGATCGATGGGCATTTGGAAGCCTGCCAAGCTGCAAAGCCGCCTTTCATATCGACCCTGGCCTGCCCGTTTCCAGATGATGGCGACTCGGACAATCCGAACACAGTCAAAGTTGTGACAACGTCCACAGGGCAAACAGCGGAGAGCGCGCTTTACTTCTCGCGTTCGGTCATGCCCTTCCCGCGGACGCGCGAGCATCAACCCAAGCTCCATATCGGGCTCTACGCCTTTTCGCCCCAGTCCCTTCAGGCCTTTGCAGGTCTTGAGCCTTCGAGCCTCGCGGTGACGGAAAGCTTAGAACAGCTCACCGCTCTTGAGGCCGGCGAGCGTGTGGCGGTGATGATGGTGGAACGCGCAGCGCCAGGCATCGATACGATCGATGACTACAACGCTTTTGTCAGTCGGCAGAAGGGCTAGGCCCTAGGCGCTCGATGCTGGGATGGCGACATCGCCATGTGCGTCGAGCACCGTGCGTGTGGTCCAATCGGGACGAAGCTCCGGACGCCCCACAAAGAAGCCTTGCAGATAATCAACACCAAGCGCTTTCAGCATGGCAGCATCACGCTCGTTATCGACCCACTCAGCGACCGTTTTCATGCCGAAGTTGCGGGCGAGATCGATCAATGTCCGGACAAACAGCTGGTTGTCGCGGCTTTGCGCGAGACCAGTGATGAACGAGCCATCGATCTTCAAAATATCGATATCGAGTGCTTTGAGATTCCGGAAGGATGTGTAGCCTGCGCCAAAATCGTCGAGGGCGAACTTAGCGCCAAGCCCTTTGATCCGTGTTACGAACTCTTCTGATGCTTCGACAGCATCGACGATCCGCGTCTCTGTCAGCTCAACCGTCAAACGATCGGCAAGATGGGCATTCGCACGCAAGTGCGAGACATAGCCATCAGCCCAAACAGGGTCCTTCACCGTCTCCCAGGAGACGTTCACCGCAAGCTCGATCTCGGGTTCACGTGCAAGCGCAATCGTGGCGAGCTCCAAAACGCGGCGATCGAGCAAATGGACGAGTCCCAAACGTTCGGCCGCAGCGATGAAGTTCGGTGCCGAAAACGGGCCATCGTTCTCCAGATCAATGCGGATCAGGCACTCGTACTTTTTGATCGGTGCATCGACGTCTGAGACGATCGGCTGGAATGCGATTTGGACACGGCGTTCATTGAGCGCCGTCAGGATCACATCGCTCATCTCAGCATCGCGGTGGCGAGCGGTGCTGGCATCGGTCTGGGCTGAGAACATCGACCAGCTCGACGGCCCGCTCATGCGCGCTTGATCAAGCGCTGCTTCAGCCCGGCCAAAGGCCATGTCGGCGCTGATGACATCATCAGTCAACGGAACTGCGCCCAGACAAACCGAAACGGCGATCCCGCCGCTCCTCGTGTCCACAACGTCCGCACGGATGAGGTTGAGAACATCAATCGCCAGCTTACGAATAGCTTCCGCACTGCTCACCGGTGCGAGGAGCCCGAACTTGGTCCCTGCGACACGACCGCAGCGGACCTCGTCCCCCAACCCCTCACGAAAGCGATTCCCCACAGTCCGGATCACTTGATCGGCAGCATCGAAGCCAAAGCTCAGATTGATCCCGCCAATGTTGTCGATGGCCACCAAGAAAAAAGCGTGGCTAGGTTCAGAGCCTGCGCCGACAAGAGCTTCCATCACCAATTGCTTGGTATGCGTCCGGTTGAGCGAGCCCGTGAGCTCGTCATGGGCGGCCAGATAGCTGAGCTGCTGTTCGCGGCTCTTTTGCGCATCGATTCTGCGGATCATGCCGACAAGGCGCTCCTCGTCCTCGACTTTCATCCAGACGCCGCGCTCTTCAAACCAGCGAATAGTGCCGCCGCCCATGTCGACCCGATACTCGACGGTGTAGGAGCGACCCTCTTCTTTCGCCTGGGCGATTTGCGCGCTCCGCGTCATGGCATCTTCAGGAGCCACACGGTTGGCCAAAGCATCGTAGCTGGTGATTGCACTGTCGGAATCGAAGCCGAGCACGGAGGCGACTTGGCTGGCATCGGCCCACGCCACACAGCCTTGCTTGGGGTCAAACTCGAACATCGCTTGGCCAGCTGCTTCAAGAGCAAAGCGGACGGAGTCAGGTCCGACACTCGATTCCATTGGCGTTGTCATTCTGGCCCGTCCAGCAGCGTCGCGAGATCTCTATCGATCCTGCGTAAGCTGTCCGGGTGAAGAAACGCTGAAATAGAGGTAAATTAGAGGTTTAGGCGAGGGCCAGATCAACCGACGCCAAAGTCTCTCCGTGCAGACCGTATCGTGATCACGAACCCAGCCACAAAATCCAACGCCGTCATCAACATATAGATGAAAAACACCGAGTTGCTGTAGGCGGGAAGCAGCACGAACAGAAGCATGGCGACCACAAAGACGCCCGCAGAAAGACCATGGTTCCAGATGGAATCAGAGCCGGTGTCCGTCGATCTCAAGATTTCAACGAAAAGAAAAACCAGCGAGACGACGAGGAAAAGGTCCCCCCATGTGACGACCCACTGCTGGCCAGAAATCATATCGATCGCAGGCAATGAGTTTTCGTACCAAGCGCCGTCAAAGGGCAGCAACGCCAGCAGGCTGTAGATCACCAAGCTGATCGTCAACAGCGGGAAAATTGTAAACATCGACGACCCCTTATCCACCTGCGCACCGAGCACTGTACCATGACCCAACGCGGCCGCAGTTGCTATCTTCGCATCGCGATCGTTCACAGATCAGATCTCCTCGATCGCGCTTGGACGTTTTGCACGATCCCTAAGCCACAATACGCCGAGAATATCCCTTATGGCTACGGCTGCGCGGCCAAGATTCGTGTATTTTGAATGGCCTGTGAGCCGCGGTCGATGGCTCACCGGAAAAGCATCGACAAAGAATCCCTCTCTGCGCATCAAAAGAGGCAGATAGCGGTGCTGGTGATCAAAAAAGGGCAATTGCAGATAAGCATGCTTTTTGAAGACCTTAACGCCGCAACCGGTATCTTCGAAGGAGTCGTTCAGAACATGCTGGCGAACAAATCCTGCGATCGCTGATCCGATCAGGCGTGATGGCTTGTCCTGTCTGTGAAGGCGGGAACCGCCCACCATCGCTAACGCCTCTGGCGCGCCATCGCGGAGCAAGTGCTCGCGGAGCGCGAGAATATCCGCAGCGGGGTTCTGCCCATCGCCATCGAGCGTCGCGATCACATCCGCCCGCGCGGCCATCACTCCCGTCCGGATGGCGCGGCTCTGCCCGACATTCTCGGCATGCCGGACGATCCGAAGCTGCTCGGCTTCCTCTTTCAAGGCGCGCAGCGCCGACAGGGTGCCGTCGCGAGAGCCATCATCAACAACGATGATTTCATGGGGAAGCGCGGCCAGGGCGTTGGCGACATCGCGCACAACGAATGCAGCGTTGCCCACTTCATTGAACATCGGGATGACAACAGAGAGCTCAGGCCTGCCCCAATCGAGCGCGGCTGCATGAAAAGCATCAATCGACGCTATCTGGTTCATAACCCAGCGTTTCCCCCCACACTCCCCAACTTGCGTGAGGACAAACCGGTCCACAACCCTTGGAAACTTGACAATTCTGCGATGCCATGACGATGAGAGACGAAGACGACCTGACTTTTCTCCGGACAGCTTGCATATCGAAGGCTTAGGGCGTTCGCGCGCCAATCTCAGCCAACCGCAACGGTTCCATCTATGCTGTCTCGTGTCCGCGCTTTTGTTGCTGACGAACCGGTGTTTTCCGCGCTCATCCTGACGCTTGTGATCACAGCGTCTCGGTTTGGACATTTGGCCATTATTCAAACCGACCTCGGTGCCGACGAAGCCCAGTACTGGTTTTGGTCGCGTGAGTTGGCTTGGGGCTATTACTCGAAGCCGCCGATGATCGCCTGGTTGATTGGGTTATCGACCAGCCTGTTCGGCGACACCGTCTTAGCAGTGCGGTTTTTCTCCCCCCTTTTGATCGCAGGCACTGGGCTGGCACTCTTCACCGCCGGGCGGCGTCTTTTCGGTGACAAGGTTGGTCTGACCGCCCTTCTCTTTTGGCACATGATGCCGGCTGTTATTTTAGGTGGCACACTGATATCAACCGATGTGCCGATGCTGCTGTTCTGGTCAGTATCACTCTGGTCACTGATCGGTCTGATCGAAGCGCGAGAGAATGCGAAGCTCCAGTGGGGCTTTGTCCTAGGACTGAGCCTGAGCGCCGCCTTTCTATCGAAATATGCAGCGATTTATTTTCCGATCGGACTAGCCCTGGCCGCGCTCACCTCGACCTATGTGAGACGAGGGCTGACAGTTCGGTCTCTCATTGTTGCAGCCGTCACAGCCGGGGCCATCGTGACGCCTCATATCCTGTGGCTTCAGGCGAACGACTTTCAGACGGTCAAGCACACTGCGGAAAACGCAAAGTGGTCAGGCATCACACTGCATTTTGATGAGCTTGCGGACTTTTTTCTTTCACAACTGGCGGTCCTCGGCCCCATCTTGTTTGGCGTGCTGATCGTCGGGACAATCCGCTACCGCTTCCGCGCCGATCCCAAGGAAGCCATGCTGCTCAGCATGGTCCTGCCCCCATTGGTGATTATTTGCGGCCAAGCTCTGCTTTCACGCGCCCATGCCAACTGGGCCATGGCTGCCTATCCTGCAGCCCTGATCCTCCTCCCGCTCTGGCTCTTGCGTATGAAAGTCGAGCGATGGGCCCTGCCCGCGACGATCCTTCTGCATGGGGCAGCATGGATCGGTTTCATCAGCATCACGACGGATTTCACGCGCGCAGACGCATTGGGTCTTTCTTCATCCGTTCACCGCGAGCGTGCGTGGCAAGACACCGCCGATCTCATCCGCCCTTATCTGGAAGGTAGAGACGGCCTTATCCTTGATGACAGGGAAATTGCCGCCCATCTGATCTGGGAGTTGCGCCATGACGGTATCGATGTTGAGGTCTATGACAGCAACTTCCGTCCGCAGCACACGTTCGAAGTCGCGCTGCCCTTCATCCCTGATCCCGAGCGGTCACGCCTTCTGGTAACAACAATGCGGGGCGCTGGCCTTGAGACGTATGTCACGATGCAGCCGCTCGAACCGCTAGGCACGATCTTTATCGATCTTGGCACAGAGAAACATGGTCTCCCTGTGCGCACCTTTGATCTTTATGCGGTGGAGCGCTGATCTTAGTCAGCGCGCTTGACGTATTCGATCGTCTCAGTGTTGACGATGATGGCTGTCTCCGCCGTGATGTGCGGCGGCACCATCACGCGTAGGCCGTTTTCGAGCATCGCTGGCTTGTAGGACGAGCTCGCGGTCTGACCCTTCACCGTGGGTTCGGTTTCGGTGATCATCAGCGTCACTTGCTCAGGCAGAGCCACACCGATCGGGCGACCTTCGTGCATCTCGACCTCGACCTGCATGCCGTCCTGGAGGAACGCGACCTGATCGCCAATGAAGTCCTCAGCGATCTGGATCTGCTCGTAGCTCTCGGCATCCATGAACGTGAGCATGTCGCCTTCGGCATAGAGGAAGGTGTGCTCTTTTTGCTCAAGGCGGACCTTCTCGACAGTCTCCGATGAACGGAAACGTTCGTTGAGCTTGCGGCCATCGAGCAGGTTCTTGAGTTCAACTTGAGCGTAAGCTGGGCCTTTGCCGGGCTTCACCGCTTCGACCTTCACCGCGCGCCAAAGCGTGTCTTGGTGCATGATCGTGTTGCCAGGACGGATTTCGTTGCCGTTGATTTTCATCAGGTGCCTTCAATCAAAATGAGTCGCGCCAGCGACTCGGAAACTCGAGTTGCTGGCGCGTCTGGCATTTTGTGCTCTTGGCATCAAGCAGCCCCTTTCGGGCCAGCGTGAGCGCGATCAGTCGTCTTTTTTCTGACGCTTGCCGTCGATGGTGATGTTTTTGCCAGTGAACGACACGCGACCACTGACAGGACCAATATCAATCGAGCCTGAACCTGCGCTGGTGAGGTCAGCGTTTACGGCGCGACCGCCGTAATTGAACTCGCCCGAACCTGACACGCGAGCATAGAGGGTCTCGACAGACCCGCCAGACACATCGAGATCACCGGAACCGTGGACAGTCGCCTTGAGCTTGTCCGACACTGATTTGGCCATCAAATCGCCAGAGCCATGCACGCTCGCTTCCAAGCCGCCCGTGATTTGTCCGATATCCAGGTCACCTGAACCGTGGACGGAGGCTTCGGCATCGCCGCCCACATTCGAGATCTCAAGATCGCCAGAACCATGCACCGATGCGTAGAGATCGCCCTGCACGCTGTCGCCCTCAAGATCTCCTGATCCGTGGACAGAGAGATCAGCGCTGCCAGCGTTTTTAAAGCTCAGATCACCGGAGCCGTGCACGTTGCCTTTAAAGGCCCCAGCAATGCTGCCAACTTCAGCATCGCCCGCGCCGTTGACCTCGATGGAGCCCGTCTCAAAGTCATCCATCTTGACCAGGAGCATCGAGTTGTCCTCGATCTCAACCGCGCCTGCATCACCCTCAACGGTGAGCTTCACGGCGCCGTCGACGACGCGGATCGCTGTACCTGGAGCCGCGACAATCGTCAGTGTTGGCTGGTCTTCCAGCATGTCGAGGAAAGCGCGCTCTGACCGGTTGTTACCCGTCCGCATGCTGCGGATGACGCGTTGATAGTCTTCCTTGAAGTCCTTGTGCTCAAACTCACCAAGGATGCTGACCGCGCGGCCCTCGCGGATCATCAGGTCTTCGGCACCGGGACCCGACCGTGCGACGGTCAGCGGGCCATCGCCCTCAAGCTTGATGGTCACCGTGGCGAAGACTTCGCGCAGCTCAATGCCGTCCGAGCCTTCAAAGGTTTGGGCGTAGGCTGTTGGGGTCAAAGCGGTGGCTGCCGCCAGACCAAGGATCATGGAACGCATGGGAACTCCCTCCGTTATCGAGCAACAGATAGGGGAAGGTCCAATTGATTACAAGTGTGGTCGATAGAAATTTTCGATCAAGGCCGGGCGCCGAACATCCAACTAACCCGCGAGCTTCTCCATATCCTCTTCGGACAGTTCGAAATTGGCGTAGACCTGTTGGACGTCATCGAGGTCATCGAGGCTATCGAAGAGTTTCATCATCGTCTCGGCTTTCGCTGAGCTGACTTCGATCATGTTGTGCGGACGCCAGGCAAGTTTGGCTGTTGCTGCTTCGCCGTACTTCTCTTCCAACGCGGTCGAGACTTCAGCAAAATCGTCGGCGGCGGTGTAGATCGTGTGGATCTCTTCGCCGGACTCCACATCCTCCGCACCCGCCTCAATGGCGGCCTCGAGGACGTCGTCTTCGGAGCCGATCTCGGCTTTGTATTCGATCTGGCCGACCCGGTCGAAGCCGAAGCTGACCGAACCCGTCTCGCCCAGGTTTCCGCCATTCTTGGAAAAAGTCGAGCGCACTTCGGACGCTGTTCGGTTGCGGTTGTCCGTCAGGGCTTCAACGATCACGCCGACGCCTTCAGGGCCGAAGCCCTCGTACCGGATCTCTTCGTAGTCATCGCCCTCGCCGGCCGAGCCCTTTTTGATCGCCCGGTCGATATTGTCTTTGGGCATCGACTGGCCCTTGGCGTTGGCAATCGCGAGACGCAGCCGCGGGTTAAAGGCGGGGTCAGGCGCGCCCATTTTGGCAGCGACAGTGATCTCTTTGGAGAGCTTGGAGAACATCTTGGACCGCTTGGCGTCCTGGCGCCCTTTGCGGTGCTGAATGTTGGCCCATTTGGAGTGGCCGGCCATGGTGCCTCCTACAAATACGATAAGAGCTCGAGCGTCTAAGACGCACCGAGCTCTATGTTAAGTCCTTGTGTTCGGATCGGTTAGCGCTTGGCGAAACCGCGGACCAGAACGACGACCAAAATGCCGACGGCCAGAAGGATCCAGAAGCCTGCCATCTCCTGGATGCTAAGACCCATGAGCTGGTTCCAGTTCTTTTCCATGTAAGGGCCGGCGGAAAACGTACCGCGGATCACACCCAGAACGCCGTTCCAGACGAACATCACCCCGCCCAAAAGGGCCATTCCGCTGGTCGTTACGCTTGGCACACTGGTTAGGCCGCTTGCCGTGAGCCCTTGGCGAAGAACCACCACCGCGAGGGGCAGAAGCACCATCAGCGGGTCCGACATCGCTGCGGACTGAAGCGCCGCAATCAGATCTGCGATCATCTTATCAAAAATCATGGAAGGCCTCCCACACCATACCCAGGGGGAGAGGTTAACCGATCTTAAGCTTTCGGCGAACCCGAAAACGACTTCGCGAGAAAGTCGATCAGCAGACGCACGCGTTGCGGGAGATGCCCCGTCGCCGGCCAAATTGCATGCAGCGCAGTGGTTTGCCACTTCAGATCTTCAAAAAGACTGACGAGATCACCGCGCTCGATGGCGCTTTGCATGATGAATGTCGGGGCGAAATAGATGCCGTGCCCCCTCGCCGAGAGGCCCGCAAGCATATCCCCATTGTTTGCGCTGATCGTCCGCTTCAGGACAGCTCTTTGCTCCTTGCCATCTTCATCGGTCCACTCAACGACATCGTTCCGTGCACGGTTGACATAGATCATGCCGGGAAGACCTTCGAGATCATGCGGACTCTCGAATGGCCCGTGCTGATTGATGAATGCCGGGGACGCGCACACGGATGATGGGATATCGCAGAGCTTCTTCGCGATCATCGTCGACGGCGGCAGCTCGCCGATCCTCAGCGCCAGATCGAAACCTTCTTTGATCAGATCAACGTTCGCATCACGCAGATCGATATCGAGCGTGATGTTCGGGTGCTCTTTCAAAAACCGATCGATCGGATCCGTCAGGGAACAGAGGCCAAAAGAGAGCGGCGCTGCGAGCCTGATCGGTCCTGAAGCACCGAGCGACTCGTCGCGCATCTGTTCTTCCAACGCATCGATGCTCTGGAGAAGGTGGGTGGCTTTTTCGAGATAGGCCTCACCCGCCGGCGTGAGGACCATAGCTCGGGTTGTTCGGCGGACGAGCTCAATCCCGAGCCGCGCTTCAAGGGCCTTCAATCGCCGGGAGACTGCTGATGGCGCAACACCGAGCTCATGGGCCGCCGCAGAAATCGTCCCCGTACGAGCGAGGATCTGAAACGTGGCCATGTCCCTGGCTGCGTCCATGACTAATCATCCATCTCCACACGAATGATTTCGTCGTCGGACAAACGACGCCATTTTTGCGTTCGGCAAATGATGCTCAAGCATCCTTGGACAGCGAGTGTGTCTTCCGATGAACGATGGATCGCTGACTTATAGGATTTCCCTGCACGCGGATCATAAATCAGCCCACGGCGCCACTTTCGCTGGCCCGCCTCGAAACTGTCGACCAACACTGCGCCCAACAGCTGATCGGGATCGTCTTTGACCTTCAAGGGGCCGCTGCCGTCGCCCTCCTCGGTCACAAGCTTTGGGTACCAAATAATCTCGCCCCGGGGCGAGCCTGTCTCGTCGAGAGAGATCTCGACATGCGCCTTACCGTTCGGCGGAACCCAGACACCTGTCACATCGAGTGGATCAAGCGCCTGCATCATCATGAGCAGCATCAACATAGAATGGAGTTCCGTGGCCTCAGCCGTTGCCTTTAGAACGACGGAAGGGTCTGCGCCAAGCGCCCACCGACCCTTAAGGCCTCAGCTTTGATTGCAAGTCCGTCAGGGCCGGTCTCCACCATCACCCCGCAAACCGTGGCTTCGCCAGCTGCAGGCTGCATCCGCGCTGAGCGCATCTTGGTCAGGAAGTTGCTGACCGGCACCGATTTTTCCATACCGATCACGCTATCGTAATCGCCGCACATGCCCGCATCGGTCTGGTAAGCTGTGCCGCCAGGGAAGATTTGCACATCGGCGGTGGGCACATGGGTGTGGCTCCCGCAAACGAGACTGACCTTGCCATCGAGCCAGTGGCCCACGCTGTACTTCTCGCTCGAAGCCTCCGCGTGCACGTCCACGATGATGGCATCCGCTTCGTGACCGAGATCCATCCCATTGAGCTCTCGTTCAATCGCGGGCGGCATGTCGTCCATGGGCGCCATGAAGCGCTGGCCATGCACATGGACCACGGCGACGCGGTGGCCACTCTGGGTTTCGTAGAGGCCCGCGCCGCGGCCGGGATTGCCGGCTGGGAAATTCGCTGGCCGTAACAGCCGAGGTTCTTCATCAAAGACCCGGATCTCATCACGCTGGTCGAAAGCATGGTTGCCTGTCGTGATGCAGTCGACCCCAGCCTCAAAGAGGTCCGCAGCGATCGCC
Organism: uncultured Parvularcula sp.; assembly: GCA_963922235.1. GTDB lineage: Bacteria > Pseudomonadota > Alphaproteobacteria > Caulobacterales > Parvularculaceae > Parvularcula. The sequence goes on along the minus strand of CAWUIJ010000007.1, from coordinate 9,188 downwards.
GCCGAGATCCCGAAGCCGCCCGCCGCATTCTCCCCATTGGCCACCACGAAATCGAGCCGGAGTTTTTGGCGAAGCCCTGGAAGCTGCTCCACCACGGCCGTACGGCCGGACCGCCCAAAAATGTCACCAAGAAACAAAAGCCGCACGCGCTCTCTCCACCTATGGTGACGATGTACAGGGTCGGCGTTAGAAAACCACCGCGGCGAAGCGGCAACGACAAAGGGGGCGACCATGATCAAACGCGTTTGGGGACTGGCACTGGCGGCAGGAGCTCTATGGCTTGGGCAGGCTTCGGCCCAGATCGATGTGGGCGGCTACGCTCTTTTGGTCACAGATGGCGGCCGCGCGATCGTCCACAGCGAGTTTGAAGGCATCGCAAGTCCCGAAGCTGGCACCCCTGTCACCGGCGATACGGTCTTCCATATCGCCTCTCTCTCCAAACAGATCACGGCCGCGGCCCTCGCGCTCGCTATCCAAGAGGGCAAGGTCGCGCTCGACGCTCCCGTTTCGGACTATATTCCTGAGACGGAAAAATATGGCGATGCGCTCACCGTTGCGCATTTGGTCTACTTCACCAGCGGTCTGACCGAACCCTATGATATCGAGCGCCAATCCGATCTTCCCTGGTTCACCCACTACTATTTCACCGTAGACGAAGCGATCGAAACCAGCCTCTCCGCGGACAGCCTACAGTTCGATCCGGGAAGCGAATGGCGCTATAACAACATCAACTTCATGCTGATCGCGAAGATCGTCGAGACCGCCTTTGGTGAACCCTTTTCGCAAGTCGTTGAGACACGGATCTTCGCGCCGCTTGGCATGACATCAACCTATGTGAACGATGACATCACGGAGGTGATCCCCAACCGAGCCGATGGCATGCTCCCTCGTATCCCACCAATTATCGAGGCCTTAGAAGGAGTTGGCATCAAGGTTGCGCCGGGCGATGACCCCATCATGATCCGCCGCAACGCTCCCCACTATGGCGGCAGCGGCGTGATGACGAGCGTGCATGACTGGGCCCGCTGGCAGGAGGAAATGCTGTCCCATACAGTATTTGGCGACGATTTTTGGCAGCTGATGGTCCGAACTCAGCGCTTCAACCATCCCAAAGACAATGACGCCTTCGGACTTGTTCATGCTAACATTGATGGAGAGCCGACGCTCTGGTTCGCGGGCGATGATGTCGATGCGTCAAGCTACAGCGTGGTGGCCACCGAGGCCGGGATCACGTCTGTTTGCTTCTCGAACAACAGGATGTTTTCGTGCCAGGACAAAGCGCTCGCAGGCATGCGCGCAGCTTTGGAAGCGCGCGACTAGGCGCGCTCTTTGCCCGTCACAACAAGCTGAGCTGGACGGCGCATAGCTGCCAGCGCTGCGCGCAAGGTCTCGACGCTGCCTGGACCGTCGGTCACCGCAAGGGTCCGGCCAAGCTCGCGCGGATAATTTGTTCCGTCGACAATCAGAAGCTCAGGCTCAAGGAAAGCAATCCGGCCACCATCCATGACGAAGGCGTGCCAGTTCTCAAGAACCTCGCGTTGGTACGCGCCGTCAGCAATCAGAACATCCGGCGGTGCAGCGCGGGCCTCTTCTTCCGAAATCACTTCGAAGGGCGAGACCACTTGGCGGCTACCCACGGCCGCTGAGATCACATCGGGATCAAAGCCGCTGGCATCGAGCGCCATCTGAAGGCGCGGATGGGTGCCAAGAAGATAAGCATGCAAATCGTGACGCGCGAGCGCTTCTGAGAAAGCGTAGATCTCTTCTGTGCGCTGATTGACGCGCATCTCAAACGCGCGATAGGCCTGACGACCCACCAGGCTGAGAGCGTTCTCTTCATCCCACAGACGCGCCAATTGCTCGCGCCAAACGACGTAGTCGTGGCCATCATAGTCATCATGGGTGAGGAACAGGCGAAGCGATCCGCCTTGGGTCTCTGTCATGCAACCGCGGACAATGTTGAAACCCGTCGCCTGCGCGATGCGCTGAAGGACAGCTAGGGTGTAGACCGCTTCAGACTGGGTATGGAACGTACCGGCCAAGGTCCGTGTCAGAGCCAGCGCCGCATACGGTGTTTCGATCACGAGGACACCGTCTTTCGCGAGCCAGTTCTTGGCACGGAGGAAGAACGACAAGGGATCGTCCATTTCTCCGAGCACCGAGATAGCCGTGATGATATCAAACCGTTTGACGCCCATGCGCTTCAGCGCAGCTTGGCCAGCAGGGCTCAAGAAATCTTCTTTGATGCCGACGCCCCAGTCTTGAGGACCGGTCTCAGGCAGGGCCGGATCAAGACCAATGGGAACGATCCAGCGGGGATAAGCTCCAGCGAGTGAGCCCGCGCCGCAACCCACGTCGAGAGCCGTCCCGTCGCGGGTTGAGAGCATCTCGAGCGCTTGGTGGGCAGCAGCTTTCAGACGGAACTCATCGGTCCACGTATGGTCACCAGCAACAGGGGTGGGACGCTCTTCGTAGACATCTGCGCGCTGCAGAAGCCCACAGCCGGAACGGCCCTCTTCGTCGCCGCAGTAAACCCAGCGAACACCGTCACCGACCTGGAACGCATCCGTGAGGGTCGTCCCGTGGCAGGCACGGCAATAAGATATGCCCGCAGCTTTACCCATAACACTTCAGTCCAACTCGCCGACCTTTGAAGCGCTATCTGCACCCAACGCAGTTAAATGCAGGCTAAGGATGAGCTCAAAGCTCCCCTCAAATTGGACATATTCTGAACACAAAGAAGGCCGCAGCTTGCGCTGCGGCCCGTCAGTGTCGTCGCCGCTTGGGCAACTGAACGTTTGATTTGTCAGTGAGTGAAAGGGATTAGCCTCGAGGCTGCTCGAAACCTTTCACCGTTTCACTAGACCCCACACGACGACCGATCATCTGACTGGACATCGGACCACCTCCTTTCACGTTGCTAAAACCTGGGCAGAGAGTGGTGACGATCGTGGCCTTGAGCAAGCAAAAAAGGGGTTGGCGGTTAACCCTGCGACGTTAGAAGCCACCCATGGCTCAGAAACCCAGAACCGCTGTCATCCCCGTTGCAGGCTTCGGAACCAGGGTCCTCCCTGCTTCAAAAGCGATCCCGAAAGAATTGCTGACCGTCGTCGACCGGCCGCTGATCCACTACATCATGGAAGAAGCGCTTGAGGCTGGATTCGAGCATCTGTGCTTTGTCACAGGTCGCGGGAAGTCGGCGATCGAAGACTATTTCGACCACGCCTTTGAGCTCGAAGAGACCCTCAGGAAGAAGAACAAAACTGAGATCCTTGAAGCCACCCTCTCGTCAGTCCTGACAGCGGGCCGCACGTCCTTCACCCGTCAGCAATCCGCCCTGGGCCTCGGCCACGCCGTCTGGTGCGCCCGCGACATTGTCGGCGATGAGCCCTTTGCGGTGATCCTGCCTGACGAAATTATCAAAGGCACACCTAAGGCTCTCAAAGAACTCGCCGACCGTTACGAAGACGGCGCCAACCTTATCGGGGTGGAAGAGGTCGCAGCCGACCAAACCCACAAATACGGCATCGTTGCACCAAAGGGCGAGTTCGTGAATGGCGCGGCGGAAATGACCGGCATGGTCGAAAAACCCGCTGCCGGTGAAGCGCCCTCCAATTTCCGGATCACTGGCCGTTACATTCTCCAGCCTGAGATCTTTGCTCTCCTTGAAAAGCAAGGCCCAGGAGCCGGAAATGAGATTCAGCTCACGGATGCCATGGCCTCATTGTTGGACATGCAGAAGTTCTTGGCCGTCACCTTCAACGGTGAGTGCCACGACTGCGGATCAATCGATGGCTTTTTGAAGGCCAATGTCGCGTTCGGGCTCGACCACGACAAGCATGGCGGCCCGCTCCGGGATTTCATCAAGTCAGTCTAGGGGTTGGCCAATAGGTCCTAATGAGCGTAGACTTAGGGCGTGCGTCTTCTTCGCCTCATCGCTTTGAGCCTTTGGTTCATGACCTCCGCCGCCAATGCGGCCATGACGCATGAGCTTTGCGATCATGCGGGCATGAGCGATTCCGCGATGGTCGAGCACGCAGGCCATATGATGGCGGCAGCTGGCGACGAAGACGACAAAGACACGAAGCATCATCACGATGGCTGCTGTGACGGCGTGTGCCTCTGCAACACGACCGTCTCAGCCGGAATGTCCCCGGAAACGCCTGATTTGGGCGAGCCGCACTTGCGATCACAGCTCGCACTCCCCGTTGCGGAGGGTGCGAGCGATGTCGCCCAGAGTTTTGATCTCCCCCCACCCCGCCTCGGCTGACGACTGAAACCTGAGCGTGCCCCTGCGCGCTTGTCTTCCGTCAACCGAAGGATGATTTATGACGACCCTTTTCCGGGGGGTGGCTGCTATCTTTGCAGCTCTCCTGTCCACCGGCGGGATCTCCGAGGCGATTGCGCGCCCGGTGTCCTACCCAGAGGCGTGGACCCTCCAAGTCTTCAACGAAGCGAGACGCAACGCGATCCTCGCCCATTACACCCTGACACCCAAAACAGCTGTGGGGATCAGGATCGAAGATCGGCTTTATGCTGAGCACACCTTTGTGGGCGTGCAGGCCAACCACCTTGTCAGGCGATGGAACGCGCCGGGGAGCCAAGCCAATCTCTACCTCAAGAGCGCTATCGGAACTGCCGATGGCGAATTCAACACGGGGCTCAGCGAGGCCCGCGCGGCAGGCTTTGCTCGTGTGGATGCTGATTGGGAAAACCGGAGGCTCTTCGTCTCAGCGGGCTATGGCGGATATGCCGTCGAAGGCCAGGCCTTCCGTGAGCTGACGGGCCGACTAGGCCTTGCCCCCTATGTCGCCGATTTTGGCGCTCTTCACACCTGGGCGATGCTTCAATTCGACCATCGTCCTGACGCCTTGGAATCCCAAGGCGCCGACACCTTCACCGTCACTCCCATGCTTCGTTTCTTCAAAGGCCCCGCCCTTCTTGAGGTCGGATACTCCACCAATGACGAAGCTCTCTTCAACTTCACCTACCGTTTTTAAAGGATCGAACCATGTCACTCACACTCACCCTGATTGCCACCGCGAGCCTCAGCCTTGCTGCACAAGATCATCAGCATGGCGATGACCATCAACACCATCACGATCACGATCACACAGCAGAGCATCACGAACCAGCCAAAGACACCGCAGTGACATCTGAGGACTTTGGCGGACGCAACATCACCGTGGCCGTGAACGGCATGGTGTGCGATTTCTGCGCGCAGTCGCTGATGAAAGTCCTTGAACGGAACGAGGCCGTCGAAACCGTCGACATCTCCCTGGAAGACAAGACCATCGCGATCGTCTTGAAAGAAGGCGGCTCGATGTCCGATGAAGAACTCGACAAAGCCGTCAAAAGCGCGGGCTACAATATTGCCAGCATCGACCGGGCCTCATCATGAGCCTGTTCACGAGGCAGGCTTTAGCGCCGACCATTTCTCTCTTTGCCAGCACAGGGACGTTGGTCTGCTGTGCATTGCCCGCGCTGTTCATCACGCTGGGCATGGGGGCGACATTTGCGGGACTGGTATCAGCCGTCCCGCAATTGATCTGGCTCAGTCAGTATAAGGCTTATGTCTTTGCTGGTGCGGGAGTGATGCTTGGTATCGCGGCCTATGCCCGCTGGCAAAGCCGCAACGATCCCTGCCCCATCGATCCAGAGCTCGCCCGCGCCTGCACCCGGATGCGGGTGGTTGGCGGGGCTGTTCTCTGGATTTCCGTCGCGCTTTACACTGTCGGCGGCTTTTTCGCGTTCATCGCGCCGCGGCTGATCTGATCAGCCGCCGGTTTTTTCCATGGCTGTGACGAAGGCTGGGCGCGATGTCAGGCGCTCGAGATACGCTTTGAGCTTGGGGAACGGCTCAAGCTCACCCAGACGATCAGCCATCGAACAGACATAGCAGAAACCGATATCGGGCACGGTCATCCGGTCACCCAGGATGAAGTCTTTGTCGCCGAGGCTGTCTTGCATATAGCCAAGCTGGAGCGCGACCTCGGCGGTGCTGAACATCGAGAACAGCATGGGCTTGGGCTCCGCTTCACGCATCAAGAGCAGCTTGATGAGCAACGGCGCAAACGCTGACCCTTCCGAATAGTGCAGCCACTGGAGCCAATTGGCCTTGTCCGCGGCACTGTCCGACAACGGACCAAAGGCCTTGGCGCTCTCACGGGTCTCCACGAGATAAGCCGCAATGGCGCCCGATTCTGCGAGCGTGAAGCCGTCGATCTCAATCACCGGGGACTTCCCGAGAGGGTGCGCCTCTTTCAGCTCGTCCGGCGCCCGGCCCATCTCGTTCCGGTCATAGATTTTCAGCTCATACTCAAGACCCAGCTCCTCAAGCAGCCAGACAGTGAACACGCTGCGCCCCACGCGCAGGTGGTGGACGAGAATAGACATGGCGAACCTCCGATCGTTGTTTGAGGGCTCGCTATCACGGCTTCTCGCGCTTGCGTAAGAGGGCCGGGCAAAACTGCGCATTCACCTGCAGCAAGCGTAAGGTCTCTGTTGAGGGGATCCGTTGACCGGACCAACCCTAGAGGGCTAGCCCGCTGCTATGACAGAACGCCCCTCCTCCTACACCCGCGAAGAACTCCTCGAATGTGGCCACAATGGCCTGCGTGGCCCAGGCACAGCTCAGTTGCCTGTTCCGCCGATGCTGATGGCAGACCGCATCACCCATATCAGTGATGAAGGCGGCGCCTACGGCAAAGGCCGCGTTGTCGCTGAGCTCGATATCACGCCTGATCTTTGGTTCTTTGAGTGCCATTTCCCTGGCGACCCCGTGATGCCTGGCTGTCTTGGCCTTGATGCGCTTTGGCAGCTCACCGGTTTCTTCCTGACCTGGGGCGGCAGCCCAGGACACGGCCGTGCCCTTGGAGCTGGCCAAGTGAAATTCACGGGCCAAGTCCGTCCGAACAATAAGCTGGTCCGGTACGAGCTCGACATTCGTCGCGCCATGCGCGGCAAACTGGTTCTTGCTTACGCCGACGGCACCATGTTTGTGGACGACAACAAAATCTATGAAGCGAAGGACCTTCGGGTCGGCTTGTTCTCGCAAGAACAGCTTTCGGGCAGCGTGCTCGGCTAAGCCTCAAAACTGAAGGACGGCCCGATAAGATATGCTAAAGGGGCTGACCGTTTGATTCCTTAGGAAGGGATACGTCTATGCGCCGCGTTGTGATCACTGGAATGGGTATTGTCTCCTCGATTGGTAACACCCTGGATGAAGTGACCAAATCGCTACGCGGCGGCATCTCAGGCATCACCTTTTCCGATGAGATGGCGGAGCACGGTTTCAAATCGCGGGTTTGGGGCAAGCCCAAGCTCGACATCACTGAGATCCTCGACAAGAAAACCCGCCGCTTCATGGGCGAAGGCGCTGCGTGGAACTACCTCGCGATGCGTGACGCCATTGAAGATGCGGGGCTGACTGAAAACGAAGTCAGCCACGAGATGACAGGGATCGTCATGGGCTCCGGTGGCCCATCGACAGAAACCATCGTTGCCGCCGCCGACAAGAACAGAGAAACCGGTAGCCCACGGAAAATTGGCCCAACGGCCGTCCCGAAAGCGATGTCATCGACCAATTCGGCGTGCCTTGCTGTACCTTTCAAAATCCGTGGCCTGAATTATTCAATCAGCTCAGCTTGCGCGACGTCAGTGCACTGCATTGGCCACGCCTATGAACAAGTCGCCATGGGCAAGCAGGACGTGATCTTTGCCGGCGGCGGCGAGGACCTCGACTGGACCCTCTGCAACATGTTCGACGCCATGGGCGCGATGAGTTCAGACTACAACGACACCCCCACCCTCGCCTCGCGGGCCTATGATGCCGCCCGCGACGGCTTTGTGATTGCAGGCGGCGCAGCCACCGTGGTCGTTGAGGCGCTCGAGCGCGCGGTGGCCCGCGGCGCGCAAATCTGGGGCGAAATTGTGGGGTATGCCGCCAATTCTGATGGCCATGACATGGTCGCTCCTTCAGGTGAAGGCGCTGTGCGCTGCATGAACCGTGCACTGATCGGCGTCGATCAGAAGATCGGCTATATCAACACCCACGGTACCTCAACCCCGATTGGTGACACGCGCGAAGCGGCGGCGATCAAAGAGACCTTTGGCGACGAGGTTCCACCTTTTGCATCGACAAAGTCACTGACCGGTCACTCGCTCGGTGCAGTGGGCGCGCAAGAGCTCGTCTTCAGTCTTCTTCAGATGAAGGAGCGTTTCCTCGCAGCCTCGGCGAATATTCAGGAGCTCGGCGAAGAGTTCACAGACCTCCCCGTCCTCCGCGAACTGAAAGAAGGCGTCGATCTTGAGGCCATCCTGACCAACAGCTTCGGCTTTGGCGGCACCAATGCGAGCCTCATCGCGGCCCGCTACGACGGCTAACGCCTGAGACACTGCCGCCAAAAGGCGCTGAGAACGCTTGGCGCTCAACATTGGCATTGTCGCGACCTCTCGCTAAGCGCAGCCTTCAGCAGTGAAGGACAGGCCCATGAGCGACGAAACCACTTACCCCGCCGGTGAGCTGATGAAGGGCAAACGCGTCCTGATCATGGGCGTGGCCAACAAGAACTCGATCGCCTGGGCCATTGCGCAGCAGCTGGCAGCGCAAGGCGCTGAGCTCGCCTTCAGCTTCATTGAGGCGATGGAAAAGCGGGTGAAACCGCTCGCGGAAGAGCTGGGTGTCAAGATCCTGCTCCCCACCGACGTGACGTCGGATGAGAGCATGGAAGCCGCCTTTTCGACGCTGGAGCGCGAATGGGGCCAACTTGACGGTCTCGTCCACGCCATTGCTTTCTCCGATAAGGATGAACTCAAAGGCTCGTTTGTCGAGAACACCACCCGCGGCAACTTCCTGCGCTCGATGGATATCTCAGCGTTCAGCTTTGTGGACGCTGCCCGCCGGGCCGCGCCGATGATGGCGCCAGGTGGGTCGATGATCACCCTGACCTATCTCGGCTCTGAGCGTGTGATCCCAAGCTACAACGTCATGGGTGTCGCGAAGGCCGCTTTGGAAGCAGCAACGCGGTACATCGCGCGTGATCTCGGGCCGAAAGGCATCCGCGTGAATGCGATCTCCGCCGGTGCGATCAAGACGCTGTCGCTGGGCGGTATCTCTGGCGGCCGGTCGCTTCTTTCCGAAGGACGCAAATGGGCCCCGATGCGTGAAGACACTGACCCAGCCGGTG